>NZ_JAKMSO010000009.1:0-73787 GCF_025772685.1 Campylobacter sp. CNRCH_2015_1657 | reverse complement strand
GAACCAAAACCTGAACCAAAACCTGAACCAAAACCTGAACCAAAACCTGAACATGATAACTCTCAAATAATAGTCAAGCCTATTATAAAAAACAATGCGTATAATACTCAAAATAGCACTATAGGACAAGCATTAAGAAGCATTAGAATGATGGATAACTTAAATGAAAACTATAAAAATTATTTTATTTTACTAGATAATGCAGATAAAAAAATCGTTCAAAGTAGTCTAAAAAGCTTGGAATCAAATGATTATTTATCCAATTCAATCCAATTATTAAACACCTACAGTAATTTCGGACAAAATAACATGCTCTCGACTCTTAATCCAACTTTCATAAATACACCTATGGAGGATATTAGATTAGCTAGTAATACTTATCCGACAAATTTATTATATCAAAGTGATGTAGCTAATTTTAATTTTTATGATAATCAAACATATATCTTCCAAATGGGACCTAGTTTTAAAAAAATATATGGTAATGATTTTCATGGAAGCTCCTATGGACTCAATCTTAGCGTAGGAAAAGAAATTAATTCTTCAATGTTCGTAACGCATTTAAGTACTTCATATTCTAATGTTGATTTTTCAACATCTAATATCAAAACAAAAAACGCAAATTTATCAAGCAATTATATTTTGAATTTAGAAAATTTTAAAATTTTAAGCGGTATTGGCATAGGATTATACTCAAGCAACATGCAAAGATATATACTAAATTCAGATACTTTAAAAGGAACATATAATGGATTGATAACTTCTACCCAATTAGGTGTAGCAAAAGAATTTAGTTATAATAAAAATTTAAATTTAACTCCTTTGGTATATTTTAATTACAATTATTTTCAACAAAATGCATTTAGTGAAAGCGGTGGAATTTTTTCAAAATCTTACGATAGCATAAAACACAACAGCACATCTTTAGTTTTAGGGATTACTTCTTCTTATGTATTACCAAATTTAGATGAAAATAAAAATACTATAACAGGTTCTATATTGTATGAAAAAAGATTAACAGGAAAAAAGATAAGCAATAATGCAAATTTTATTGATTTTAAAAATCAAAAATTTAAACAATACTATGATTTAGATACTAACTTACTCAACATTAACCTTGGACTAAATTTCAAACCAAATAAAACATTCTTTTTTGATATAAAATTATTAAATGAAATTTATAAAAATCAGTATAATGTTAATTTGGTGTCAAATTTTGGATTTAATTTTTGATTAAACAACTTAAAAAGGAAAAGAATGCAGATTATAAAATCATTTTTTAAAGGAATCGGAAAAACCATTTCTTATATCAACACTTATTTTAAAACCTTTGTGTTTTTATTTATCGTGTTTTTAATCCTTACTCCAAGCGGGGATAATGCCAAACTTTCTAATGCAAACCTAGCTCAAATTAATCTTAAAGGCGAAATTAGCGATGCGAGCAATCTTTTAGAACAAATTTACAAAGCCAAAGACGATAAAGCTATAAAAGGAGTTTTGCTTTTTATAGATAGCCCTGGTGGAGCTTTTGCACCAAGCATGGAAATAGCTTTAGCTATACAAGATCTTAAAGCTAAAAAACCTGTGGTAGTCTATGCAGGTGGAACTATAGCAAGCGGAAGCTACCTAAGCGCGGTGGGAGCTGATATGATCATCGCTAATCCTGCTAGCTTTGTAGGATCTATTGGGGTAATTATGCAAGGCTTTGAAGTAAGTGAGCTTGCACAAAAACTTGGTATAAATGAGCAAACCATCAAAGCAGGAAATTACAAAGAAGCAGGAACTTTCATGCGTAAATGGAGTGAAGATGAAAAAGACTTTTTGCAAAATTTAGCTAATCAAAGCTATGAACTTTTCACGCAATTTGTCGCTAAAAATCGCAAGCTAGATTTAAATCAAACAAGCTCATGGGCTGATGCAAAAGTATTTTTAGCAAATGAGGCTTTAAAATTAAAACTCATTGATAAAATAAGCAATTACGAGCAAGCCAAAAAAGAGTTAGAAAAACTAGCCAAAGTGCAAAACCCTATCTGGCAAAAAGAAGATGCTATAGATAAGTTTTTAAAACGATTAGAAGAGCAAAGTGCTAGCTTTTTTGCTAACACTTTAGCGCAATTTTTCACACAAGTAAGCTCACAAAAAATCTACTAAGATTTAATAATCTCATAAAACCCATAAGTATCATTTTCTAAAAAGCCTTTGTATAAAGGCTTTAGCTTTAAATCTAACTTAACATTTTCAAAGGTATTTAAATTCGAGCTTGAAAAAATCAAAAGCATATCTAACTCATCTTTAAAGGCTTTTAAAAAGTTCTCCCCACCCTCATACATGATGAGCTTTGCTTCACTAGGAATGTTTGTAAAAATTTCTCTTTCAGCTACGCTAAATAAAGGAATGTTTAAATCAAAACTTTCTAAATTTTGACGGCTTAATATGCATAAATTTGGTGCTTTAGCTTGAGCTAGTCTTGCATCTAAAATAGGCCTATCATGTCTTATAGTTTCTCCACCCACTACAAGCAAATCAAGCTTTGAGCGCAATGCATGAGCATAGATTCTACTTGCTTTAGAACTTACGATTTTACCATAAGCAGAGCCATTTAAAGAAAGAGCTAGTTTAAAAAATTTAAAGCTTAATTTTTGCCATTTTAAAAAAGGCTTTAAAAGCTCTTTAGCTCTTTGTTCACAAATTCCCATGTAAACTTTTATGCCTTGATTTTTTAAAAACTCTGCTCCACCGCTTGCGAGCTTATGCTCATCTTTAGTGGCGATAAAAACTTCGCTAAAACCAAGTGTGCTAAAAAGCTTTGCACAAGGTGGGGTTTTGCCCTGATGATTACAAGGCTCTAAGCTCACATAAGCACTAGCGCCTTTTAATAACCCCTGATGATTTTGACAAATAAACTCATGCAAATCGTTTGCATTTTGTGGTAAATCTAAATTTAGATTAAGTGCTTTTAAAGCTTTGCTTACTGCTTCAAGTTCTGCATGAGCCTTGCCCGCTTCTTTGTGTGCTTCTATGCTTAAAATTTTACCATTTTTATCTAAGATCACACAACCTACGGCTGGATTAGGGTAGGTTAAAAGCTGATATTTCCAAGCTTCATCTATGGCTAAATTCATATAAAATTCGTGATTCATGTTACTTCCTAAAAAGGTAAAGGTGCAAAAAATACCTTAAGCTTTACATGTTCATCGCAAGCTTTTAAAAAACCTTGCGCTAAAAACTTAATATCTTTGGTTTTTAATTTCTCTCTTAAGTCAAAAGTTCTCTCACATAGAGGATAAATAAGATAAATTTCTTTTATCTCGTATTTATTTGCATAAGCAAACATTTGATATAAATCACTTTGCGATATACCATGTTTTTCCTCATCTTCACTATCATCTGGAATTTTCCATTTGGCATCTAAAATCATTTTATTTTCTATATATAAATCAGGCTTTAACATAAAACATTTTTCATCATTTTTTGAGATTAGATACTTTCCACTGCTTTGGGTTTTTATATTTTCATTAGGATTAGCAAGTTTAAACATATAAGCTACATAGTTTTCAAAAAGTTTTTCCATAGGAAAAAGTAAAGCAAAGGCTTCGTTTTTGCCTTTATATAGAGTAAAAGTTTTATTTTGCAAAAATATCTTACACCAAGAAAGTATATTTTCATAATAATCAAAATGTCTTGAAATTTTAAAACTAAAATCTTTTTCATAATTTTTAGAAAATTCTACCTCATCAAGCATTTGCATAGCTTTGATGATTTTAAATTTATTCAAGCTTGTTTTGGATTTTAAAAAATTTAGCGTTGATTTTATCAAGCGATTTGGAGCTATGTCTAAAACAAACTCATCGCTACTTGTGAAAAATCTTTCTTTGTGTATTAAATTTGATTTTATATGCTCATTAAAAAGTAATTTTCCTTTTAAAAAAGTTCTGTTTTCTTCGCTACTTACATAAGATCTCATCAAACCTTTTTTATACACACTATCAAATTCATCTAAAAACATCGTGATAAATACTTCAAACAAAGGCATTTTAGCAATTTGTAAAGATGAAATTTGAGATTTTTTAAAGGGGGAATTTTTTAAGGTTTTTAACATATTGATTAAAAGATTTCTAGGATCATTTTTAAGATCTTCTTCGCTAAAATCATCATTTTTAAAGATATTATCTAGTTTATAACATTTTTTTAATTTTTCTTTATCGTATTTTGAATTAGTATCTTCTTTTGATTTTTCTTTACATTCACTTGATAGTTTATCTTCTGCCATGCATTTTGGCAAGATTTCTAAAACACCGCTTTTAGTCTGTATAATACCGACATAATTTTTAGCTTTTAAGGCGTTTTTATTTTTAAAGCCTAGAAGACTTTCATTATTTTCTGCAAAGTCTTCTAATTCTTTATAAAATCTTTCAGCTTTTTCTTCGAAAATTTCACGCAAATTTTCTTTAGAAAAAACTTGGTGCTCGATGATAGAAAAGGTATTATTATTTATCATTTTCATATATTTTTATAAAAGTGCTTTTATCCCAATCTTTGCTATTACTAAATTTATAAATACCATTATCTCTTTCTATAAAATTTGTAATATTTTTCAAATAATCATTATTTTTATCTTGTTTTTTTAGCATACCATTTTCATTTAAAACCGCGTCAATCAATGCATAATCATTATAAAAATACTCTTGCAAAAGCGGAATGATTTTGTTTTGAAAAACTTTTTTTAAGTCATCTAAATTATCAATACCTATAAAAAATGCGTGTCCTATAGTCTTTTCTCTATCTAGCAAGTATTCTATGCGAGTATTTATAGCTTCTAATAATTTTTTTAAATTTACATCTTTATATTTTGATTTTTCTAACTCTTCAGCATTAGGCATCATCTCGATAAATTCAAAGCGTCTTCTTAATGCTGTATCAAGTGAAGTTATACTTCTATCAGCTGTATTCATAGTACCTATGATATAAACATTTTTAGGCACTCCAAATTCTTCACCGCTATAAGGCAATCTTACTCTCAACTCTTCTTTTTCACCTATTCTTTTGCTAGGCTCTATCAAGGTTATAAGTTCACCAAAAATCTTACTTACATTACCACGATTAATCTCATCTATGATGATTATGTAAGGTTTTAAATCCGGCTTTTTACTAGAATTATTATCTACTTTATAATCTTGTTCTCGTTCTTTAAACAATTTAACTAGCTGAAAATAATAACTATCAATTTGTCTTCTATGTTTATTATTTAAAATTTGCTTAATACTTCTTCCGTTTATAATCTTATCTTTATTTTCCAAAAGCGTTTTAAAAATTTCTAAATTTAAATACAAATTTGCATTAGTATCATCTGTGATAATTCTATATTTTTCATTATATTCTTCTAATTTAAATCCACCACTTTGAGTTTTTTCTATAAATTTTTGTTGATCTACTAATTCATCTAAAAAAATTTCTATTTTGTTTTCTAAATCTTCACTCTTTACAAATTCTTCTTGTGTTAATAAAGATACTTTGTAATTATCCAAAGCTTTTTTACAAAGTTCTTTAAAAATTCCGTCTTTTATTTCATATTCTACTTCTTTAGAATTTTCTTTGCTATCTATACGAGGCTTTATACCTTCTACAAATTCTTCATATCCATAGCTTTGATGAAAAGTAGTAAAAACTATCTGACCCTTTTCTACATACTCATCAAATAATTCTTTTCTATTTTTTCTATCATCTTTGCTTGGAATTTGTATTTTTTCTTCTTTTGATATAATCTCTAAAGCCTTATCTATCGTTTGATAAGTTTTTCCTGTCCCTGGAGGCCCATAAAGAATTTGATTTAAAGGTGGATTTTTTATATTTACTTCATCATCTATAGTCATTTTTTTACCTTTTATTAAATTATTTGCCAATAATAGATAATTCAAGACAAACATATTATAAAAATTTTGATTACGCTGAGGTACTTTAAAGCCATACTCTCTAGCATCATTTAAACTTATTGTTTTTTCTAATTTTTGAATTTTATTAATAATAAATTTTCCATCTTCTTTAATTTCTTTCACTACACCATAAAAACGAACTAAAGACTCTCTAGCTATATAGAAAAATACTTTACTATTTGACTTCATGCTTAAAAGCGCCCCTGCTCCTTTTTCACCCCATGTTAATTCTTTACCTTTATTTTCATTAACATAACCTTCAAGATCAAAAACTTCTGGATTTGAAGGAATCAAAAAATAATCTGATTCATCTGAAACCAAACCGCTGTTTTCTAAAATATCTTTATATATAATAGGATTATAAGATCTAATTTGCTTATCAGCAACACCTTTTAATTTATCTAAAAAACTATCCATAGTAAATGTATCGCATAATTTTTTACTTGCACTAGCAAACGATACTATTGATTTTGCGTTTTTAGCGACATAAAAATAATAACCTTCTTTTGTTTTTAATTTTTTGATTTCATTGTTATTCTTATAAAATTCTATATCATCTTTTTTAAATTCTAAAAGTTTATTTTTATACCTTTCATAAACTATATTTAAAAATTTTTCATAATCATCAATTGAATTTATATTCATAAATTAAGCCTTTTTAGATATTAAAAATTTATTATTCTACCACTGCACAAAGGTTTTAGCTTTTCTTATGTCGCTAAAATTTAAAGTAGTTTTTTCTTGAGTTTCTAAATTTTCTAAAGTGATATTTTCATCATCTACGGCGATGATTTTTGCTTCGATTTTTTCTTTTTCATTTGTAGTGATTTTTACGAGTTCATTTATACTTTTTGAAAAATGATCTAGCTTGCTAAGCTTTCTTTCAAGCCCACAGCTTGATACTTCTAAAAAATACTCCCCGCCCACAGGCGGCTCTACATCAAAAATAGGCGATAAAATCTCACTAAGCTTAGCACAATCATCAAGATTTACCCCACCTTCTTTTTGCACATAAATTCTATAGATCTTTCTACCATTTTCACTTACCAGCTCATCATCATAAAAGCTAAGCCCTGCTTCTTTACAAAGTGCTTCAAGATTCATTTTGTTCCTTTTTGATTTTTTCAAATAAAGCATCCATGTGGTTTTGATACTCTAATCTATCATCAAATTTAAAGTGAAAATTCGGACATCTATACCACCCTTGCTCACTCATGCAGTAATTTTGCAAAGCACGGGCAGCTTTTTTAAGCTGATTGAGTATGATTTCTTGCTCTTGGATATTAAAAAACATTTTATCTAAATACACAAAAGCATCGTATCTGCCTTTTTTACACTCTACATCCACTACGCATAAATTTTTTAAAGCTTCGTTGTCTAAATTTGCTAAAGCTTCTGGTATAAGTTCTTTTAAAATGCTTTCTGTGCGTAGCTTTTTGATTTCAGCTGGGTTCATAGGCTTACTTGTTCCTCAACTTCTTTGTAACTTTCTATATAATCTCCCACTCTCATATCATTACAACCTTCTATGCCTACACCACACTCATAGCCTTTTGCAACTTCTCTTACATCATCTTTAAAGCGTTTAAGTGAGCTTACATTACCTTCAAATACCACAACCCCATCTCTAATGAGCCTGATTTTCGCACCACGATTGATCGTGCCTTCTGTTACCATACAACCTGCGATTTGTCCTAGTTTTGGTACATTGATCACTTGGCGAATTTCAGCTTGACCAAGTTGTTCTTCAGAGATGATAGGACTCATCATACCACCTAGCAAGGCTTTTACATCATCAAGCAAGTTATAAATAACATTATAAGTTTTTATCTCTACGCCTTTATCTTTAGCACGTTCTTTGATCTCACCGGTTGGGCGTATATTAAAGCCTAAAACGATAGAGTTTTCACTAGCACTCGCAAGCTCTATATCGCTTTGAGTAATCCCACCTACCCCGCTATGGATGATATTAACCTTGATCTCATCATTTTTGAGTTTTTCTAAACTAGCCTTAATCGCTTCAAGTGAACCTTGCACATCTGCTTTTAAGATTACAGGAAGGGCTTTTAAATTGCCTTCTTTGATTTTTGCACCAAGCTCATCTATACTCACTTTAGTGGATTTGCTTAATTCTTTTTGGCGATTGTATTCATGGCGTTTATTAGCATACTCTCTTGCTTGTTTATCACTATCTACGGCTATTAGCGTTTCTCCTGCATCAGCTACTTCACTAAGACCTATGATCACCCCACACTCACCTGGGCCTATTTCTTTTAAAGCTTTACCTTGATCATCGCTCATAGCACGCACTTTACCATAAGCCTCCCCTGCTACGACTGTATTTCCCACTCTTAAAGTACCATTTTGCACGATGATAGTAGCCACAGGACCTCTACCTTTTTGCACTGAAGATTCTATAATACTTGCTTTAGCATGGGCTTTTGGATTTGCTTTAAGCTCTAAAATATCAGCTTGTAACAATACAATTTCAAGTAAATCCTCTATACCATCACCCTTTTTAGCTGAAACTGGCACAAATTCATGGCTTCCGCCCCATTCTACTGGCATGATGTCCATTTCTGCTAGTTGGGTTTTTACCATGTCAGGATTTGCGTTTTCTTTATCCATTTTATTAATAGCAATGATAATAGGTACATTAGCTGCTTTTGCATGATTGATCGCCTCTTTAGTTTGTGGTTTTACCCCATCATCTGCAGCTACTACGATAATAACAATATCAGTTATACTAGCTCCCCTTGCACGCATAGCAGTAAATGCCTCATGGCCTGGAGTATCGATAAAAGTGATTTTTCTACCATTTTTTTCCACCATATAAGCGCCAACATGCTGAGTAATCCCACCTGCTTCGCCACTTGCAATGCGTGATTTTCTTATATAATCAAGCAAAGAAGTCTTACCATGATCAACATGCCCCATAATAGTAATAACCGGAGCTCTTTGGCTTAAATTTTCTTCTGTTTGATTTTCATCATAATCTTTTACATAATCAAACTCATCAGCCTCATCAATGATATTAATCTCCACTCCAAATTCAGCAGCAAGAATTTCTATAGCATCCTCATCTAAAAAGTCATTTTTAGTTGTCATCATACCAAGCATGAAAAGTTTAGAGATAACTTCTCCGGTGTTTTTACCAAGTTTTTCAGCAAATTCATACACACGAATTTCTTTAGGTATGCTTACACTTGTTATAGCTTCACTTTCTTTTTTCTCTACCTTTTTAGGTGGTTTTTTACGACTTCTTCTTTGTATACCACCCTCGCCAAATGGGTTGATAGAGTTATTTAAAGATTGCTTTAAAATATTTGGTTGTTTTTTGTTTGCTGGTTGTGCTGGTTTGTTTTCTTTTACACTAAAATCAGGTAAAACTACCATATCATCATCTTCTAAAGAAATATCAGCAAAGTCTTTATCTCCTAAAAGATCCATTTTAGTAGTGTTTTCTTTTTTACTTGTCGCAGGATGATTTTTCTTTTCTTTTTTCTTTCTTTTTAAATTCTCATCTGAATTTGAAAAAATCATACTAAGGCTCAAGCCTTGAGTATTTTGTATATTAGATTTTTCTTCATTGTTTGTTTGGTTTTCTTTGCTTTCTTCTTTTTTCTTTTTAACGATAACTAAACCTCTTCTTTTAGCTAAATTTAAATTAGAGCCTAGTTTTTCATCGAATTTAATTTCTTCTTTTTTTTCTTCTAATGCTTCATTTTTAATAGGATTTTCAGGTTGCTTTTCTTCTTTTTTACTTTCTTCTTTCTTTTCATTTGTTGTTTTAACAGGAGTTTTTGTTTCTTTTTTAGTAGTTTTTTTCTCTTCTTTTTTGCTTTCTTCTTTTTTAGTAGTAGTTTTTTTAGTCGCACTTTCTTTTTTAGGTTTGGCCACTTTTTTTACCACATCTAGTATTTCACCAGATTGTACATATTGATAAATCGCTTCTGCGATTTCAGAAGATACTTTTTTGTTAGGGGATTTTATATCCTCTAAGCCTATTTCATTGGCTTTTTCTATAATTTCTTTACTAGTATATCCTAACTCTTGAGCGATTTCGCTAATCTTTACATCTGTCATTAAAAAATATCTCCTTTAAATCCTGCTGATTTATACTGCCATAAAAATTGCCTTTGCAAGCTCTCATAAAAGCTTTTTGCAATGTTTTTTCATCTTTTTCAAAACATGGATTACAAATATATAAACTCCTACCAAATTCCACTTTAGTGATAATTTGAGAATTTTTTATTTGAAATTGATGCAAACTTTGCTTTTCATAACGACCTTTGCAAACAATGCACATTCTAATGGGTATATGGTTTTTCAAAATTATATCTTTTTTTTGGAATTTTTAGCAAATTTTAAAGCCCTCATCGTCAAATTCTAAAAGCTCAACTCTAAATTTAGCAAATTTATTTTTGATTTTTTCTTTGATTTGTTTAGCATCATCTTTATAAGCTAGAGTGAAAAAACTCGAACCTGAGCCTGAAAGCGTGCTCATGAGAGCATTATTATCTAAAGCTAATTTTTGTACTTCAAAAAGCTCAGGTAAAAGTTTCATTCTTTGATTTTGATGAAGTTTATCTAAACTTGCATATTTTAATAAATCATATTTTTTCTCTAAAAAGCAAGCAGTTAAAAATGAAGCATGACAAAGATTAAAAACAGCATCTTCTAGATTAATTTTTTTAGCTAAAACTGTTCTTGATTTTTGAGTATTCATCGCTACATTTGGTATAGTTATAACAGCTTGTAAGTCTTTATCTACTTCTTTTTTTATAGCTAAGACTTTTTGATTGTGATTTAATGCACACACAAAACCTCCAAGAGCTGCTGGAGCTATGTTATCTGGATGATTTTCATATTTTAAAGCTTCATTTAAAATGATATTTTTATCTGCTTTAAATCCGCTTAATTCATAAGCACAAGCAATAGCTCCAATTATTACAGCAGAGGAACTTCCCATACCTCTTGCTAAAGGGATATTATTTTGAAAAACAAAACGAAAATTATCTTTTTTACCACTAAGTCTTTGATAAATTTCATAAAAAATATTAACAAAAGTATTATTTTTTTTAAGATAGATATTATTTTCACCTTCTCCATGTATGTTAATACTAAAAAATTTAGATTTTTCAACTATAGTTTGATTAAAATGTTTTAAACTCAAGCCCAAACAATCAAAACCAGGACCTAAATTTGCACTTGTCGCAGGAACTAAAATTTTCATTTTTTACCTTAATTAATTGCATCTAAAACATAAAAAGGTGTATTTTCTTTGCTTAAATTTAAACCTTTTAAACTTTGAGGCATAAAAAAACTTCCTGCTTGTGTCTTCTCTAAAATAATTTCGCCATTGTCTTTTTTTACAAAACATAAATGTTTGTTTGCAGATATAGGAGTGTTGTTATTTAACTCAAAAGCACTGATTGCTTTTAAAGGAATGTTTTTGACTATGGCTAATGTCTCAAAAGAAACATAAGAAATTTTTATACCCATGTAAGAACCTGGCCCATGTACATAAATAAGCTTTTCAAACTCATATTGTGAAAGTAATTCTTGTAATATTTTTGGTAAAACCTCGCTAACTTTTAAATCACTTTCAATGGTATTTAACAATAAATCATTTTCATAAATACCAAGCATTAAAGGTTTTGCTATGGCATTTAAAAGCAAAGTAACCTTTTTTATGCAAAAACCTTTTCATAAACCTTATGTGTGCTTTTTTCTAAGCTTACCACTTCATAGGTACTAGGATCTTTTAAAAGTTCTTTAGTTAAAAGATGATTAAGCTTGTGTGAACCTGCATAAGAAGTATAATCTCCAAAAACTCTACATCCAAGCAAGGTTAAATCCCCAATAGCGTCTAAAATTTTATGACGCACAAATTCATCCTTAAAGCGCAAACCTTCAGGGTTTAAAATACGATTATCATCAATCACAACAGCATTTTCTAGGCTTCCACCAAGACCTAAATTCATAGCTCTTAAAGCTTGAACATCCTTTAAAAACCCAAAGGTTCTTGCTCTTGCTATTTGCTCTATGTAGTTTTGTTTGCTAAATTCAAAACAATAATTTTGTTTGCCTATAATAGGATTATCAAATTCGATTGTATAGTTTATAATAGGCATATCCGTAGGACTTAAACGCACAAATTTATTGCCTTCTTTTACTTCTACACTTTTTTTAATCACTAAAATTTTTTTTGCCGCTTCAAGCTCTTTTATACCTGCTTCTTCAAGCATCATACAAAAACCTATACTGCTACCATCCATTACAGGAGCTTCGTTTGCGTCTAAAACTATACGCACATTATCAATACCATAAGCATTAATCGCACTCATTAAATGTTCTATAGTAGAAACATAACCCCTATGATCGCCTATTACAGTAGCCATTTGTGTATCGATGACATTTTCAGGCTTTGCTTCATAAGAAATTCCCAAATCACTTCTATAAAACACTATACCACTACCAGCTTCTAATGGCTCTAATTTTATACTAATAGGCTCACCCTTGTGCAAACCTATACCAACACCTTTAACTTCTTTTGCTATTGTTGTTTGATTCATTTTTATTCACTCAAAATTCTTTTTTTGCTTGATTCTAATACATTATAGATATTTTCTTTTATCCATTTTGCATCTTGCCATTGCTCAGGACGCACTTCAACACCTTGCACCAAAACACCAAAATGCACATGATCTCCAAGCGCTAAGCCTGTAGTGCCTGTAGTGCCTATAACATCACCCGCTTTAACTCTATCGCCCACATTTACATCCACATTAGTGCAATGTCCATAAAGAGTATAAATCCCAAAACCATGATAAATAATAATATTTAGTCCATAAATTCCATTTTCTTGTACAAATACCACTTCACCATCATTATTGCTAATGATAGGCGCTTCTTTTACACTTGCTAAATCAAGCCCCATATGATAAGAGCTACTAAATGCTTGATTATTATAAGAATAAAACCTATGATCGGCATAATCAGCTACTTTTTGGCCATTTTTTAAAGGCTTGAAAAGATTGACTTTAAAATTATTAATCATGGTATCAGGAACTTTACTCGTAATATCATGAATGATAACTTCATTAGAAGCTCTTAAGTCCTCATTAACAAATTTAAATTTTTCGAGCCTGCTTAACTCTCTATCTTTTGGAGCATATTTTTGTGCTAAAAATTCAATCTTTCCATCTAAAAATCTATCACTTACTTTTATATTTGATACACGGTATTTTTTATTGGTAAAATAATATCTAATTCTTTGCTTGTTTACATTACCTGCTTTATCCACTGCCACCACATAAGCTCTAAAATGCTCATCAGTTGCCTCCCAAGGAATCAAAGCAGCATAATATCCTTCTTTCACATAAGGAGTTGCTTTAAAAATTTTATCTTTATCAGTTGTGATATAAACTTCTTGTAAATTCTCATCACTTGCTTTAAATACCACACTACCTACTCCACCTTGTTCGATTTGATAAGAATTGTCTAAAATTTCTACAAATGGTTTTTTGGTATCAATGATAACTTTCACTTCTTTAAGCGCTTGATTTCCTAAAAAGAAATTCCAAAAACTACTATCACTTGCTTCTATTACAAGCTTATAAGAATCAACATTTTCTTTATAAGCTGGTTTTGGTAGTTTTAAATCAAAATGGACACTTTTTTTATTACCTTTAACATGTTCATTAACAAGCATTTCACCATTTAATTCATTTGCTTTAAATAGTGTGACTTTAACATCTTTTAAAACGCTTTCATCGCTTATTTCTATAGATATAGGATCTGTTAAATTGCTATAAATAATATCTGATTTTGTTTGGATTAATGGAGGATTTTTTTCAAACAGCTTTGTATTTAACACAAAAACCCCAAAGGCTAAAAGTATTAAAAAAACTAGAAAAATCCATTTTTTATTTGATCTTTTACGCGTAAAAACCATATTCTCCACTTTCTATTGTATAATTTTTGTAAAAATATATTATGCTTTAGCAAATTAAGAGTAAATTATAAAAAATTTTACAAAATTTCTCTTAACTTATTTGCACTTTTAATCCAAGCTTCAAGTTCATTTATATCACATTTTTCTATCATTTTTTTACACTCTTGTAGTTCTTTTTGAAATAAATCAATAGAATTTAATAAATTTTGTTTGTTTTGTTCAAAAATACCACTCCACATTTGAGGGTTTGATTTTGCAATTCTACACATATCTTTAAAAGAAGGACCTCCTAGGTGGGCTATATTTTTTTTATTTTCTTCTTTCATTACAAAATTTGCCAAAGAAAAACTAATCACATGCGGTAAGTGTGAAATGATAGAAGCATGATGATCATGCGCGATACTATCCATAAATACAAGCTTCATTCCTAAATCTGAAAAAATTTCTATAGCTCTTTTTTGATGGATATGATCAGCATTTTGCATATCACATAAAACACAAACTGCATTTTTATACAAGTCTTTTATAGCTGCATTTGGACCGCTATTTTCTGTTCCTGCCATAGGATGAGCTGCGATAAATTGACTTTGTAAATAAGAAGGTAAATTTTTAATAATTTCTTCTTTTGTACTTCCAAGCTCAATGATAGTGCAATCTTTAGAAATGCCTTGAAATTCTTTTAAAATTTTTACAATAGCTCTTACAGGGATAGCTAAAAAAATTACATCACATTTTTTTAACTCTTCAAATGAAACAATTTTATCTATTAATTTTCGCTCTAGCGCGATTTGTTCAAATTCTTTGTTTATATCATATCCGCAAACTAAATCTATTAATTTATTCTCTCTTAAGCTAAGGCCCAAAGATCCACCTATTAAGCCAAGTCCGATTATACCTACTTTCATAAATTTTCCTTAAAAAGCATTAGTTAAAAATATTTTGGTATTATAACGATTTTGTATATAAAAATTTAGGTAAAATGATGAAAAAATGGTTTGTTTTCTTTGCACTCTCAAGTTCTTTATGTGCAGCTACGATTAAAGATATAAAATTTGAAGGCTTATCGCAACTTTCTAAAGAAAGTGCTATTGCGATTTCTAAATTAAAAATAGGACAAAAAATCGATCCTGCTAGTATAGATACAGCAATTAAAAACCTTTTTGATAGAAATTATTTTAAAGATATAGTAGTAGAAGAAAAAAATGGGGTGCTAATTTTTAAAGTAATAGAAAAACCTTCCATTGGAAAAATAGACATTCAAGGTATAGCAAGTAATGATAGAAAACAAATAGAAAGTCTTGTTGGTTTAAAACCTGGAATTTTATATGATGAAAATTCAGCTAAAGACGCAGCTGAAAAAATCAAACTTTTTTATCAAGCCAAAGGTTTTTATGATACTGTTGTAGAAATCAAAGATGAAAAATTAAGTAATTCAAGCTCATTAAAACTTACTTTTGTTGTAAATCGTGGGGAAAATATCATCATAGAAAAAGTACATTTAAGTGGTGCAAAAAATTTAAGTTATTCAGATATTGAACCTGCGGTAGCAAATAAACAAAGAGAAGCCCTAGGCTGGATGTGGGGCTTTAACGATGGTAAGCTTAAAATCTTTGATCTTGCAAATGATAGCTCAAGAATTTCAGATGTATATTTAAAAGAAGGTTATCTTGATGTAAGCGTATCTCCTGCTTTTTTAAATACTTATACAGATACTTATCAAGCTGATTTAACTTATTTTATCAACGAGGGCGAGGTTTATAAAGTTAAAGGGATTAAAATTTTTAATCCTATTTTTAGTGATGAAGAAAATGAAGCTTTAGTAAATGATTTAAAATTAAGTGTTGGAAAAATAGTTAATATAGAAAAACTAAGAGAAGATATAAAAACTATAGAAACAAAGACGGCTGATTTGGGTTATGCTTTTGTACAGGTTATACCTGATATACAAAAAGATAAAGAAAACCATGAAGCTGTGATTATTTTTAAAGTCATACCTAATGAAAAAGTATATGTTAGAAATGTTGAAATTTCAGGTAATACTAAAACAGTTGATAGGGTTATTCGTAGAGAGCTTTATCTAACCGAAGGCAATCTTTATAATAGAACTGATTTAATAGACTCAAGAAATGCTCTAAGAAGAACTGCATATTTTGAAAATGTAGATATTAAAGAACAAAGAGTAGATGATACACATATTGATTTGATAGTAGAAGTCAAAGAAGCTTCAACTGGAGCTATTTCAGGTGGTATTGGTTATGGAACTAGTGATGGAATTTTACTTAGTGCTTCATTATCTGATGCAAATATCTTAGGCTCTGGCATGAAAGGAAGTGTAAGTATAGACAAAGGTGATGATACACTTTCAGGTAGAATATCTTTAAGAAATCCTAGAGTAAATGATAGTGATTATTCTCTTGGAGGATCATTATATTCAGATCGCTTAGAATGGGATAGTTATGATGAGAGAAACTATGGTTTTGATATAAGTGTTGGTAAAACTTTGGGAAGATATACAAGCATAGATTTAACTTACAATCTTGAGCAAAGTGATATTTATCATTTGAGTGATCGCTTAATCGCTCAAGGATATAAACTCGGTAAAACTTACAAAAGTTCTATCACTCCTTCAATAGTATTTAACAATACAGATGATTATTATCTACCAAGATCAGGTTTTATCGCTTCAACCTCACTTGAATATGCAGGCTTAGGTGGAGATCAAGAATTTATAAGCTCTACTACTAAATTTAATTATTATCAAGGCTTAGAAGAATTTATAGGTTGGGATTTGATTTATCGCTATAAAGCAAGTTTTTATAAGGTATGGGATCAAGGTTATTTACCTATCAATGAAAAATTATACCTTGGAGGCATAGGAACTATTAGAGGTTTTGATAGAAGAAGCGTGAGTCCTAAAAACGAATGGGGTGATGAAACAGGTGGTACAGTGGCTTTTGCAAATTCTGTAGAGCTTAGCTTTCCAATCTTTGATAGAATCAAACTAAGAGGAAGTGTGTTTTTTGACTATGGTGCCATAGGAGAAAGTTCTTTAAGTCAAATTCAAAGATGGAGCACAGGTGTTGGCTTTGAGTGGCTAACCCCACTAGGTGCTTTAAATTTAGTTTTTGCTAAACCATTTAACACTAATTCAAAAGACGACTTAAGCAAATTCGAGTTTATGTTGGGTGCAAGATTTTAAAAATACTAAAATCTTGCTATAATTTTGAAATTTTATTTTAGGTAGAGATAATGAATTTTTTAGATATTTTTTCTAGTATAAGACGCAAACAAGCCGCTCCAAGCGAAGCTCCAAATCACTGGGTAAAATGTAATTCTTGTCATGCGTTAATGTATTATAAAGAAATAGAAACTTGTTATAATGTTTGTCCTAAATGTAATTTTCATATGAGATTAAATCCTTTAAAACGCATCGAGCTACTTAGTGATGAAGATACTTTTGTAGAAATGGATAAAGATTTACATGCAATTGATCCACTTAAATTTGTTGATAGTAAATCATATAAAAAAAGATTAGCAGAAAATGAAGAAAAAACAGGAAGAAAAAGCGCTATAATAAGCGGCGAGTGCAATATAGATGGCATTAAAACTCAATTAGTTGTTTTTGATTTTTCTTTCATGGGTGGAAGTTTGGGCTCAGTAGAAGGTGAAAAAATTCTTAGAGCTATTGAAAGAGCGATTGAGAAAAAAACTCCTGTTGTTATAGTGAGTGCAAGTGGTGGAGCTAGAATGCAAGAAAGCACTTATTCTTTAATGCAAATGAGCAAAACAAGTGCAGCATTAAAGC
This sequence comes from Campylobacter sp. CNRCH_2015_1657, assembly GCF_025772685.1. NCBI lineage: Bacteria > Pseudomonadati > Campylobacterota > Epsilonproteobacteria > Campylobacterales > Campylobacteraceae > Campylobacter > Campylobacter sp. CNRCH_2015_1657. The sequence goes on along the minus strand of NZ_JAKMSO010000009.1, from coordinate 56,092 downwards.
TATTAGCAGAAGAAAAGCTTCCCTATATTTCTGTCTTAACTGATCCAACTATGGGTGGAGTGAGCGCATCGTTTGCTTGGCTTGGAGATATCATTATGGCTGAACCTGGTGCCCTAGTAGGCTTTGCAGGAGCTAGAGTTATCAAACAAACTATAGGTACTGATTTACCAGAAGGCTTTCAAAAGGCCGAATTTTTACTTGAACATGGATTAATTGATGCTATTGTAGAAAGAAGTGAACATAAAAAATTTATAGCAGATTTTTTAAGATTTTTTTCTAAAAATTAAAAATGCATATTAATCTTTTAAGCATTCAAAAAAACAATAATAATGAATTTAGTAAAATAGATGAGCACTACACCAAGCTCATCAAAAAATTTTGCAATTTTAATGATATTTGTATTTTTAACAATAAAATTAATTTAGCACAAAATACCAATACCATAGAAGCAAAAAAATCTTATACAAACGCGCTAAATCCTTATAAAAAAGGTTTTTGCATAGCTTTAGATGAAAAGGGTAAAGAGCTTACAAGTATAGAATTTGCTAAATTATTACAAGATAAAAATGAAATTTCTTTTTTTATAGGCGGTGCTTATGGCCTTGAAAAAGAATTCATCGCACAAATGCATACAAGCATAGCTCTTAGCAAAATGACTTTAGTGCATAAATTTGCTAAAACTATGCTTTTAGAACAAATTTATCGTGCATTTTGCATTAATACAAATCATCCATACCACAAATAGGAGCATTTATGCAAGAGTTAAATCTTGAAGAATTTAAAAATATATTACTTCAAAGACAAAAAGAAATTTTACAAGAACTTCAAGGCAATATAGACAATATCCATGATCTGCAAGATAGTGAACCAAGAGATGAAGTTGATTTACAACAAATTGACAACAGCTCACATATTGACTTAAAAATCAACGAAAATTTAAAAACAGAATTAGAAGAAATTAAACATTCATTAAGCAAAATAGATAACAATACTTATGGAATTTGTGAGTATTGTGATGAAGATATACATCCTGAAAGACTCAAAGTAAAACCTCACGCAAAATATTGTATAAATTGTCGTGAAAACTTAGAAAAAAGGAAAGAATTATGAAAGTAAAATTATTTTTCTTTGCAAGTTTAGTTTATCTTTTAATCGTAGCAGCCTTAGTTTATAATCTAAATTTGGGAAATTACACTTTCACAATTTCTGCTTTTGAGCTAAATTTACCTATCAGCTTGTGGGTAATTTTACCTGCATTTATTTTGATGGTTTTAGCTTTATTGCATATGAGTTTTTATGGCTTTTTAAAACATTTACAATACAAAAATCTTATTAAAGATAGCAAAAATTATGAAAATTTTTTAATTGATGTATTTTTGAAAAAAATAAGCAAAATTAAATTTAAAACTCAAGAATTTCAAGATATAGCCAAAAACACTCAAGCTCTTTATTTTAAAGAAAAAAATCAAAATACAAAAATAGATGATATTATAAATATTTTAGAGCAGTTAGACAAAAAGGAATTTGTGGAATTAAAAAAATACAAACTCGATCCACATAATGAAATTTTCATTTTAAATGAAAAAAATCATTTCCAAAAAGATAGCGACTATGCTTTTTCTTTTATTAAAAATAAAGAAACTCTGACAAATGAATTAGAAAATTTTGCTTATAAAATGGTATTAGATAATGCACCTTATAGCCAAATTAAAACACTAAAAATACAAAAAAATCAAGATGATATTTTATTACTTTTGGATAGATTTGAAAAAGAAAATTTGGAATTAAATCATGCTGAAATCGAAGTTTTGCTTAGCATGAATACCTTAGATGATAAGTCATATTTACAATGCACAAAAATACTTTGTAAAAAAATAGAGCCTCAAATATTAATTGCTTTATTTAAAAAGTTAAAAGATAGTCATTCTCAAGCTTTAAGAGCTTATCTTTATACTTTAGCAGAATTTGGTATGTATGATGAATTGCTTAATGAATTAGGAAATGATCAAAACGAACATAAGGATTTTAGACTCTTGCTCTTTTTAAGAGAACATAATAAAAAAATAGAACTTGAAAAATTTATACAATGATAGATTTTAGTAAAAAGCCTTTGTTTTTAGCTCCTATGGCAGGTTTTTCGGACTTACCTTTGAGAAATTTAGTTAAACAATTTGGAGCTGATGTAACAATTAGTGAGATGATAAGTTCTAATGCTTTAGTGTATGAAAGCTCAAAAACTCTTAAAATGTTGGAAAAAGCTGAACTTGAGAATCCTTATATAGTTCAAATTGCAGGCTCGGATGAAAGTGTGATTCAAAGAGCTGTAGAAATATTAAATCGTTTTGATTTTATAGATGGGATTGATTTTAATTGCGGCTGTCCTGTAAATAAAGTTATAAAACAATGTGCAGGCAGTGCTCTTTTGCAAGATCTTGATAAATTGCAAAGAATTTTAGAACTTATCAAAAAAACAAGCAATAAAAAGCTAACTAGTGTCAAAGTAAGATTAGGGTTTGAAAAAAAAGATCCTATTACCATTGCTAAAGCATGTGAAAATGCTGGGGTAGATTTTATCAGTATGCATGGTCGCACTAGAAAACAAATGTATAGTGGAAATTCTGATTATGAAGCTATAGCTTTAGCTAAAGAAAATATCAAAATTCCTTTAGTTGCAAATGGCGATATTAGCACAGAAAATGCTAAAGAAGTTTTTAAAATAACAAATTGTGATGCATTGATGATAGGGCGTGCAAGCATAGGAAAACCTTGGATATTTCACGAGGTAAAAACTGGCAAAAAAATCGATAAAATTTTAAAAAACAAAATCATCTTTACACATTTTGAAGAAATGCTAAAACATTACAAAGAACAAGGTATAAGCATATTTAGAAAGCACTTACATGAATATTCTAAAGGCTATGAAGATGCTTCAAATTTTAGAGATTGTGTTAATCGCATTAATGATGCAGAAATTATGCGAAAATATATGCAAGAATTTTTCAATAAGGAATGATTTTTGCTTGTAAAATTCTAAGCAATATGAATGAAGAGATACCATAAAACAAGGAAGGTTCATGGCAGCTCATATCAATTCAAAAGGGATTTACAAAGCATTAGGTGGCATTAGAACAAGTGCAAATAATCTAGCAGCACATGCTTCAAAGCTTAACAATCAAAGTTTAAATTTCGAGCAAGTTTTACAACAAACACAACCAAAATGTATAAGCACTTGCTTACAAAGCTCCCAAAAACAACTTGGAAATTTGCTTGAAGATATTAAAAATAGCAAGGAAGCTATTATAAAAAATACACATATTGATAGTGCAAATATCATCGCAAAATTAAGACAAGAGGCTATTATGATGTATGATATTACTCTTAAAAACCCTCTTTAATGATTTTATATAAATTATCAATATATTCATCGCTAAAATGCGATGAATTAAAATTTTCATAAAACCTCACAAGATCTTTAGCTTTAAACTCATAGCCAAAAGCACATTTTTTATGCGCAGGCAAAAAAGCCCTTATCAATACAACATCTTCTTTTATACACTCATCACATAAAAAGCAAATAAAATCCTTATGCAAGCGTCCTTCAAAGCTTAGAATCTTTAAATAAGCATCCACAATCACACGCTTGCAATCTTGTTTTTCAAAACGCTTAGCACAATCTTCTAAAAGCTCAAAATAAAAACTATCAATCTCCTCAACATCTTTTAAATGCCAATAAAAAAGCCTGATAAATTCTTGCCAAAAAAACATTTTTTCTCTATCTAAAACCCAAGAAAATCCAATATGTAAAACATCTTTTAAGCGCGGTAAAAATCTAGAACTTTCCTCAAGTTCAAAATCAATCTTATATCCATTTAGAATATTAGAATGTCTCATTCCGTAAAATCTATAACTTTTAATAACTTTTTTGGCACTTAAAAGATAAACAATCAAATCCTCATCTTTTACGCTCTGAGTGTGCAAAATAAAGCCTTGCATCTATAAAAGCTCTATGCCATAAGCTTGTAAAATTTCATAAGCACTATTTTCTAAAGATTCATTAAAACTTGCAGTAGCGTTTTTATGTAAAATAATTTTAGAATTAGGCGTGGCGCTTTGAGCTAAAATAATATTACTAAATACACAAATATGCGAAACTAAGCCACAAAATTCTATACTTTCATAATGATTTTGTTTTAAAAAATTAGCCAATTCTAAACTACCAAAAGCATTCTTATAAAAGATTTTTTTTGCATTTTTTAAATACACATCAAAATCGCTTGGCATTTGCCAACCAAAAGTATCTTTAATACAATGATAAATAGGCAGTTTTTTTCCTTCTTGGGTTTTTAAATAATTCTCATCATGCGTATCAAAAGTAAAAACAACATCACCTTGATGATTTTTTAAAAGAGTAAGAATATTATCTTTTATCTTGGTAGCTTTTTCAAAACCTAAGCTACCATCGATAAAATCATTTTGATAATCAACTATAATTAAAAGTTTAGTCATTATCCTTAACCATGAAAAAACTATCCGTGTGGATATTTTCAAATGCAGTTTTTAAGCTCGTAAATAATTTTGGATTTTCTTTTTCTAAATTTGCTAAAAGCTGTTTAGCTTCTTCTCTAGCATGAGGAAATTTTACATTTTTTTCACTTAATTTCATACCAGGACAAAATTCATTACCAATTACTTCTAATTCATTATTAATAGCATTTTCCCTTAATTGTCTTTCTCTTACAAAAATCAAAGGACGGATGACTTCTATACCTCTTTTACTTTTATATTTTGGCGCTAAACTTCTAAGAGCACCATTATAAATGAAATTCATAAAAAAACTCTCTACTGCATCATCTAAATGATGAGCTATGGCTAATTTATTAAAACCATTTTCTAAGGCGTAAGTATATAAAGCACCACGCCTCATTCTTGAAAAATAGCTACAAAAGCTTGAATTTTTTCTAATGGTATCACCTGAAATTTCATAAATATTAGAATCAATAACCTCATGGTCAATACCATGTTCTTTGCAGTGATTATGAAGTTTGGTGTAATCTTCACCCATGCCATAACTTAAAGTTACTGCTTTAAGTTCAAATTTAAAAGGTGCATGTGCTTGCATACGCTTTAAAAGATGAGCTAGAGCTAGAGAGTCTTTCCCGCCACTAAGTCCTAATAAAACTTTATCATTATCTCCTATTAAGGAAAACTTGGCATTTGCTTTTGTAACTTCTCTGATTAGTCTTTTGCTAAGATTTATCATAATTTCTCACAAATTTTTAAAACAAAATTAGCTGAAATTTTAGCGGATTTTTCTACAAACTCATCAAAGTCAAATTCAGCTTTTTCACCTGCCTTATCACTCATTGACCTTAAAACCAAACATGGAATTTTTAAAGCATCACATACCAAAGCCACACTAGCTCCTTCCATTTCACAAGCATCTGCATTAAAAATTTCTCTAATTTTTGCTTTTTTATTCTCATCACAAATAAATTCATCACCCGTAGCGATAATACCTGATTGTAATTTAACACCAAGTTCTTTAGCAACCTCTATGGCAAGATTATTAAGCTTATCATCTGTTTTTATAAAAATTTCATTACCAGGAACATAACCAAGCGGATGTCCAAAAGCTGTAATATCTAAATCATATTGAGCTAATTTTGTAGCATAGATTAAATCCCCTATTTCCAAACTAGGATTAAAAGCACCAGCCACTCCTGTAAAAAGCATAAGTTCAGCTTTAAATTTTTCTATCATAATAGTTGCGCTAAGAGTGGAATTTACTTTCCCTATCTTAGAATAAGCGATGATTAATTCATGATTTTTGTATTTTGCAATATAATAAGTATTATTTGCATATTCAATTGCTTGATATTCTTTTAATGTTTCGAGTAAAGGAGTAACCTCTTCGGGCATAGCTCCTAAAATAGCTATTTTCATTTAATCACCTTTAGAATTTCATCAATATCTTCTATTTTACTTAAAGCATAAGTTTCTTTTTGAGTGATTTTTTTATTTAAGCCCTTTAGCACGCTCGCACCAAATTCTATATAAAAATCCACTTCATTGTCTATTGTTTTAATGCTTTGTTTATAAAGAACAGGCTTTATAAGTTGCTCGCTTAAAAGTGTTAAAGCTTGAGTTTTATCACTATATATTTTTGCATTTACATTTGAAACTACACTTTTAAAATCATCTTTTAACACAAGCTCTAGTTCTTTTGTAAGTTTTAAAGACGCATTTTTTAATAATGGACAATGGCTTGCAACACTCATATTCAAAAGCATAGCTCTTTTGGCTCCTGCATTCTTAAACTCACTCTCATAAGAAGCTAAATCAGGCTTTAAGCCCGCTACTACAATCTGTCCTTCACAATTATAATTAGCTGCAAAAATACTTTTTTGCTCACTTAATGCCTTTTGACAAAGTTCTTCTACTACTTTATCTTCAAGTCCTAAAACCACCATCATACCAGCTTCGATTTTAGAGCAATCCTCCTGCATAAATTGGCCACGCTTGTTAACAAGTGCTATAACATCTAAAAAGTCAAATGCACCTTGAGTCGCTAAAGCACTAAATTCTCCTAGTGAATGGCCTAAACTATACTTAGCTTCTATACTAGCTTGCTCTTTTAAAGCTTCATAAGCCATTAGTGAGTTTAACACTATGGCCATTTGTGTAAATTCACTTTTATTTAAATTTTCATTTTCCTTAAAAAGCAAATTTTTAAAATCAATTTTACAATAATCACTTGCACAATCTAATAATTCTCTTGCTTTAAGTGAATTCTCATAAAAACTAAGCCCCATACCAACACTTTGAGAGCCTTGGCCTGGGAAAATAAATGCACTATTCATTAGTGTCCACCGCAGCAACCGCCACCACCATGTCCGTGGCCACCACAACATCCACCACCATGTCCGTGATGATGATCATGATGATGTCCTCCACCACCACATCCACAACTTCTGCTACCTGCAATAATTCCTGTTAAAATTTCATCTTCACTTGCAGCTCTAACATCTACAATATTAATTGAAAATAACAAATCTTTTCCTGCGTAAGCATGATTATAATCAATAGTAACTTCATTCTCAGTAATTTCTCTAACAATTACTCTTACTGTATTACCATCTTCGCCTTCGCCAAAAAGCTCCATACCAACTTGCAAATCAATCCCTGCAAATTGTTCTTTTGGTAAAGTTTGCAATGCATTTGCATCATATTCACCCAAAGCATTTTCTTTTTTTATCACAATATCAGCATCACATGGGGCATCAAGTTTTTGAATTTCCTCTTCTAGTCCTTCTAAAATTTGACCCTTACCTAAAATAAAAGAAATAGGTTCAGCATAAATATTTGATTCTAAAACTTCATTTGTGTTTGCATCTTTTAACTCATAAAACATTGAAACTACACTATTTTTTTCTATAGCCATTTTATCTCCTTTTTTATTTTCTATCTGGCGAAACTTTTGCTTCAGGACTATCAGGATAAGCTGTCTTTAAAGCTTTGTAAAATTTATTAGCACTTTTTGGATCCCCAACTTTATCTAAGCTAATAGCCGTATGATAAAGTAATTTTGGCACATAATCACCCTTGGTGCTTATAGCAGAACTTTTTTTGTAAAATCCCAAAGCGCCTGCATAATCTTTTTGTTTATATCTTATCTCTCCAAGCCAAAAAGTAGATCTAGCAGGTTTATAATGGATACTAATTAAATGCTCAAATTTTTCTTTTGCATCATCAAATTGATTTTTATTGGTTTCATCAATAGCTTTTTTTAAAATTTCGCTAGATTGCAGTTTTTTCCAACTATCATCTTTCTCTTGAACAATTTCTTTTTCCAAAGTCGTATTTGTTTCTTTAATGACTTCTTGTGTTTTATTGCTTTCACTAGCAATAGGAACAACTTGAATATTATTTGTTTGATTTTGCACTCTAGCTATTTCCGATTGAAAAAAAGTTATGGTTTGGTTCATATCTTCTTTAGAAACATAATCATCATTAATTTTATTGATCAAAGTTGTTATTTCGCTCAATACTTTTTGAATTTCTTGGTGATTTTTTTCTTGAATTTGCCTATTTTCTTCTACATAAGCTCTTAAATTTTGAATTTCTTTTGTGATATTTGCATCAAAATTTTGATAGTTTTCTTCTAGTGAAAGTAATTTTGTATTTGCTTTAGAATATTGAGCATTTAAACCCTCGGTTACACTTTGTAAACCTTCTATATTTTCTACAGCAGTATTTATCTTACTAGTCAAATTAGTATAATATTCATTTAAAGCTTTTAAGCGTTCTTGATTTTCGTATTGTAATTTTTCATTTTGAGTTAAGCCATAAGGTGTTTTTGTATCTACTTTTCCTGCATCAAATGCTGAAATTTCAGCGTATAAAAAAGTAGCTCCTAAAAGAGCTACTGATAATAATTTGATTTTCATTTATTTAAAACTTATTTTGATAATTTAAATTCTGCACGACGATTTTGCGCATCACAAGCTTTTGTTCTTTCAGTACATACAGGATTAGTTTCTCCATAACTTTTTACGCTTATTCTATCTGCGCTAACACCTTGAGCTACTAAAGATTCTTTAACAGCTTTAGCTCTTTTTAAACCTAGAGCTTGATTATATTCATCAGTTCCCCATTCATCGCAGTTTCCTTCAACTACAATTGCAGCATTCGCGGCTTCTTTGTTGAAAATTTCAGCATTATCTGCAACAACTTTTTGCATATCTTTTCTAACATTAAATTTATCAAAATCAAAATACACATTTGCAATAGAATTTAAAGATTCAAGATTTTCAAATCTATCAGAACCACCACTACCTTTTGATCCATCTACACTACTTGAACTGCTTACACTAGTATTTTTTGTAGCACAACCACTTACAATAACAGCAAACGCAGTAATTGAAGCAAAAATGATTTTTTTCATTGCTTTTCCCCTTTTTTATTTAAAAATCATGTTTAATTATAACAAAAAAAATACAATTTTGATATTTTACCAATCAATTGATTGAATTTTACCTACCTTTAAACCATAATGAAAAGCCCTATTTGCATTAATTCTAATGACTCCTAAGGCACTTTGTGAACCTAAATATTTAATAAATACTACACTTTCTCCATCACTTGAAAATCTTGGAAAAAGATTTTTACCATTTGCAGTGAGTTGTCTTATATAATCACTCTGGGTTGACATTAAATAAAGATTAAAAACCCCACTTTGATTTACCTCCCTGCTAGAATAAACCATATAATGTTTATAGGTAGAAACTGAAGAATTATTTTTACCATGAAAAACTACTTGTTCTGTTAAATTAGAATCTAAATTTTGCATAAAAATATTTGGATAACCTAAACGATCTGATACAAATACGATTTTTTTATCATCATCTACAAAGTTGCCATTTACATCAATACCCGTATAATTTGTAATCTGTTTTAAATCTTTTGTATCTGTATCATACAAATACACATCTGGCTGATCTTTTGGCGCCATAGTAAGTAAAATTTTTTTACCATCATCGCTAACATCAGAAGCAACCATCATACCCTTACTAGCAATGATTTTTGTGATGTTTTTATTTTTCATATTATATTTATAAAGTGTTGGAATTTCATCTTCATAAGCAGTGAAATAAAATGCATCTTGTTCTTTATTTGCCCATTTGGGAAATAAATTTAAACCTTTTGATATTAATATCTTTTGATAAGTTAAAGTATAATCTGCTAACAAAATATCACTTTGCTTATTACCTTGAGTTCTAGCTATTAAAATTTTATGATCCATCCAATCAACCGGTGCAAAACCTAATTTTCTATTCATTTGAGCGACACTTCTATGTGCTAAAAATGGATATTCTTCAATGGAAAGAATTTGCTCATAAAATCTCGTTTTTGTTTCATTTGCAGCTAAAATTTCAACATCAATATCCAAAAGCTTACCATTTTTATTTAAAACATAAGAAAAAATATAATCACCTTGTTTTTCATCTTGAGTTAATTCAAAATTTGAACTCACTTTTATATCATTAACAAGCATATTATAAAAGCTTTTTTTAAGATCTAAATCATTCAATCTTGATTGATCTTTAATATAAATTTTAGGTAATTGCATACCTTTATTTACAACAGATATTGTCGCATCTTGCCCAAATAATACTGAACAAAAAAATAAAAACGCTAATATTTTTCTCATCACTTCTCCGTTTTAAACTCAATTATATCACTAAGTTTCATTTTAATTTTTCTTATTTTACCATTTGGAGGTAAAGTTATGTATTTTCCTTCTAAATTTTGTAAAAATTCTTTCGCCTTTTTATCAAAATTATCACTATGTGCGCTAGTGGTACTTAACAAATAAAAATATCCGTTATTATCAATTACAAATTCTACTTCTATACTTAAATTACCACTAGGATTGTATATTCTCCATCTATCTTCAAGATGTTTTCTAACAACACCTAAAAATTGATCATAAACTCCTATTTTTTGTTCTATAACAGATTGTCCTAATTCTTGATTAATTTGTAGATTTTCATTTAATTGCTTAGAAAAATCATTGATTTTTTCTCTTTGAGTAAAAGTAGGTTTTTTCGATGGCATTGAAGATTGTACTTTTGTAGTTTTTTCTTCTTGATAGTCTTCTATTTTGCCAAATAACTCATTGAAAACACTAGCTTGTTGTTCTACATTTTGAGTATTAACATTTTTATTTGTAGTGTATTTTTGCAAAAGATTCTCTTCAAATAAACTTTGCAAATTTTCCTTTTGTAGCTCTTGTATCATATTTACTTGATTTTGATTTATACTATCTCCAAGTTCTATATTAATAAAACTATTAGGATCATTAGTATATTCAATAGCTTTTGGCTTATATTCGACTAACTTAAAAAATACTAAAAAAACAACAAAAAAATAAACTAAAATCGCATAAGTAAAAGCTTTAAAATTATATGTAGAATTTTCTTCCATTTTTTACTCAGTTTGCAAAGCAACTTTTTGAAAACCCAAATGCTTCATTGTTCTTAAAACACTCATTACATCATCATATTTTAAATTCTTATCCGCTCTAATGAAAACTGTTTCTTGAGTATTATATTGCATTTTTAATGCATTCATATTATCCGCAAAACTTAAAAAATTAAATTTATCTTTTCCTATAAAAATTTCTTTTTTTGCATTAATTGTTATAATTAAACTTTTGATATTTGGAGCACTTGAAGTTTTTTGTGAACCTTGAGGAAGTTGAACTTTTTCTTCATATGTAATACTTGGTGCTGTTACCATTAAAATAGCAAGCAATACAAGCATAATATCCACTAAAGGTGTAATATTTAGTTCGGGTTTTTCTTCTAAAAACATCAATTAAACCTTTGCTGAACTTACTAATACTTTTATCTCACTATCTAAAATATTAATTAGTTCATAAGCTTTGCGTTTGATAATCAAATGAAAACTATATGCGGGAATTGCCACTAAAATTCCACAACCTGTAGCTACCAAAGCTTCACTAATTTTTGGCGCAATAATACTCAAAGAATTTTGCATTTCTAAACCACCAAAAGTTTCAAGTATAGAAATAACTGTACCAAAAAGACCTATAAAAGGAGAGGTTGAAGCAATAATACTAAGCCAAGTTAATCCAATTGTGGCTTTTTTTTCAACAGAATTTTTATAAATATTCATCTTAGTTTCATCAATCTCAATACATTTTTTTAAAATTGATGCACTTTGGCTTAAATCCCTCTCTCCTCTCATCAAAGCTTCTAAAGCCTGACTTTCATCTTGCATCCATTTATTAATAAGCATTAATCTTGAAAATAAAATACTAAAACTAAGTATAAAATACACCGAAAGCCAAGCCAATACAATATAAGTAATTAAGCTTGTATTTTCAAAAAAATGAAAAATTGATTGAAAATCCACTATTTTTGCCTTACATTATTATCCATCTTAGCAAAAGTAGAAGCTAAAGCAACACTATCACTACTCATAGATTTGATTAAATCTTTTGCATCTGCTAATCTTTTTGCTATTTCACTATCACTATTTCCTCCAACCCACACAGCACCTTTTGCTAAAACACTTACTTTCGTTTCAGAAACTTTTGCATGACCTGAATCAATAGCAACTAACTCATGGGTAGAATCTGATTTTTCTATATCTATAATCCCTGCCCTTAAAGAAGAAATTAAAGATGCATGTCCTTTTAAAACACCAAATTCACCTTCACTTCCAGGAAGAACAATAGATTTTACATTATCATTGTAAATCATACCAAGAGGTGTTACCACCTCTATATGTATTAAATTATCCATTATTAAGCCTTAAGTTTTTCTGCTTTTTCAATAACTTCATCAATTCCACCTACCATATAGAAAGCATTTTCAGGTAAATGGTCATATTTCCCTTCTAAAATACCTTTAAAACCTGCTATTGTATCTTCTAAACTAATATATTTACCAGGACTTCCTGTAAATACTTCAGCAACGAAGAATGGTTGAGATAGGAATTTTTCAATTTTTCTTGCTCTTTCAACGATCAATTTATCTTCTTCACTCAATTCATCCATACCTAAAATAGCAATAATATCTTGCAAATCTTTGTATTTTTGAAGTACTGATTGTACTCCACGCGCTACTTTATAATGCTCTTCACCAATAATTTGTGGATCAAGCATTCTTGAAGTAGAATCAAGCGGATCAACAGCTGGATAAATACCTTTTTCAGCAATCGATCTATTTAAAACCGTAGTTGCATCCAAATGCGCAAAAACAGTTGCAGGAGCAGGGTCTGTTAAATCATCTGCTGGCACATAAACTGCTTGAACTGAAGTAATAGAACCTTTTTTAGTTGAAGTAATTCTTTCTTGGAATTTACCCATTTCGCTAGCTAAAGTTGGTTGATAGCCAACAGCTGAAGGAATTCTTCCTAAAAGTGCTGACATTTCAGAACCTGATTGTGAAAATCTAAAGATATTATCAATAAACATCAACACATCAAGTCCCATTTCATCTCTAAAATACTCAGCCATAGTAAGACCTGTTAAAGCAATACGATTTCTTGCTCCTGGTGGTTCATTCATTTGACCATAACATAATGCAACTTTATCTAAAACATTACTTTCTTTCATTTCATTGTAAAGATCATTACCCTCACGAGTTCTTTCACCAACACCTGCAAAAACAGAATAACCGCTATGCTTAAATGCAACATTGTGGATTAACTCCATAATAATAACGGTTTTACCAACGCCTGCACCACCAAAAAGTCCTACTTTACCACCTTTTGCATAAGGAGCTAACAAATCAACTACCTTAATACCTGTTTCAAAAATTTCACTTTTTGTACTTTGCTCTTCAAATGGAGGTGGATCTCTATGGATTGACCAATGCTTATCAAAATTGATCTCTTCACCCTCATCAATCAAATCACCTGTTACATTGAAAATTCTTCCAAGTACTTTTTCGCCCACTGGAACGCTAATTGGGTTTCCAGTCGCAACAGCCGTTAAACCCCTAACAAGACCATCAGTCATATCCATAGCGATAGTTCTTACTTTATTATCACCCAAATGCGCAGCTACTTCAAGCACTAGCTTGCATTCTTTTCCTTCTAATTCATAATTTACAATTATAGCTTCGTTAATTTGTGGAAGATATTCTTTAAATTCAACATCAACCACTGGTCCTAAAACTTGAGAAATAAAACCTTGCATCATCACTCCTAAATTTATTTCATTGACTCAACACCACTGATAATTTCTATCAATTCGGTGGTAATAGATTCTTGTCTTGCTTTATTATAAGCTAAATTGAGCTGTTTAACTCTAGCTTTTGCATTATTGGTTGCATTATCCATAGCTTGCATTCTTGCACTATGCTCAGCCGCCAAAGAATCAACTAAAGAAAAATACATATTATATTCAAAATAAGTTTTTAATAAATCATTTAAAATTTCTTCATCTTCAGGTTCTAAATCCATTAAAGATTGAGACTCTTGTTCTTCTTTGCTCGCAATAGCTTGCACTGGTAATAATTCATTAATACGAATTTCTTGCGAAATCATATTTTTATAGCCATTGTGTACAATTACAACCTTATCTGTAACTTCATTTATAAAATCATCAACTGCATTTTCAATAATAGCACAAGCTTTTTCATAATCAGGGCTAGAGCTTGTGTCTAAATATTTTTCTAAAATTTCAATATTTTGAAAATTAAAATACTCTATACCTGTTTTACCAATAGCTCTTAATCTTACTTTGATTTTTTTTGCTTTACAATCTTCAAGCATTTCATTTACTGTTTTAATAGTTTTAATATTAAAACCACCGCATAAACCTTTATCAGCAGTAATGAAAATAATATCCATTTTCTCAATATTGTCTTTTTTTCTAAAAAACGGAAGTTTATCATCAAGTCCTTCGTATTGATTAATCTTGAATGCAATTTCAGATAAAACTTCATCAATTTTTTGAGCAAAAATCTTTGACTTTTTAGCTGCCTCTTCTGCCTTTCTTAATTTGGCAGTAGAGACAAGCTTCATAGCATTAGTTGTCTTTTGTGTATTATGGACACTTTTTATTTTTCTTTTAATTTCTTTTAAATTAGACATTTAAAAACCTTATATGTGGTTTGCTTTAAACTCACTCAATGCTTTAGCTAATTTTTCTTCTAAATCTTTATCTAAAGCCTTTTTGGTTCTAATTTGCTCAAAAATTTCTGGATATTTAGCTTCAATAAATGGATATAAGGCTGCTTCAAATTCTCCTATTTTTGAAACTGCAATATCATCTAAATATCCTTTAGTTCCTGCATAAATCATCACTACTTGATTTTCAGCTGAAAGCGGAGAATATGGAGGCTGCTTTAGAACTTCAACCATTCTTTGTCCACGCTCAAGTTGTTTTCTACTTGCTTCATCTAAATCACTTGCAAATTGCGCAAAAGCTTGCAATTCTCTATATTGAGCTAAGTCAAGTCTTAAGGTACCTGAAACTTGTTTTGTTGCTTTAATTTGTGCAGCACCACCAACACGAGATACAGATAAACCAACATTAATCGCAGGACGAATACCTGAATTAAACAAATCTGTCTCTAAGAAAATTTGACCATCGGTAATTGAAATAACATTGGTTGGAATGTAAGCTGAAACATCCCCTGCTTGAGTTTCAATAATAGGTAATGCTGTTAAGCTTCCTGCGCCAAGCTCATCACTTAATTTACTTGCTCTTTCAAGCAATCTTGAATGTAAATAAAATACATCCCCTGGATAAGCTTCGCGACCCGGAGGACGACGCAAAATCAAAGACATTTCACGATAGGCAACAGCATGCTTACTCAAATCATCATAAACAATCAACGCATGTCTTGAGTTATCTCTAAAATACTCACCCATAGTTACACCTGTATATGGAGCAAGATATTGCAATGCAGCAGGATCTGAAGCACCTGCATTTACCACTATACTATAATCCATTGCGCCGTATTCTTCAAGCTTTTTAACTACTTGAGCCACTGTGCTTTGTTTTTGACCAATTGCCACATAAATACAAATAACATCTTTACCTTTTTGACTAATAATTGTATCTATTGCAACAGTAGTTTTACCCGTTTGTCTATCACCAATAATTAACTCTCTTTGTCCTCTACCAATTGGAACTAAAGCATCAATAGCTTTAATACCCGTATGTAATGGTTCATGAACACTTTTTCTAGCCATAATACCTTTTGCTTTTTCTTCTACAAAGCGATATTCACTTGTTTCAATCGCTCCCTTAGCATCAATTGGCTCACCTAAAGCATTTACAACACGGCCTATCAACGCATCACCAACTGGAACCTTTAGAAGTTTTTTTAATCTTTTTACAGAACTTCCTTCTTTTAAGCCAAGTCCCTTTCCTAAAATAACAATACCAACACTTGATTCTTCAAGGTTAAGCACCATTCCCTTTTCGCCATTTTCAAATTCAACCATCTCACCGGCCATAGCATTTTTAAGACCATAAACCTTAGCAACACCATCAGCAACTGAAATAATCTTACCGGTTTCTTCTATTTCAAGATTAAAATCAAATTTTTCAATTCTTTCTTTTATAATAGAACTAATTTCATCTGCTTTAAATTTCATCAAGTCTCCTTAAATTGCTTTTAATATATATTCATTCATTTTAGCTTTTAAGCTTTGCATTGAAAATGAAATTTCATAACCAAGTCCATCTAAGCTAATTTTTACACTGTCATTATCACTTATTTTACTATCTAATCTAATCTTTGCGTTGAATTTAAGACTAAGTTTTTCTTCTAAATTTTTAATTTCTTCTTCACTTAATTTTTCTTTTGAATAAACTTGCCCTAAAAATTCATTTTCTTTTAATGCTTTTTGTTCACTCAATTCTTTAGTAATGCTTGGAATTAACATCTCTCTATTGTTGCCAACAACTAAGCTCATAAAATTTTTAAAAGCATCACTTGGATTATCTAATAAAGAAAGTATAAAATCTAATTTTTTTTCTTGTTTAAGCTCATAAGCATTTAAAATACTTACAAATTTATCAGAAGCAAAAGCTGAACTAAGTTGTAATAAATTTGAATAAAAATTTTCAAAATCTTTTCTTTCTAATATAGCTTTTGCATAGGTTTTTGCAATTACACTTTCCATCAAGACACCTTTTTCATCATGATATTTAAAATTTCTTTTTGCTGAAGCTGTAAACTTTGATCTTCAAAAATTTCTTCTAAAACCGCTTGCACAACTTCTTTTTCCATTCTTCTTATTTCATATTCTTTATGCTCTTCATAAGTTTTTTCTAAAGCCTTAATCTCCATTTTTGTTTCAGCTTCTATTTTATCTGTAATGATTTCTGCTTCTTTTTTTGCAAGAGCAACTGCATTAATTGCTTCTTGTTTAGCTAAATCTAGTTTTTTCATCATTTCTAATTTATGATTTTTGCTTGCAATAAGTTTTTCTTGTATTTCATTCATCCTAGAGGCAATTTTTGCAATTCTTCCGTGGTAAAAATTTTTTAAAGGTGTTGCTATAAAATAATATAAAATAGCAGCAAACAAAACAAAATTAACTGCTCTTGGGATAATATCATACTCGCCACTTCCATTACCTGCTGCAAAAGCATAAAAAGGAAGCACCGATAATAATGTAATTTTTTTCAACATTTATCTTCCTTAAATTTTACTCAAGCTATCTTTAAAGCTTTGCTTAAATTCTGGCATTTTTAACCGCATCTCTTCTTTTAATTCTTTTTCTTTTTCTCTTAGACTTTTTAGAAAAACATGCATTTGTTCTTCTAATTCTTTTTTCTTTATTGATAATTCTTTTTCTTGTTTTATTTTAGCTTCTTCTACTGCTTTTGCTTTGATTTGATTAATCTCATCTCTTGTTTGTATATGAATTTTTTCCAACTCATTTTCTACATTTGAAACATCATCAGAATTTTTTTTCATTTTTTCTTCGTCATTTTTAATAGTCAAATCTCTAGAATCCATAAATTTAATCAAAGGTTTATAGAGTATAGAATTTAAAATTGCTATCATGAGCAAAAAAATGACACCAGTAGCTATCATGATGGAAAAATGTACATCATTAAACATTAATACTCCTAAATAAATCTAAATAAAACGCGCAATTATACCAAAATATACCTAAAAGCATATTTAATCTAGTATTTTAAAAAATTTTAAAATCTCATTTTCGTCAGAAAAATTAACAATAATTTTTAAATCTTTCACTACTGTCTTAAATCCAAAAGATTCTATTTTTTCTTTTAAATTTAATATAGATTGATTTTGCTTATTTAAATTTGTATTTTTTTCTAAATTATTTGAATTTTTAAAATTTTTAATCAGTTTTTCTGTATCTCTTACATTAAGTTTTTGACCTATGATAGTATCAACTATCATTTTTTCTTCTTCTTTTTCAAGTCCTACTAAAACTTTTGCATGACCTTGTGAAATTTTACCTTCTATAATGAAATTTTGCGTTTGCTCATTTAAATTTAAAAGTCTTAAGGTATTAGCAATTTGTGGTCTTGACTTGTGAATAAGATCTGCTAATTTTTCTTGAGTTATGTCATGAATTTCCAATAATTCTTTATAAGAATGTGCCAATTCTATAGGATTTAAATTTTCCCTTTGGATATTTTCAATCAAAGCAAGCTCGCGTAATTTTATATCATCCACATTTAAAACTACGGCTTTAATCTGTTCTTTTTCTAAAAGCTTACATGCTCTAAATCTTCTCTCGCCAGCTATTATAATATAATCAAATTCATCTTTTTTAAAAACTACAATAGGCTGAATTAAACCATATTCTTTAATAGACCCCGCAAGCTCTTCTAAAGCTTGTGTATCAAAATTTTTTCTTGGCTGATAAGGATTTGGACTAATTAAATCTATATCAATTTCTTCTATTTTGCCTTCTTTTGATCCTAATTCTTTTTCATAAACCTCATCAATATCAGCCAAAATACTACTTAAACCTCTTCCTAATGCACTTTTTTTTGCCATTTTTTATCCTAATATAGAATGTGCTAAATTTTGATATGCTACTGAACCTGGGGATTTTATATCATAAAGTATAATAGGTTTTCCATAACTTGGACTTTCAGCAAGTTTTACATTTCTTGGTATGATGATAAAATCATCTTCATTATCACCTGTTCTAAATAGCTTTTGCTTGAAATTTTGTTTTAAATCTTCCACGGTATCTTTTGAAAGATTATTTTGTGAGCTATACATAGTTGGTAAAAAACCTTTTATTTTTAACTTTGGGTTGATAGTTTTTTTCACAAATTTTATGGTGTTTAAAACCATCGCAACACCCTCAAGCGCATAAAATTCACATTGTATAGGGATAATAACACTATCGCTTGCTGCAAAAGCATTTACCGTAATGCTTCCAAGTGCAGGAGGTGAGTCAATGATAATAAAATCATAATCTTTAGCAATTTCTTTGATTTTTTCTCTTAAAATCGTTCTATATTCTCCGCTTTCTTTTACTACTTCTTGTTCAATTCCAACCAAAGAAATATTTGATGGAGCTAAGTATAATTGTGGAAGTTCAGTTTTTAAAATGATTTCAGAAAGTTTTTTCCTGCCTATAAAAACATGGTAAATATTATACTCATAATTACTTCTATTAAAACCAAGTCCTGTTGTAGCATTAGCTTGTGGATCAATATCTATCAAAAGAACCTTTTTTTCAGCTACTGCTAAAGAAGCCGCTAGATTAATAGCGGTAGTAGTTTTACCTACCCCACCTTTTTGATTTGCAATAGTTATTATCTCACTCATCTTAAACTATATATCCTTTTATTATCTAACAATATAGAACCATCTTTATACAACAAAGCATCTTTTAAAGATAAAATCTTACCTTCATTATGTATAAAAAAATTTCTTGATTTTTCAAATTCTAGCATATACTTGCTAAAAATATTCTTCCATAAAATTTTCTCATCTACATAAGAAAAATACTCATTTAAAAGTTTTGCTATATCTACTTCTATATCTAAAATTTCAGCATTAAATGGAGCATATTTAAGATTAATCCCTATTCCTACAACCAAAAAATCATTGATTTTAGAACTCATCAGACCGCCTATTTTTTTATCTTCTATATAAAAATCATTGGGCCATTTAATCCATACTTTCGAATTTTTTCTTTGCAATACTTCTTTCATTAAAAATGCAAAATATATACTAGCAGAAGCCAAAGGAAGATCTTGTGCTAATTCTTGAGTTTTTATACAAAAAGATACATGTAAATTTCCTTGCTTACTTTGCCAAGTATTGTCCCTACTACCTATACCAGCACTTTGGATAAAAGCACAAATGGCTGTATTGTTAGTAATTTCTCCACTACGAATTTTATCACTTAAATAAATTTGAGTTGATTCAAGCTCATCAAAATAAACTATCTCCAAGTTTTAACCTTTTTCCATTTAAATAAGTCTTAGCGTCTAAAGCCTTTTTTCCACTTTCTTGTAAATTTTTAATCCTTAAAACACCTTTTTTACATGAAAGCAAAAAGCCTTCCTTTTCTATTTGTAAAATCACACCTGATTTTTGAGTTTTTTCACTATCAACTAATTCTATATCTAAAAATTTCAAACCATTTTCTAAAAAAATTCCGGGCCAAGGTGTAAAAGCTAAAAATTTTTGAAAAATTTCATTTGCATTATTTAAAGCAATCAAGCCATCTTCTTTTTTGATTTTTTTACAATGTGTAACTAAATTTTCATCTTGTTTTTTTGGGATAATTTTTTCAAAATTTAAAAGTGTAGAAACAGTAAGCTTAGCAGCTAAATTTGAAAGCATAATAAACACTTCAGCTGAATTTTTACCTTCTATATGACATTCTATACTTTCTAAAATTGCACCACTATCAAGCCCTTCTTCCATAAGCATAGAACAAACCCCGCTTATTTTATCCGCATTTAAAATAGCACTTTGTATAGGCGAAGCCCCGCGATATTTAGGAAGTAAGGAAGCGTGCAAATTGATACAAGGAGCAATATCTAAAATTTCTTTTGGTAAAATTTTCCCATAAGCAGCAACAACTATAAAATCAGGTTTTAGGCTTTTTATTCTATTAGTTATGTTTTCATCTTTTAAGCTTTTTGGAGTGAAAATTTCTATATTTAAATTATTTTCTAAAATAAATTTTTTAGTATCACTTGGGGTTAAAATTTGTTTTCTACCCACAGGTTTGTCAGGTTGAGTAAATAAAGCTTGGACATTAAACCCTTTATCAACAAGCTCTTTTAAAATACAAGTTGCATAAGATGGAGTTCCCATAAAAATGATATTTTTCATAATACCACTATCCTTTTTTTATAAGTTTTTATAGCTTTTTGATATGAAAGCTCAAGATAATCTTTAAAAATTTCAAAATTTTTTCTAGAAGGGTTGTTGATGCAAATATACCCCATATAAGCATAAATTGGATGAGGCATGGTAAAATCAAGCATAGAAAAATCATAATTTAAATTAACAACCTCACCCTTTAAAGCTTTTTTAGGTTTTTTACCAAAAAGATTTTGGTAATCTTGATCACAAAGAGAGCAACTTAGACGAAATACACCTTCTCTATTTAAATTTGAAGCTTTATCATTTATGCCATCATTTTCTTTAATAGTGCAAAAATAAACTCCGTTTTTTAAAACCTTATCGGGATTATAAAAAAAGCTATGTTCTTTATAAGTAAATTTATATACCAAGCCTTTAAAATTAGACTTGATATATTCTTGAATAAAATCTATAGTTAAATTTTCACTCATCAAAGATTATTTTGACTTCTAATTTTTTTAACTTCTTCTAAAAGCATAAATTTAAGCTCTTTAAGTCCAGTTTTTTCAAGGCTTGATACTTTAACAAAAAAGCTTTGTGGATTATTTTGACTTTGCAAATAAGCTTTTAGCTCATTATAATCTTCTTCCATTTTTTGTGCAAATTCTTCGCCTAAATTTACGCTATCACTTTTTGAAAGCATTAAGCCAAAATTTCTTGCATAAAGTTTGCTTGAAAATTTTTCCAATTCTTTTCTTAAAATACAAAATTGCTCTTTTAAACTCATATCTCTTAATGGATCAAGCACAAAAAGCAAAAAAGAAGTCCTTTCTATATGTCTTAAAAACTCAAGTCCCAAACCCCTGCCATCGCTTGCACCTTCTATAATACCTGGGATATCTGCCATTACAAAAGAATTATAATCATCTACTTCAACCATACCAAGTTTTGGAGTTAAAGTAGTAAATTCATAATTAGCTATTTCAGGTCTTGCATTAGATACTACGCTTATAAGAGTGGATTTTCCTACATTTGGAAAGCCCACAAGCCCAACATCTGCTATGAGTTTTAATTCTAAGCGCACACTTAAAGTTTTTCCTGCCACGCCTGGTTGGGCATAATCTGGGCGTTGATTAGTAGAGTTTTTAAAATGAGTATTGCCAAGACCACCTTTACCGCCTTTTAAAAATAATTCTTTTTGGCCTTCTACTAACATATCAAGCAAAACTTCCCCACTTTGTGCGTCAATTACTTGAGTGCCTTGAGGAACGATTAATTCTAAACTCTCCCCTCTTTTGCCGTTTTTATTACGACCTAAGCCTGGCTGGCCATTTTGTGCTTTAAGTTCTTTTTTACCTTTAAAGTGCGCTAGCGTATGGGTATTATTATCACATATAAAATATACATCGCCGCCATTTCCACCATCGCCACCATCAGGCCCACCGAGTGGAACATGTTTTTCACGGCGAAAACTCACAGCGCCTTTGCCACCATTACCTGAACTTAAAACTAATTTCACATTATCTATAAACATACAATCACCAAAGTATAAATTTTTAAAATGATATTATATTTTTTTTAATATATTAAGATTAAAAAGAAGAAAAAGGCTACAAAGTAGCCTTAAAATTATGCAGGATAAACAGAAACTTTTTTTCTATTTTTATCTTTTCTTTCGAATTTTACGAAACCATCAATTAAAGCAAAAATTGTATGATCTTTTCCTATGCCTACATTATTACCCGCATGAGTTGCTGTTCCTCTTTGGCGGATGATGATGTTGCCAGCGCGAACAAATTCTCCACCAAATTTTTTAACACCTAGACGACGACCTATAGAATCACGATTATTCTGAGTTGAACCTTGACCTTTCTTGTGTGCCATTCTTTACTCCTTAAGCTTTAATATCTACTACTCTAACGCGAGTAAATTGTCTTCTAAAACCGCGTTTTAATTTTGAGTCTTTTCTGCGTCTTTTTTTATAAATCACAACTTTTTTGTCTTTTCCATGAGCAATCACTTCTAAAACAACTTTTGCACCCGCAACAAACGGCACACCTACCTTTAATTCTTTATCACATACAGCAAGAACTTCACTTACTTCTATGCTTGATTTTGCTTCAGCTTCAAAACGATCTAGTTTAAGCTCATCACCTTGGCTTACTCTGTATTGTTTTCCACTGTGTTTTATAATAGCATACATACAGCTATCCTTTCTTAAAATATTTTGGTAGCACCATAAAGCATTATGCATAAACATAAATTTAGAAAGCTTTAATGGCTAAAAGCAGTAATTATATCTTGATTTTGTATAAAGTAAGCTTAAGACGCAAAAAGCGTCTTAAGATTTAAATTAAAGCTCTGGTTTTGGAGTTTTTTCAGTTGCTTTTGGAAGTTGAGGGTAAGTAATGCTTGGTTTTTTACCTGTTAAGGCATGTAAGAAAGTTTCTATAGAAGCTGCTTCTTTATCAGAAATTTCTATGCCAAGTTGCACACTGCCCATTTCTTTGATTGCTTCTTGTAAAGACCAAATAGCACCATTGTGAAAATACGGAGCAGTTTCAGCAATATTTCTTAAGGTTGGAGTTTTAACTAAGCCATTTGCATCACCTTTAAAATCACCTACATTTGCAAATTTATATTTAGCTGCTACTTGGAAAGCCTGCATACTACCACCTAAATTTACCCCTGTATGACAAGCTGTACAGCCTTTATCGATGAAAGTTTTCAAACCTTCTTTTTCTTTTTTATTTAATGCTTTTGTATCACCTTCTAAGAATTTATCAAATTTAGATGGAGTTAAAAGTGTTCTTTCAAATGTAGCAATAGCATCTGCAATATTATCAAAAGTTACTCCACTGCTACCATAAACTTTTTTAAATTCTTTTACATATTCTGGCATAGAAGCTATTTTTTCTACTGCTAATTTAGCAGGAGTTGCCATTTCAGGTTCTGCTTCAATTGGTCCTTTTGCTTGATCTGCTAAAGTTCCTGCTCTACCATCCCAAAATTGAGTTGAATTTAAAACTGAGTTATAAACTGTTGGCGAATTTAAATGATGAGGATTAGCTGTCCATTTATGTCCTACAGCAGCCGCTATACCATCAGTACCACCCATACCTAAATTATGACAGGTATTACAAGAAATCAAACCACTTTTAGAAAGTCTTGGCTCAAAATACAGCTTTTTACCAAGGTTAGCTTTCTCTTTAGAGAATTTACTAGCTTTAATACCCATTTCTTTTAATAGTTTTTCAACACCTGTCTGATCTTTTGGTAAAGGTGCCAAACCTGCAGCTTTTGCTTCATCAAGCAAAGCTTTATCGTTAGCAAAAGCAGTTGATGCAACTAATAATGATGATGCAACTAATAATGAAATTTTTTTCATTATCTACTCCTAAATAAGATAAAATAAAGCCTATTTAAAATAAACTTATTGAAAATATATCTATAATTTTCTTTAAATAATATAAAAAATTTATATTTAACAATAAAAATTATTATAGGAGAAAATATCTCTTAAATATTTATTTCAGGGTTTTTTGCTATTATTACAGAGTTTTACAAAAATCTTAGGGAAAAGTAAATGGAAAATTTAATAATCTATCTTTTAGCTTATCTCATAGGCGCTATACCATTTGGGCTTTTACTAGCTCAAATCTTTGCTAAAACAAACATTAAAAATATGGGTAGTAAAAGTATAGGCGCTACAAATGTTTTAAGGGTAGTAAAAGAAAGCGATCCTAAACTAGCTAAAATACTTGCTATTGCAACCGCTATTTTAGACGCATTAAAAGGAATCATACCTATATTAGTGGCAAAATTTATGGGCTATGATGAAAATATCTTATGGACTATGGCTGTTTTAGCAGTATTTGGGCACTGCTTTTCTCCTTATTTAAAATTTGAAGGTGGCAAAGGAGTGGCTACAGGGGCTGGGGTCTTAACAGTATTTTTACCTTTTGAAATAATATCTGCGGTTTTAGCTTGGTTTATCATAGGAAAGGTATTTAAAATTTCAAGCTTAGCTTCATTAGGAGCTTTAATTGTTTTAATAGCTACTTCATTTATTTTTCATTATAACATGCCTGTGATCAACACCCATGCACCAATTTTTGTTATTGCATTTATAGTAATTTATAAACATATACCAAATATTTTAAGGCTTATTGGAAAACAAGAATGCAAAGTCATATAAAAGTCAGTTTAGAATTTAAATGTATTATAGGGCTTTTGGATTTTGAAAGAATTCAAGAACAAAAAGTTATTATAGAACTAGAAGCTAAAAGTAAAAAATTTTTAGATTATGCAAAACTTTGTATTAGAATAGAAAAAATTTATAAAAAGAAAAAATTTAAAACTATAGAAAAATCTTTAAAATACATATGCAAGGATATTAAAAAACATAATAAAAAGCTTAAATTTATAAATATCACTTGTTACAAACCTGATATTATCAAAAATGCATGCGTTGGAGCTAGTCTGAGTAAAAAATATTAAAATTTTTTTAAAGAATTTTGAACATTTGCTTAATTTGTGTTATACTTTTGCACTAAAACTATCTTCAAAGGAATAAAATGCGTATTTTAGTTGTAGAAGATGAAGCATCACTTAATAAAACTCTATCAAATACCTTAAATGAGTTTGGCTATCAAAGTGATACTTCAGAAAATTTTAAAGACGCTGAGTATTTTATAGGTATTAGACACTATGATTTAGTATTATCAAATTGGACTATTGGCAATAATGATGCAAGTGATTTAATTAATGCCATTAAGCAAAAATCTCCAAGAACCGCTATAGTTACAATATGCGCAAAAGCAGATAAAGAAAATGAAATCAAAGCTTTGAAAGCTGGAGCAGATGATTATATAAAAAAACCTTTAGATTTTGAAATTTTAATGGCGAGAATTGAAGCTAGACTTAGATTTGGCGGAACAAATGTGATCAAAATCGATGATTTAGTGATTGATCCTGATGAAGAAAAAATCACTTATCAAGGAAAAGATATAGAATTAAAAGGAAAACCTTTTGAAGTTTTAACTCATTTAGCTAGACATTCAGATCAGATTGTGTCAAAAGAACAACTTTTAGATGCTATTTGGGAAGAACCTGAACTTGTAACTCCAAATGTTATAGAGGTTGCAATCAATCAAATAAGACAAAAAATGGATAAACCGCTTAACATCTCTACCATAGAAACCGTGCGTCGTAGAGGGTATCGTTTTTGTTTTCCTAAAAAAACTAACTAAAATTTTAGAATGATTTAATCATTCTAAAAAGTAGATTTTGTTTTTTCTTTCATTTTAAATTACCTATAAGTTTTTATATAGTATAAGTTTGCTTTATTACTTATAAAAAGGAAAAAAATATGTCACTTTTAATCACTAGAGAATGCATATCCTGTGATGCATGTAGGGAAGAATGTCCCGATGAAGCAATCTATGATAATGATCCAATTTATGTCATAGATCCTGATCTTTGTACTGAATGTGTGAATGAATTTTCAGAACCAGCTTGTATAGTAGCTTGTCCAGTAGATTGTATCATACCTGATCCTGATAATGTAGAAAGCATTGATGAGCTTCGTTTAAAACATAAAAATAAAGATATTTAATGGCTAAAAAAACAGCAGTAATTGACCTTGGCTCTAATTCCGTTCGTATGGTAGTTTTTGAAAAAACCTCAAGATATGGTTTTTTCATTTGCAGTGAGCACAAAAAGAAAGTAAGACTTGGAGAAAATGCTTACAATAATAATAAAATTCTTCAAGAAGAAGCCATGCTTAAAGCCGAAAAAGCTTTAACTTATTTTAAGGAAAAAGCTTTAAAAGAAAAATGTAGAAAAATTATTGCTGTTGGAACTTCTGCATTAAGAGATGCGCCCAATGCTAAAGATTTCATAGCTAGAATAGCAAAAAATGTAGGTTTAAATATAAAATGTATTAATGGAAAAACAGAGTCATTTTTAGGTGGGCTTGCTGCGCTAAATTTACTATCAGATATTCAAAATGCCACCACTATAGATATAGGTGGAGGATCGACTGAGCTTTGTTTAATCAAAGAAGGTAAGATTGTAGATTGTATTTCACTTGATCTTGGCACAGTAAGATTAAAAGAAATTTTTTACGATACAAAAAAATTTAATGCACTAGACCAATTTATACAAGAAGCACTAAAACAAGTTCCAAAGCATTTTCAAAATGAAAATATCATTGCCATAGGTGGAAGTTTAAGGGCATTGTCAAATTCTATAATGAAAAAAAACTCTTACCCGTTAAAAATGATTCATAATTTTAGTTATAGTTTTGAAAAAGAAAAAAATCACATAGAAAAAATTCAAAATGCTAAAAATTTAAATGATTTTAACATAAAAAAAGATCGTTTTGATACTATAAAAGAAGGATGTGTGATATTTTTAGCACTAGCAAAAAATTTAAAAGCTAAAAATATCATCACCTCTGCAGTGGGTGTTAGAGAAGGTGTATTTTTATCTAATCTTTTTCAAAAATATACTAAAATAAAAAACGAAACAACGGATTTTTCAAAATTTAATGCCAAATTTCCTCCGAATTTCAATCCAAGCTTAAAATCTATACAAGATCGTTTTAGTATAGATTATAATGATAAAAGTGCTTATTTTGCAAATAAACTATTTGATACTCTTTTGCCTATCCATAAAATTAATCTTACTTTTAAAAAAGATCTTATAAATGCTGCAAAATTATCGCATATAGGCGAGAGAATTAATTTTTATTTTGCCAATGAACATAGTGCTTATATAGCTCTAAATAGCCTGCATTTTGGTTTTTCACATAAAGAAATTTTATTAATTTCTACTATTTTAAAAGCTAATGGAAAAAAAATCAATCCATTTGCGATAGAAAATATAAAAGATTTACTACCAAATAATCACATATTAGCTTGGCTTAATTTTATTTTAGCTTTATCAAAAAAACTTGCAAAAGACACTGATGAGAATCTTGATTTCACGCTAAAAAATCATACTTTGTATATATACTCGACTAAAAAACAAATTTATTTTTCAAAAGAAGAAATCAAAAAAATTTCAAAGCCAAAACTTATCATTTTGGCTTTTAATCAGCAAAATTAATTATTTTGTTTTAAAAGTAAATTTTGCAATCTTTGTTTATTTTCTTCAAAATAAGAATCAAAATCTTTTTCTTTTGGCTTTTGAGGTGCTTTGTTTTGTTCTTCATTTTTTATCAAAGCTTCATTTGTTTCTAATACCACATTAGAATTTCCTATAATCATAGTATAACGCTTTAAACCATATTCAAAAACTACAAGTTGATTGTGTCTATCAAGTGGTCTTTGAAAGATTAAATTAAAATTCCTATCTAAAGGGTGTTTTTGTCTTAGATATATTTTTAAAAACCAAAGTCCAACAAGCAAAAGTATCAAAACGCTTACAACTAAAATATAATTTGTAAAATCATATTCTTGCATTTTTATTTCCTCGTTTTTTTCCTCTAAGCTTTTTTTAGTACTTAAATTTACACCTTCTTTTTGAGCACGCAATCTTAAACCATATTCACCAATCGCATCAGCGGTGATTTGTATTTTATCACCTACACTTAAAGCTATAAAAGTTTTTTTATCTTCTGAAAAAATTTTAATTTTTTTTATAATATCAGAATTTAACGCTCTATCTTCCTCTTTTGCACTTTTAGCATTTAAAGTAAAAATAATAATACCATCTTTTTTCTTTTGACTAATACCTTCTTTATAAGGAACATCAAATGAAAAAGTAATATCCACCCTATCTTCTCTTGGATAAATATTGTAATCAAGAATTTTTGCCCCAAAAAGAGGTAAAGCAAGTAGTAAAATCCAAATAAATTTCATTGCAATTCTTTTTTGAAATACTGCAATACTGATTTAGAATCTAAAATTTCATTAATCCTTATAGCAAGGTTTTTCTCATACACCATTACCTCACCTTTTCCAAAAATTCTTCTATTTAAATAAAGTTCCACGCTTTCACCCGCTGGCTTTTCAAGGTCTATCACAGAACCAACTTCTAGCTTTAAAAGCTCTCTTACGCTCATATTAGTAGTACCAAGCTCACTAACAAAATCAACGCTAATATCTAAAATATCTTCATAAGATTGCAACAATCCTAAATGATCTTCTATCATAATTTTTTATAACCTATTCTAAAACGAGCATTTTTCATTTCATAAGTAAATTTTTCTTTGAGTTTGATTTTTGAAAATCCATCAATACGTCCTAAATATTCAGGAACACCCAAGCGATATTCATCTTTGCCATTAGTGTCATTAAGTAATTTTTTGGCATAACCTATAATTTGATTAGCTACTTCTTTTACTAAATCTGCTAGATCATCTTCTTTTAACTCTTCATGCAATAAAAATTGCGCAATCTCATTAAGAGCCTTTTTTTGAAAAAACAGATAAAAACTATATTCTTCATCTTTAAAATACAAAGGTATAGAAGCCCCATAAAGCTCGCCTCTAATCACGCTTGTTGGTGTAATTTTAAGTTTTAAAATGTGTTCACAAAAGTGATAAATCGAATATTCTAGTGTTTTAGTCATAGTTTTTTCCTTAGATAACTTTATAATAAATTTATTTTACTAAATAAACCTTTAATCACAATTAATAATTAAAATATAAAATATAGTAAATTTTTATTTAAATTAAAAAAAGGTTTTTTGATGTTTATAGGAAATTTTAACATAAATGAAAAAGTTTTCATCATCGCTGAACTTTCAGCCAATCATGCAAATAGTCTTGAAATAGCTTTAAAAACTATACAAGCAGCCAAACAAGCAGGAGCTGATGCTATAAAAATTCAAACCTATACCCCAGATAGCTTAACACTAAATTCTGACAAAAAAGATTTTATTATTGAAGGTGGTTTATGGCATGGACGCAAACTATATGAGCTCTACGAAGAAGCTAAAACTCCTTATGAGTGGCATGAAAAACTTTTTGAATGTTCTAAAAATGAAGGTTTAATTTGCTTTTCTAGTCCTTTTTCTAAAGAAGATGTAAATTTTTTAAGGCAATTTAATCCCCTAGCTTATAAAATCGCTTCCTTTGAAGCAAATGATTATGATTTTGTGCGTTATGTAGCAAAAGAAAACAAACCTACTTTAGTTTCTACAGGCATAGCCT
Source organism: Campylobacter sp. CNRCH_2015_1657 (assembly GCF_025772685.1). Classification (NCBI taxonomy): domain Bacteria; kingdom Pseudomonadati; phylum Campylobacterota; class Epsilonproteobacteria; order Campylobacterales; family Campylobacteraceae; genus Campylobacter; species Campylobacter sp. CNRCH_2015_1657. The sequence continues at coordinate 26,107 of NZ_JAKMSO010000009.1, read as the reverse complement.
ATGAAGAAGAACTTGAAATGATTGTTAAAATTTTTAAAGAAGAAAACAATCCGAATTTGATTTTGCTTAAATGCACCTCGGCTTATCCTTCACAAATTTGTGATTTAAATTTAAATGTCATAAAAACTTTACAAGAAAAATTTAACACTATTATTGGTTTAAGTGATCATAGCGAGGGATTTTTAGCACCAACTTTAGCCGTAGCTCTTGGTGCAAGAGTCATAGAAAAACATTTTATATTAGATAAAACTTTAAATAGTGCTGATGCTAAATTTAGTCTTGATTTTGAGGAGTTTAAGCAAATGTGTTCTATGGTGCGTTTAAGCGAGCAAGCTTTAGGAAACAAAGAATTTAGCATGGATGAAAAAACTTTAAAAAACCGCCATTTTGCAAGAAGTTTATACGCAAGCAAAGACATCAAAAAAGGTGATATTTTCACACGAGAAAATATAAAAAGCGTAAGACCAAGCCTAGGTTTGCATCCTAAATTTTTACCTATCATGCTTGGTAAAAAAGCAAGTTGTGATATAGAATTTGCTAAAGCTTTAGAAGAAAAACATTTCAAGGAATAATCATGGAAAAATATATTTTGTTTAAAAATCATGATAGTAAAAAATATGTTTTGATATAATAAAATAAAAATTTGGACTTTAAATGAATAAAGAATTATTTTTAAAAAACACCCAAGCTCTTTTTGAAGTAGATCAAATATTAGCTTACGAGTTGAGAAAAATCACTCAAAATCATAAATTTAAAATCATAAAAGATAAAATTTTTGATTTACAAAATCAAGTTTTTTTAGATGAAAACCATTCTTTTGATTATGATAAATTTCAATTATATCCAGTATTATTTTTTTATGGTTTTGGCGATGGAAAATTTTTTATAGAGCTTTTAAAAAATCAGCATTTAAAACATATTGTTATTTTTGAAGAAGAATTAGAAATTTTATATCTAGCTTTTCATATGATTGATTTTACCACGCTTCTTAGAAAAGAAAAACTTATTTTGTTTTTTACACCAAATATCAACACCGCTCAACTTAAAGTTTTATTTAATTATCCACAAATCAAACATACACTGAAAATTTTCAATTTTCATTTTTATAATGATTTTTATATTAATTTTTATACACCCAATGCTCAAAATGTGATGCAAATTTTATTAAATCTCATAAAAACACTAATGCTTGCTCGTGGAAATGACCCAAAAGATGCTTTGCTAGGAATAAAACATAATATTATAAATTTAGAAAAAATCATCACTCATACTCCTTTTAAAAATCTAATAAAAGATAGAAAAGCAAAAGCAAAAAATGCCATTATAGTTTCAACAGGTCCTTCTTTGATGAAACAACTTCCGCTTTTAAAAAAACACCAAGAAAATGTTGTAATTTTTAGCGCTGATAGCTCTTATATTATCTTAGCTAAAGAGGGAATTAAGCCTGATTATGTCTTTTCACTAGAAAGAGAAGATATGACTAGCGAATTTTTTAATAATGATTTTGGAGAATTTGATAAAAATATATTATTTATCATAGCTTCTTTAACTCATCCTAAAACTATAGAATATTTAGAAAAAAACAATAGAAATTATATGCTCGTTTTAAGACCTTTGTTTTTTGAAAGCAAACTTGGCTTAAATGAATATGGTTTTTTGGGAAATGGCATGAGTGTTGCTAATATGGCTTATGAGTTAGCTGGAGCTTTAAGATTTGAAAATATTATTTTAATAGGGCAAGATCTAGCTTATAGTGATGATGGAAAGTCTCACCCAAAAGAACATTTATATGGTGATCAAGGAGATGAAGAAGTTGTTTATAAAACAATCTGTGCATATGGAGGCAATAAAGAAGTAAAAACACAACTCACATGGTATTTGTTTTTAAAAAGTTTTGAAAAAGATATAGCTCTAGCTAGAGATATATTAAAAATCAAAACTTATAATGCCACAGAAGGTGGGGCAAGGATAGAAGGGACCATAGAAAAACCTTTTAAAGAAATTTGTGAAGAGTTTTTAAAAGAAAAAATTGAAAAAAATATTATTTTAACAAAAGCAAAAAATCCACAAAAAAAACTAAAACAATGCAAAGAAAAACTCAACAAACAAATAAAACAAAGTGAAATTTTTATCAATGAATGCAAAAAAGCTATTAAGGATAAAAGCTTAGAAAGATTAGAAAAACTAAGACTTAAGCTCCCAAAAAGTGAATTTTTTTCAGATATTTTACAAGCTAGATGCTTTCAAAATGAATGTGAGGTTTTAAAATACAAAGTTGAAAAAGAAAAAAATACAAAATCTTTCTTAGAACAACAAATCAATTTTTTTGATGAGATTATTTTATATCTTGAAAATTATAATAAAACTATAAAAGAAAATTTAAAACAATAACACATCAAATTTTTGATAAAAAACATAAAAAATGACGATATTATTTTTTTAATCAAAAAGGATAAAAATGAAAACAGAGATTTTTAAAAAAAATTTAAAAGCCTTAAAAGGAAGTGAATATCAAACGCTAAAAAGAAGATTAGGTAGAATAAAAGAAGCTAAAGATTATATTTATGTTTTTGATAAAGATCCTTTAAATTGTAATATATGTTATAAAAATATAAAAAATTTATATATAAATCCTTTAAAAGAATTACAAGAAAAAATTGAGCTATTTAATAAAGAATTCTTAAGATACCCTATACTTTTTTTCTATGGATTAGGCAATGGTATATTTTACAAAAGTTTGCTTGCAAATAAAGAACATAAAAAAGTTATTGTATATGAAAAAGACATTGAGTTAATATTTTTAGTTTTTAATATGATAGATTTTTCCAAAGAACTTTTAGAAGGTAGATTTATTTTAATCCATGCAAAGGAATTTAACTATACAAAAGCTGATACTTTATGCTCTTTTTTAAATTTATTTTTAAAAACTTACACTCTACATATTCATTGTGAATTTTATGAAGAAAGACAAAAAGAAGAAATTAAAAACATAAATGATTTAAATTCCAAAGTTATTAAAAATATTGCCTTAAGAAGAGGAAATGACCCAATTGATGCTATGCAAGGCATAGAGCAATTTGTTCTAAACTTACCTAAAATGCTTACACATCCAAGTTTTAGTGAATTTAAGAAAAAAAGATCAAATAAAAGCAAAAATGCTATATTGGTAGCTACTGGACCTTCTTTAAAAAAACAACTTCCTTTACTTAAAAAATATGCTAATAAGGCTACTATATTTTGTGCTGATAGCGCTTATCCTATCTTAGCAAAGGCAGGTATAAAACCTGATTATGTTTGTATGCTAGAAAGAGATGATGTGGTATCAAAATGCTTTGATAATGATTTTAAAGAATTTGATAAAGACATTACTTTTATTTTAGCTTCATTAGTATATAAAGATAGTATAAAATTTTTAGAAAAAAATAAAAGAAAATATATTTTAGTTTCAAGATCAATGCCTTTTGCTTATTCTTTAGGATTGCATGATTTTGGCTATGTAAGCGGTGGAATGAGCGTAGCACATTTAAACTATGAACTAGCACTTTTACTAGGGCATGAAAATATCATCTTAATAGGACAAGATTTAGCTTATAGTGATGATGGACAAACTCATAGTGAAGGATTTTTACATGAAAGTTATCACGAAGGAGATTTTGAACGCGATCATGGAAAATTTGAAACCCTAGCTTATGGTGGAAAAACTTATGTGCAAAGTTCAGAGGTTTGGATATTATTTAAACAAATTTTTGAAAGTTTATTTCACAAACAAACAAAAGCAAAAATTTACAATGCCACAGAAGGTGGGGCAAGGATAGAAGGAACCATAGAAAAACCTTTTAAAGAAATTTGTAAAGAGTTTTTAAAAGATGAAGTAAAAAAACCTTTTCCAAAACTAAATCCACCAAAACGCAAAGATAGCCAAGAGCTTATGCTAAAAGCTTACAAACAAATCAAACAAAATATAAAAGCTAATGAAAAATTCTTAAAAATTTGTAAAAAATTACATAAAGAATTAAACTATCAAAGCAAAACACACTATACCTTACATGAGTTAAATGCAAAAATAGATCAACTAAAAGAGACTATAGAAAGCAATAAATACATTTTCTTAAGAGAAGTTTTAAGTCCTTCTTTATTTCATCTTGAAAGTTCTTTTTCAAAAATTTATGTTAATCCTATGCGCAATGATAGCGATAAACAAAATAAACTTGTTGCTTGGATTACAGCACATAAATCTTGGCTAGAAGAAATCAGCGAGTTAGCTTTAGTCCAAGAAAAAGCTTTAAAAATAGCCATCATACCTTTACAAAATATTTTAGAAAAAAGAAATTTAATATAAGGCAAAACTGCCTTATATTCTTTGGATTTATTGTAAGAGTTTTAAAACATTTTGTTGCACAGCATTAGCCTGACTCATAGCATAAGATCCACTTTGAGCTAGGATGTTGTATTTAGAGAAATTTGCACTTTCTGCTGCAAAATCTACATCTCTGATGTTTGATTCAGCTGATTTGATATTTACTTGGGTTACACTGATGTTATTTAGTGTAGCTGTGATTTGATTTTGCACCGCACCAATATCAGCTCTAATGGCATCTAAATTTGCTGTAGCAGTTTCTACTATATCCATCACAGCCATAGCACCTTTAAGAGTAGTAACGCCTGGAGTTTGATCATTAGCTGCTATATTCATAGAAGCTTTAAAATTAACAAATTGAGAATTGCCTGCTACAGCTTCCGCACTAACACCAAATGCTACTGAGAATGCTGTCACAAAAACTAAAGCATCAGTAGAATTATAAAGTTTAGACATATCTTTACCACTTCCTACTGAAAATCCTGAGCCAGCACTCATACCACTACCTGCTGAACTCATATAAGCAGAAACAGAGCCAACAGTTACTATCATTTTACCACCGCCTTTATAAGCATTAAAGCCCATAGCATCGGCTACATTGGAATCAATTCTACCTTTTGACTCTCTTAAAGATACAGAAGCTTGAGAGATCATATCAGCTGCACCCATACCTATAGAGCTAAGTCCACTTCCTGATATTAATATATCCTTGCCATCATTTTTAATTAAAGATAAACGACCATAATTTTTATAATCTTTATTTAAAATTCCAGCACCAGCGCCTATGCTACCACCTATTTCTATACCTCTACCATCTCTTGAAGTTAATACAAGTCTACCATTAGCATCTCTTGAAGCTTCTACTCCTGTGCTATCTTTAACCGAATTTATAGCAGCTACCAAAGAGCCATTTTGATCGCTATCTTGATATTCTATCTTACCTATAGTTACACCATTAATCTTAAAATCATCACTTGTAGCACCGGCTTTTATAGGGCCAACACCTGTAGTTTCAACTAAGAAATTTGCTCTAACACCCGTGATATCAGAAACTCTATTAATCTCTTCAGCTAAAGCTCCCATACCTGTTCCTACTGAAGTAGAAATCACTACGGGTTGGAATTTAAAATCATCTACCCCATTATAATTTTTGATAGTAAGTTGAGCTATACCACTATCTTTAGCTTGAGAACCTGTTTCAAATCTAGTTACACCTATTTTAGAGCTTTGAGTTGGGCCTATGCTAGCTTTTACAGTTTGATTTGACTGTGCACCGAGTTGGAATTCTTGATTTATAAAGTTTCCGCTTAAAAGTTGTTTACCATTGAAAGCTGTAGTGTTAGCTATATTATCAAGTTCTTCCATTAAACGATTAATATCGGCTTGAAGCATATTTCTTGTTTTAGTGCTTTGTCCATCTTGTGCTGCTTGAGTAGCTTTTACTTTGATAGTATCTAAGATTTTAAGCTGCTCATCCATAGCCTTATCAGCTGTTTGTAAAATACCTATAGCATCATTACCATTATTTATCGCTTGACCTAAAGTTGCAGCTTGCGATCTTAAGCTATCTGCTATAGCCATACCTGAAGCATCATCTGCTGCAGAGTTGATTCTAAGACCTGAACTAAGTCTTGATAAAGACTTATCAAGCTCTCTTGCTGTGATAGTTGAATTTGCATGTGCATTCATTGCACCTATGTTGGTGTTTATTCTAAAACCCATTTTAAATCCTTTCAAAATATTGCTTAGAACTTTTAAAGCAATAAATGTTCCAAATTTAAAAAGTTGTTTTTAAAAAGTTGTTTTTAAAAAGTTGTTTTTAAAAAGTTGTTTTTAAAAAGTTGTTTTTAAAAAGTTGTTTTTAAAAAGTTGTTTTTAAAGAGTTGTTTTTAAAAAGTTGTTTTTAAAAAGTTGTTTTTAAAGAGTTGTTTTTAAAGAGTTGTTTTTAAAGAGTTGTTTTTAAAGAAACACCTTGAAAATTCAAGGTGTTTTGGATTTCTTAACTATTGTAATAATCTCATTACATTTTGTTGCACAGCATTAGCCTGACTCATAGCATAAGATCCACTTTGAGCTAGGATGTTATGCTTAGCAAAGTTTGCACTTTCTGCTGCAAAATCTACATCTCTGATGTTTGATTCAGCTGATTTGATATTTACTTGGGTTACACTGATGTTATTTAGTGTAGCTGTGATTTGATTTTGCACAGAACCAATATCAGCTCTAATTTTATCAAGGTTAGTAATAGCAGTTTCAGCTATATCCATCACAGCCATAGCACCTTTGAGTGTGGTAACACCAGCTTCTTGATCTTTAGCTGCTATATTCATAGAAGCTTTAAAATTAACAAATTGAGAATTGCCTGCTACAGCTTCCGCACTAACACCAAATGCTACTGAGAATGCTGTCACAAAAACTAAAGCATCAGTAGAATTATAAAGTTTAGACATATCTTTACCACTTCCTACTGAAAATCCTGAGCCAGCACTCATACCACTACCTGCTGAACTCATATAAGCAGAAACAGAGCCAACAGTTACTATCATTTTACCACCGCCTTTATAAGCATTAAAGCCCATAGCATCGGCTACATTGGAATCAATTCTACCTTTTGACTCTCTTAAAGATACAGAAGCTTGAGAGATCATATCAGCTGCACCCATACCTATAGAGCTAAGTCCACTTCCTGATATTAATATATCCTTGCCATCATTTTTAATTAAAGATAAACGACCATAATTTTTATAATCTTTATTTAAAATTCCAGCACCAGCGCCTATGCTACCACCTATTTCTATACCTCTACCATCTCTTGAAGTTAATACAAGTCTACCATTAGCATCTCTTGAAGCTTCTACTCCTGTGCTATCTTTAACCGAATTTATAGCAGCTACCAAAGAGCCATTTTGATCGCTATCTTGATATTCTATCTTACCTATAGTTACACCATTAATCTTAAAATCATCACTTGTAGCACCGGCTTTTATAGGGCCAACACCTGTAGTTTCAACTAAGAAATTTGCTCTAACACCCGTGATATCAGAAACTCTATTAATCTCTTCAGCTAAAGCTCCCATACCTGTTCCTACTGAAGTAGAAATCACTACGGGTTGGAATTTAAAATCATCTATACCATTATAGTTTTTAATAGTAAGCTGAGCTATACCACTATCTTTAGCTTGAGAACCTGTTTCAAATCTAGTTACACCTATTTTAGAGCTTTGAGTTGAACCAATACTTGCTTTGATAGATTGATTTGACTGTGCACCTACTTGGAATTCTTGATTTACAAAACCACCACTTAATAACTGCTTTCCATTGAATGAAGTTTGATTTGCAATATTGTCAAGTTGCTCCATCAAACGATTAATATCAGCTTGAAGCATATTTCTTGTTTTGGTAGTTTGTCCATCTTGTGCTGCTTGAGTAGCTTTTACTTTGATAGTATCTAAGATTTTAAGCTGCTCATCCATAGCCTTATCAGCTGTTTGTAAAATACCTAAAGCATCATTACCATTGCTTATAGCTTGACCTAAAGTATTAGCTTGCGATCTTAAGCTATCTGCTATAGCCATACCTGAAGCATCATCTGCTGCAGAGTTGATTCTAAGACCTGAACTTAATCTGCTTAGAGAGCTATCTAATGCTCTTGAGTTTAAATTTGCATTGTTTTGAGCATTTAAAGATGCCACATTAGTATTTATACGAAAACCCATTTTAAATCCTTTTAAATAAATTCAACCGCTTCCATGCAGTTGTTTAAGCTATATCGAAAAAATGATAAAAAAATTTATACTTTTAAGATATTTTTATATTCATTTATAGAATTTTCTATACTTGCTAAACTTAACGCTGCAATTTCTAAAAATATTTTTAAAAAATCTACATAACTTGATAAAGCATTTTGAGACTCTTGATATAAACTCACATTAAAAAAGCCCCTATGATAAAATAATGGTTTATACATAAAACTTTGTAAAATTTTTGCATTATCTAATAAATCATTAAAATCAAAAATAGATTCTGATACTTGCTCATCAAAAACTGCATTTTGATTTTGCAAAATTACTAAAAGATCTTTTGCTTTTTGATGTAAAGCATTTAACTCTAAATAATCTTTTTGTAAAATTTCCAAAGATTTTTTTAATAATTTTTCTTGCCTATTAATACTTAAAACATTTGGAAATACATAATCTTGTTTTTTATCTTTATATAACGCTAAAACCTTTTCAAAAGGCATCTCTATGGTATAATCTATAAAAGCTCCACCTTCTGTGGCATTATAAAACTTAACATTAGGATGAGATAAAAATAAAACCTCCAATCTTTTTCTAAATTCATCCCAGCCTATATGAGTTTGAATAAAACCTTGTTTACCATAAGATGATGTTGTAAGTTTAGTTCTAGTATTTTCAGCAAACCTCACATCTCCTTTAAAAACATTTTCATCTACATGGGTTTTACCATCATCACTAAAAGCCAAATCTTGTCCTATCATGATTACATTAGTAAATCCCAAAGCTATAGCAAAATTATAAGCAAAATGAGCTACATTGATACCTATATCTAAATAACCAAAATCATCTAAATTAAATTTTTGTTGATAATCTAAACTATCTAAAATAAAAATCTTTGGATTTTTATTTTCTAAAATTTGAATTAAAGCTTTATCTACAGCAGCATTTATAATATAAATGGGTTCTTTTTTACTTTGTGGCAAATTTTCATAAAAACATTTACATTTTTCTTGCACATCCATAGAAAAAACAAAATCAGGATAAATTTCATTCTTAAGTAAAGTTTTATAAGTAGCATCTAAAGCAAATATCACATAATCATCTTGACAAGTTTTTAAAAGCTTAAGTTGCTTGCTTAAAGAAGGACCTGCGCACACCACAATAACACTTTTATTTTTTCCTTTATTTTCATAAATAAATCTTTGAAAAGGAGTATTTTTTAAAACTAAAGGCAAATTAGATAAAAAATTTCTTTGTACCTTACTATTTAAAGAAAAATTTTTATCTATACTATGAGTTAACCTATAAATAACATCTAAGCACTTTTGATACACAAAATCAAACATAGGACTATTATTATAAAATTCACTATAAGGTAAAAGTTTAAAAAGCCCTAAATACTCAAAACAATCTTTTTGCGAAAAAAGCAAAACAAGATACTCTTCTAATCTTTTCTCTTCTACATCACAAAGATATATTTTTCCGCTTGAAAGCTCTTGACTTAAATCCATCTTACTTAAAACATTAGCAAAAAATTCTGATTTATCAAAAATAAAAATATGTTTATTAATAAGTTTTTTTAAAAAAAGCCCATCTCCTATACCGCAAAAAAATATATTAGGTTTTATTAAATCATCTTTTGAGGGCACAAAGGGTGTTTGACTTGGAAAGATGTCGATAAATTCTTCTTTTAAAGATAGAATTTTTTCTTGTAAGGGTTTATTGGTAAATTCTAAAGCTTGTAAGTTTTTTTGCAAAAACATTTTATATCCTATGAAATTTAATTATAGAAAATTATATCATTAATTGCATTTTATTTAAAAATCCATCTAAGCAAAAAATTTAACTTTTTTTTATACACTTTTACTAATTTTAATCCTTATAAGGAAAATAATGAAAAATTTAATCATAGTAGAATCACCTGCTAAAGCTAAAACCATAGGTAATTTTCTAGGTAAAGACTATGAAGTAATAGCTTCTAAAGGCCACATTAGAGATTTACCTAAAACTAGCTTTGGTATAAAAATAGAAGATGAAAATTTTAAACCAGAATATAGAATTTCAAATGATCATTCAAGTTTAGTAAAAGAACTCAAAGAAAAGGCTAAAAAAGCTAAAACCATCTACCTTGCAACCGATGAGGATCGTGAGGGCGAAGCCATAGCTTATCATATAGCTAAGGCTATTAATAAAGATGAAAATTCCCTGCCACGCATAGTTTTTCATGAGATTACTAAAAGCGCTATAGAAAATGCTTTAAAAAACCCAAGATCTTTAAATGTAAATAGCGTCAATGCTCAACAAACTAGACGCTTACTTGATCGCATAGTAGGCTATAAATTAAGTCCTTTACTAAATCAAAAAATCCAAAAAGGCTTAAGTGCAGGGCGTGTGCAAAGTGCGGCTTTAAAAATCATCGTCGATAGAGAAAGAGAAATAAAAGCTTTTACTCCTTTAAAATACTTTAGTATAGATATGATTTTTGAAAAAGACTTGCAAGCTGAATTAGTCGAATTTCAAAATCAAAAGATAGAAAAACTAAGTCTAACTAACGAAGACAGAGCCAAACTCATCTTTGAAGCTTGTAAAAATGCTAACTTTAAAATAAAAGATATAGAAAGTAAAGATAGAAAAATAGCTCCACAAGCACCTTTTATGACTTCAACCCTGCAACAAAGCGCGAGCAATCGCCTAGGTTTTAACCCTAAAAAAACCATGATGATTGCTCAAAAACTTTACGAGGGTGTAAAAACCCATCAAGGTATTATGGGTGTGATTACTTATATGAGAACTGACAGCTTAAACATCGCAAAAGAAGCCTTAGAAGAAGTAAGAAAACTCATCAAAAATGATTTTGGCAAAGAATACTTACCAAGCAAAGCAAATATTTATACCACTAAAAGCAAAGGCGCTCAAGAAGCACATGAAGCTATAAGACCGACTAATCTTAGCTTTACGCCAAAACTTGCAAGTGAATTTTTAGAAAAAGATGAAGCAAGATTATATACTTTAATATATAATCGCTTTTTAGCTTCACAAATGAATCCTGCTATATCTCAAACTCAAAATGTCTATGCAAAATCAAATGAAGCAAGTTTTAAAATAAGTGGTAGAAAAATTTTATTTGATGGGCATTATAAAGTATATGGAGATATGGATAAAGATAAAATTTTACCTAATTTAAAACTAGAAGATATACTAAATATACAAAATATAGAATTAAGCTCACATTTTACCGAGCCACCTTCAAGATACTCTGAAGCTGGGCTTGTTAAAAAGTTAGAAAATCTTGGCATAGGACGCCCTTCAACTTATGCTCCAACCATCTCTTTACTTAGTGCAAGAGAATATGTGCGTATAGATAAAAAGCAAATCATACCCAATGAAATAGCCTTTGTTGTAACAGAGGTTTTAGAACAAAACTTTAGTGATATAGTAGATAGTGATTTTACTTCTAAAATGGAAGATAAACTTGATATCATTGCAGAAGGTAAAATGGACTGGCAAGAAGTTTTAAGAGAGTTTTATTTTCCTTTTATGAGAAAAATTGATGAAGGTAAAAAAAATATAAAAAGCCAAAAAACTTTCACAAAGCTAGATGAAACCTGCCCTGATTGTGGTGGAGAGCTTGCTATAAGAAAAGGAAGATATGGAGAATTTATAGCTTGTTTAAATTTTCCAAAATGTAAATACTCAAGAAATTTAAAACAAGAAACACAAAATGAAGAAAAAAGCGAGAAAAAACTCAATACCATAGGCGTGAAATGCCCAAGCTGTCAAGAAGGTGAGATCGTGGAGCGTTTTTCTAAGCGTGGTAAATTTTATGGATGTAGTGCTTATCCAAAATGCAACTATATAAGCAAATACAAACCAAGTGAAGAAAAATGTAGCAAATGTGGCGAAACTTTGATTATCAAAGAGCTTAAAAAAGGCACATTTTTAGAGTGCTTAAAATGCAAAATCAAAAAGGAAATTTAATGCAAATTATGCTTTGTGCTATATCTAATATAGCAAGTGGAGGGTGCGGGGAAGATTGTAAATACTGCACTCAAAGCGCTCATGTAAAAACTAATATCAACAAATACAAAAGAAAAGATATAGATCAAATTGTTTTAGAAGCTAAAATGGCTAAGAAAAATGAGGCTTTAGGTTTTTGTTTAGTTACAGCAGGCGCTGGACTTGATGATGAAAAACTTGAGTATGTGTGCAAAGTAGCTCATGCAGTGCAAAAAGAAGTAGAAGGACTTTTACTCATAGCTTGCAATGGCATAGCAAATTTAGAACAACTCAAAGAATTAAAAAAAGCAGGAATTTTTTCTTATAATCATAATCTAGAAACTTCTAAAGAATTTTTTCCAAACATATGCTCTACGCATACTTGGGAGCAAAGATTTCAAACTAATCTTTATGCCAAAGAAGCAGGTTTAATGCTTTGCTGTGGCGGAATTTATGGTCTTGGAGAAAGTGAAGCCGATAGAAAAAGTTTTAGAACAAGTTTAAAAGAGCTTGATCCTTTTTCCTCGCCTATTAATTTTTTCATACCAAATGAAAATTTAAAACTCAAGCAAAACTTATTAAATGCTGATGAGGCGTTAAATATCATCAAAGACACTAAAAAAGATTTACCAAATGCACATATCATGGTAGCAGGTGGTAGAGAAGTAGTGCTAAAAGAAAGACAATATGAAATTTTTGACGCAGGAGCTAGTGCTATAGTAGTAGGTGATTATCTTACAACTAAAGGCGAAGAACCTAGCAAAGATATACAAAAACTAAAACAAATGGGATTTAGCTTTGCTAGCTCATGCCATTGATGCTCAAGCTGCTACGGATTTAAAAATTTTATTAGTCGTAGCAGGATGTTTGCTTACATCACCTTATATTGCTAAATTTTTAAAACTCCCACTTTCAGCCACTGAAATTATGCTTGGCTCTTTTATAGGATTTTTAGGTTTTATAGGAGAAAGTGAAAATTTTAAGCTTTTAGCTAATGCAGGATTTTACTATCTTATGTTTATAGCAGGGATGGAAATCAATCTTAAAACCTTTTTAAAAACCGAAAGAAGCTTACTTAATAAAGCTTTTATTTACATCATACTTTTATATGTTTTTAGTGTTTTAGCGGTTGAAAGTATAGATATTTCTTATATTTTTGTCATTATCATACCTGTTATGAGTGTGGGTTTACTCTCAACACTTTATAGAGATTTTGGTAAAAACTGTGAGTGGCTAAATGTATCCATGGTGGTAGCCACTTTAGCTGAAGTTGTGAGCATAGTTTTGCTTACCATAGCTGCGGCATTTTTGGGAAAAGGTGCTGATCTTTTCTCACTCACTCAAAATTTATTATACCTAGTGGGATTTTTAGCACTTTGTATTTTTGGATTTAAATTTTTAGAAGTGCTTTTTTGGTGGTATCCACAACTTAAAACCATACTCATGCCTTGGCAAGATCAAAATGAAAAAGATATAAGATTTTGCATGGCAATTTTCATAGCCATAGTTGCGATTATGATTTATTTTAAACTTGAAGTTGCACTTGGAGCTTTTATAGCGGGTTCATTTATAGCTACTTTTTTTGATCATAAAAAAGACTTAGAGCATAAACTTTCTAGTTTTGGTTATGGCTTTTTAATCCCTATATTTTTCATTTATATAGGTTCAAGCTTTAAACTCCAAATGCTTTTAAACCCTCAAGTTTTAATCATAGCTTTTTCACTAACTATCTTTATGATAGGACTAAGAATACTTTGTGCTATGACTTTTGTAAAAATACTTGGTTTAAAAAATACCTTTTTATTTGGCTTAAGCCATTCTATGCCACTAACCTTACTTATCGCAGTAGCTACGCTTTCTTATCAAACTAATATTATCACTCAAGATATATACTCAGGATTAGTGCTTACTGCTTTACTTGAAGCAATTTTAGCTATTAGCTTAATAAAATTTATCAATAATCTTAGTAGAAAATAACTCTACTAAGTATTTATTTTCACTCGCTATAATTTTCTTATGAAAAATTTAGACACACTTTTAGAATTAGCCTTAAAAGCAGGCAAGGAAGCCTCTAAGGTATTGCTTGAATATAAAGACAAAAATACCTTATGGCTTAAAGATGATGATTCCCCAGTAGGTTTAGCTGATATAAAATCTAATGAAGCTATTAGTGAAATTTTAGCTTCAAGCGATATAGCTATATGCTCTGAAGAAAATATACTTTCTTATGAAGAAAGAAAAAATTTAGAGTATTTTTGGCTAATAGATCCTCTTGATGGCACTAAATCTTATGCTAAAAAAGATAAAGAATATTGTGTTTTAATCGCATTAATCCATAAAAACACTCCTGTGCTTTCGCTTATAGGCGATGTGGAAAATAATGCATTTTATTATGCACATACCCATACTAAAGTTTATAAAAATAATGAAATTTTAAATCTTAGTCTAGAGCAATACGAAAAGGTTAAAAATATAGCCCTTTACTCTAAAAATCATGATAATAATGAAGATTTTTTTATTCAAAATCATCTTGAAGGCATTAAGGTTTCATCTGCTTTAAAGTTTGTATATTTACTTGAAGCAAAAGCTGGAATTTACCCGCGTTTTGGCGGCCCAAAAGCTTGGGATATAGCTGCGGGAGATTTTTTAGTCAAACAAAATGGTGGAATTTTATACGATTTTGATAAAAAGGCCTTAAACTACAATAGTCCTGATTTTAAACTTCCAAGTTTTATAGCTTTTGCTAAGAATGAATTTAAATTAAAAGGTTTTTAGTGAGATTTTTTTTGGTGTTTTTGTGTTTTTTAAGTGCTATTTATGCTAATTCTTTTGCAAATAAAAAAATCATCAAATTACAAAATAATGATAATTTTAATATCATCAATCTTGATCAAGATATAAATTATGATAAACTCTCACACATTAGCACCTTAGCTTTAGTGCCAAGCTATGAAAAAGAATATAATTTTTATTTTTCAAATTTAAAAATCGATGCTAAAACCATGGCAAAAGACACACTAAAAGCATTAAGTGCTATTTTAAATGAACAAAATAATTTTGCCTTACTTAGTCAAAAAGAAAATCAAACTTATATCAATAGTCAAAATATCTTACAAATAAATAAAAATTTCATCAATGCAAGTGAGTTTTTAGAATTTAATCGTTTCAAAAAGGCTGATTTTATTATTTTGCTAGATTTAAAAAGTATTCAAGCAAGCCAACAAAATTTCTTGCTTTTTTCAAATTTTGAAGTCAAAGCCAACATAGAATACAAACTTTTTAATGCCAAAACAAAAAAACTAAAAGATCATAAAATCCTTACTATCAATACTCAATTTAGCACAAATGATAAAAATAAATCTTATCAAGAATTAGTTCAAGAAATAGCTACAATTGTTTATGAAGATATTAAAAATACTATATAATTACCACTTCTTCTTCTAAAACAATCCCAAATTCTTCAAAAACTCTTTTTTTAGCAAGCTCTATCAAAAATAAAGCATCATCAAAACTAGCATGTTTTTTATTGATTAAAAAATTTGCATGTTCATTGCTAAACATCGCATCATTTTTGCTAAAACCTTTAAGATTAACTGCTTCTATCAACCTTCCTGCATGATCGTTTTTGGGATTTTTAAAAATAGAGCCAAAGCTAGCACCTTTGGGTTGATTTTTTCTTGCATTTTTTAAAAGCTCATCTTTAACTGGGTCAAATCCATATTCTAAAAAAAACTTCGCGCTAAACATCACTTCTTTAATAGGATTAAACCTATAAGCAAAAGCAATATTTTGTTTTAAAATTTCTTGATTAAAAGTGCAAATACTAATTAAATTTTTGCTAATATCCTCATCTTTTAATCCTGCATTCATTTTTAAAATACCGCCCAAAGTCCCTGGGATATTTCTTAAAAACTCAAAGCCTTTTAAGTTATTTTCTTTAGCAAAATGATATATTTTAAAAGATTTCACGCTAGAGCCTATCTCTAAAAACATGCCTTTTTCATTTTGCTCTAAAATTTTAATATAATCAAAACTTTTCCCTAAAATTCCAAGTTTTTTGGGTTTTGGAGAGATTAAAAGATTATTTGCCCCGCCTACTAAAAAACCATCAAATTCGCAAGGCTCTTCAAGTATTTGCACTTCAAAGATCTCACCTATACGCACAGAAGAATACTTAGAAAAATCAATAATCATCTAATAAAGCTTGGAATTTGATTTAAAATATTAGTTGTAAAATCAATCATAGAACTTATCATCCAAGGCATTAAAAATACTATTACCACAACAACAAGTAAAATTTTTGGCACAAAAGAAAGCGTGGCTTCGTTAATTTGCGTTACAGCTTGAAAAATACTTATAATAAGCCCTGCAATAAGCCCTGCTAAAAGCATAGGTAAAGAAAGCATAAGTGTGATTTTAAAAGTTTGTACACCCAAGGCTACTAAAGTACTTTCCATATTTTCTCCTTAAAAATTTAAATTCTATCAAGAATTTCTAAATTCTTCATACTCACTAGGGATAAGATAATCTTTACTTTTTATTAACTTCTCATAAAATCCATGATTATATCCAAGCTCAAAAAGCTTATCTATGGCATTGTATTGTTTATCATTCATATTAATAGAGTTTTTATTTGCATATAAATTTAAATACACATCAAGTTTTTGGGCATCAACGCGTATTAAATTACGCTCTAAAAGCATGGAGGCTAAGATTTTTCTATTATGATCGGCCACTTCTACTGCTTTAATCAAATCTTTTTCAACCGCTATTGCATCACTAAGCGGTAAAGATCTTCTAAGGGCCATACCACCTAAAGGTAAAGGTAAATCATTTTTTGCTAATTCTTGCCAAATATCCCAAAGTTCAGCCTCAACACACAAACTAGAATCAAATTCTAAAATGCTCTCATGTATAAGCACTCCCGCATCAACTTCATCTTCTAAAACAGCCTTTTCAATCTCTAAAAAATTCTTATAAATTATTCTAGCTTGTGGATATTTTATGCGAAAGATTAAAGCATTGGTAGTGTGTGCTCCACTTAAAGCAACTTTAAAATTTAGCTTTAATTTTTTATTCTTTTTCTTAATAAGCTTTGGCCCATAACCCTCACCAAAACTCACAGCAGTTTTTAATAAAGCATATTCACTAGCTATTAAAGGATAGAGTGCAAAAGATATCGCACTAACATCGTATATATTTTCCAATGCAAGTTCATTTAAAGTTTGTATATCCAAGGCTGTATTTTCATACTCATAAGCATTTCCAACCCAACCAAATTTAATCGCCATATACATAAAAATATCATCAGCATCAGGAGAGTGTGCTACGCTAATTTTTTTATTCATTTTTTTCCTTAAAAATCTAAAAAAGTATTTTAGCAAAATTCAAAATAAAAACTTATATTAAATTTCTTTTTGATACAATTTTAAACATATTATAAAAGGATTAACAAGCATGGATGATAATAAAAGAAAATCACTTGATGCAGCCTTAAAAAGTCTTGATAAAACCTTTGGAAAAGGCACCATATTAAGACTTGGCGATAAAGAAGTTGAAAAAATTGATTCTATTCCTACAGGTTCTGTTGGACTTGATTTAGCTTTAGGAATTGGCGGGGTTCCAAAAGGAAGAATTATAGAAATTTATGGACCTGAAAGTTCAGGTAAAACTACACTTACCTTACACATCATAGCAGAATGTCAAAAAAAAGGTGGAGTTTGTGCGTTTATTGATGCTGAACACGCTCTTGATGTAAGATATGCAAAAAATTTAGGCGTTGATACAGAAAATCTTTACATCTCTCAACCAGATTTTGGAGAACAAGCCTTAGAAATCGTTGAAACTATAGCAAGAAGTGGAGCCATTGATCTAATAGTGGTAGATAGCGTTGCTGCACTTACCCCAAAAGCAGAAATTGAAGGTGATATGGGGGATCAACATGTAGGTCTTCAAGCAAGATTAATGAGCCAAGCTTTAAGAAAATTAACTGGTATCGTTCATAAAATGAACACTACTGTAATTTTCATCAATCAAATTCGTATGAAAATAGGCATGATGGGCTATGGCACTCCTGAAACAACTACTGGCGGAAATGCTTTAAAATTTTATGCTTCAGTGCGTTTAGATGTAAGAAAAACAGCCACCTTAAAACAAAATGATGAGCCTATTGGAAACCGCGTTAAAGTAAAAGTGGCTAAAAACAAAGTAGCCCCTCCTTTTAAACAAGCTGAATTTGATGTGATGTTTGGCGAGGGTGTAAGTCATGAAGGCGAGCTAATAGATTATGGTGTAAAACTTGATATTATTGATAAAAGTGGTGCATGGTTTTCTTACAAGGCTTCTAAACTTGGTCAAGGTAGAGAAAATGCTAAAGCCTTTTTAAAAGAAAATCCAGCTATTGCAGATGAAATTACTCAAGCTATACAAAACTCAATCGGTATAGATAGTATGATTTTGGGCGCAAAAGAAGACGATGAAGGAGAAGAATAATGTTGATTATTGAAGATTTAAGAGCTTTTGAAGTTTTAGATAGTAGAGGCAATCCTACCATTAAAGCTGAAATCATGCTAAGCGATGGCAGCGTGGGTAGTGCTATCGTTCCAAGTGGTGCAAGCACAGGAAAAAAAGAAGCTTTAGAATTAAGAGACAATGATGAGAGATTTGGCGGAAAAGGTGTTTTAAAAGCTATTGAAAACATCAATGGCACCATAGCTGAAAACATTATAGGGCTTGATGCGTTTAATCAAACTCAGCTAGATAATACTCTTTTAGAACTTGATGGGACAAAAAATTATTCCAACCTAGGAGCAAATGCAACTTTAGGAATTTCTATGGCAACAGCGCGCGCTGCTGCTAATGCACTAGGCGTACCTTTATATCGTTACTTAGGTGGAGCAAATGCAAGTGTATTACCTGTGCCAATGTGCAATATCATCAATGGCGGTGCGCACGCAAACAATAGTGTAGATTTTCAAGAATTTATGATTATGCCTTTTGGTTTTTCAAGCTTTAAAGAAGGGCTAAGATCAGTTTGTGAAATTTATGCAGTATTGAAAAAAGAATTAGCTAATCTAGGTCACTCTACTGCCTTAGGCGATGAGGGCGGTTTTGCACCAAATTTAGCAAACAACACTGAACCACTTGATCTTTTAATGACTTGTATTAAAAAAGCAGGCTATGAAAATAAAATCAAACTAGCACTAGATGTAGCAAGTAGTGAGCTTTATAAAGATGGTAAATACCATTTAGAGGGTAAAGTTTTCTCAAGTGAAGACTTGATTGCTCGCTATGAAGAATTATGTGCTAAATATCCTATTTTTAGTATTGAAGATGGTTTGGCTGAAGATGATTATGAAGGTTGGATTAAACTCACTCAAAAGCTTGGCAATAAAATTCAACTTGTGGGTGATGATTTGTTTGTAACTAATGAAGATATTTTAAGAGAAGGTATCATGAAAAATATGGCAAATGCTGTATTAATCAAGCCTAATCAAATCGGTACAATCACTCAAACTATGAGAACAGTAAGACTAGCTCATAGAAATAATTACAGATGTATTATGAGTCATAGAAGCGGGGAAAGCGAAGATGCTTTTATAGCTGATTTTGCAGTAGCGCTTAATACAGGACAAATCAAAACAGGAGCTCTAGCAAGAGGTGAAAGAACAGCTAAATATAATCGTTTGTTAGAAATCGAACTTGATAATGATGAGTATTTAGGAGATAAACTCTGAGTGATTTATTAAAAGAGTATGATGAGCATTCTAAAAAGAAGGAGGCTCGTCATCATCTAATAAAAACTATTGCATTATCATTTGTAGCTATTATTGTTGCTATGTATTTTGGTAATATGTTTTTTGGCAAATCCTCTTTAGATGTTTTATTATCGCTTAAAGAGGAGCAAAAAATTTTAGAGAAAAACATAGTAACCTTAAAAGCTAAAAATGCCCAAGCTCAAAAAGAATACTTACAGCTTTTAAGACTTAAAGGAGAAAATTCGCATGAGAATTAAATTTTTTTTACTATTTTTATTATCCTGTGTATTTTTAAATGCAAAAGATAATCCTTTTGACAATAACTCAGAACAACAAAACACCGAGTTTGTAAAACTTAGTCCTTTTCAAAGACAGGATTTTACTTTTAATTCTGATGCAAGAATTTTAAAAAATATTACCATTACCTACATTAACCTTGATGGCTCTGAAGAGCAAACTACTCTAGATATATACAAAAGTATCAATTGGCATGACACTTACTCATTTATAAAAGCCAAAAGTCCAAATGCCACACCTATACTTGATGTTTCTGTTACTGTACCACAAGAACAAGGGGTAAAAAACACTAAAACAGAAGAAAACAATACCACTTTAAATATTGAAACACCAATTTTTAGTGGAAATATTTATAATTTTATTTCTATTAGCTTTTATAACAATAAGATTAATATCAAAACCGAAGATAGAATGCTAAGACATTTATCTATAGGAGATCCAACTAAAATCATTATAGATTTTGCTAAAAAGCAAAATTTCAACACAAAAACTTTACAAGTTAATACTGCTCATGTTAGAAAAGTTGTATTTGGATCACATAAAGGATATTATCGTTTGGTAATTTATCTTGATGGAAAATATAGTTATAAATACTCTCAAGGTGAAAATTTACATACCTTTAACTATCGCTAAGAGTTTTTAAAAACTCTTAAGAAATCTGTGATCATAAATAATCATTTGAAATCTTTGAGCTATCATTTTAGCTCTTTCTATAATAATACTTCTTGGTTCATCTTCAAAAACTTCTTGCAAACTCTCATCAAACAGATTAAGCCAAACATCAAAAAATTCTCTTGGAAATGAAGGTAGTTCATGATGAGCTCTCAAAGGAGAACCGCTATAACTTGGATCACCTAAAAACATCCCTGCCCAAAAACTTGCTATTTTTTCTTTGTGTTTTTTCCAACTCTCATCATCTATACCAATTTTTTCATTAAAAATAGGCCCTAAATCCTTGTCTATTCTAACTTTTGCATAAAAAACATCCATAAGTTTTTTTATACCATCATGATTAATAGTTTCAAATTTCATACTTTTCCTTAAAAAATAATTTTGGCTTATTGTATTAAATTTAGAAATTAAAAATATAAACAAAAGTCAATTTTTAGTATAATCATAAAAACAAATTTAAAGAAAAAATATGACTTATACTATTTTACCACCCAATCAATTCTTGGATAATTATATTTTAAATATACAATTACACCAATTAGCAAATATTTCTAAAAATGCTTATAAATTTTGGAAAAATGTTCAGGCAGCACGCTATCAAGGCACAAGAGTGGTATTTTTACATAAAAAAAGTATTTTACAAAAACACCAACATCTTATACAAAAATGTGAAAATCTAAGTGGCTTTGTATTAGCAAGTGCCTTTTGCTCATTTACTACTTTAGCTCCATCACATTTGGTAGAAAAAAACAATTCTCAAATTTATAAAATCTTAGATATAAAAGAAGTTTGTGGGGTTAAATTTGTAAATTTAAAGGCATTTTACGATTTTTTAAATTTAGATTATAGTTATAATATTTATATCGAAAAATGCCATTTTTTCAGTCCTACTCCTTTGGAAAAACGCATTAAAATCACTGAGAGTATGTGCGTTGGGTATTACTAAGATATTTAAATATCAAAGCACAAACAAGCGAAATTATAGCCATAGTAAACATATAAAATCCTAAAGAAAAACGAGCAATATTTTCTAAATTTCCCAAAGCAATAGTGTGTAAAAATAAAGCGAGTTGCGGAGTAAACCCACCAGCTATTGCATAAGCTATATTATAAGAAAAACTAAGCCCTGAAAATTTAACCTTAGCATCAAATACCTCACTCATCATCAAAGGACAAAAATTCATCACTCCAGTAAAAAAGCAAGCGCTTAAATAGCACACACTCACTAAATTAAAATCAGGTGTTTTAGTATAAAGAGCGTTAAAATAAAATAAACAAGTTAAGAAAAATCCTAGCGAAAAAATCATACAAGCTTTTACTATACCTATTTTATCAGCCAAAATTCCACTTAATATACAACCAATTACAAGCAAAACTATACCAAGCATTTGTATGTAAGTTTGAACGCTTGCATCAATATTTAACATTTTTGCCATAAAAGAAGGTATAGTTAAAATCATCACAACAATACAAGCCGTCAAAACCCAAGTTATCAACATAGAAAGTACAACGCCCAGCTTAGCTTTTCTAAATACTTCTTTTAAAGGGAATTTTTCTAAAGCCTTATCTTTTTTCATTTGTTCAAAAACAGGTGTTTCTTGTAAAAATTTACGCAAATAAGCAGAAACAATCCCAAAAATTCCTCCTAAGAAAAATGGAATTCTCCAGGCCCATTCATAAAGTTCTTCTTGTGTAAAAAGCTTATTCATCATTAAAAATACAAAACTTCCAAGCAAAATTCCACCTACTACAGAAGCTGTTAAAAATCCAAGATAAGTGCGTTTTTGTCCATTTGGAGCATGCTCAAAAACAAAAACCCAAGCACCAGGTAATTCCCCACCTATAGCTATACCTTGACAAATCCTTACAAATATTAAAAATACTATACATAAATATCCTATGCTTTCATAAGTAGGTATAAAAGCAAGCATAAAAGTTGGCACAACCATCAGTAAAATACTAAGCATAAACATTTTTTTACGACCAAATTTATCGCCAAAATGTGCCATGATTATACCACCAAGTGGTCTAGCTAAATATCCTGCGGCAAAAATTCCATAAGTATTAAACATTTTCCAAAATGGACTTAAATCTTCAGGAAAAAAATTTTTAGAAATATAACTTGCAAAAAATACAAAAATGATAAAATCGTAAAATTCTAAAGTCCCTCCCAAAGAAGAAAGACTCAAAACTTTTATGTCTTTTTTAGTAAGATTTTTACCCACGATTAATCCATCTCATAAGTATCATCATCACTATAATCATCATCGTATTCATAATCATCATCATCATAATTATATGATCTTTGATTATTTGCATAAGTATCATCATCTGCTTCATCATACATTTCATCATCATAATTTTCAAATTCTGCATCATCATAAGCCATTGCAAATCCTTTAAAATTTTTTAGTAGTATTTTAATATAAAAATATACATTTTGGTATAATTTTTCAAACTTTACTTAAGGAAAAATATGAATTTAACGCATTTAGATGAAAAAAATCACCCCAAAATGGTAGATGTAAGTCAAAAAGATATTACCCAAAGAGAAGCTTGTGCAAGCGGTAAAATATACATGAGTAAAGAAGCATTTGAAGCTATCATTGAAAACAAAGCTAAAAAAGGGCCTGTTTTGCAAACTGCCATCACAGCAGCCATCATGGGAGCTAAACAAACTTCAAATCTTATCCCAATGTGTCATCCTTTAATGATCTCAAAAGTACAAACCCATATAGAAGAAAACAAAGAAGAATGTTCTTTTCAACTCTTTGTAACCGTAAAATGCGAAGGAAAAACAGGGGTTGAAATGGAAAGCTTAACAGCTGTTAGCATTGGGCTTTTAACTATTTATGATATGGTTAAAGCTATTGATAAAAGTATGCAAATTACTGATATAGTTTTAGAAAGCAAAGAAGGAGGAAAAAGTGGTAAATATCTGCGATCTTAAAAAAGAACCTATTATAAACTACCCTACTTTTTGGGATTATAAAGTCGTTTTTGAAGCTGAAGTTGATGCTTTAGAAATTTTCACCCAAATACTCAATGAAAGAGAATTTAAATATAAAATCTCAAATACTAGCAAACAAGGAACATATAAAAGTTATCTTTTAAGTGTTTATGTCGATAGTAAAGATGATCGTTTAAATATTTTTAATCAATTAAAAAGTAAAGCGAAATTTGTATTATAAAAAAGGAAAAATATGAAAAATTTAGCCATAATTTTTGAAAATTCTCTCTTAGCTTGTGAAAAAAATGAAATTCCAAACTTAATTAGTGAGCTTGTTTTTAATCTAAGTTATAAAAAAATTAGTTTTGAAAATACTAGTAATGAAGAGCTTTTTGCTATCTTTTCTAAAGTATTAGAAAAACTTGGACTTATAAATGAAGAAAATATTTCCAAAATAATCCAAGGTATTATTAAAGCTAGAGTTGAAGAAGATAAAAAAGCATTTTTTGTTTATATTAACGAATATGGCAAATTAAAAGTAAAAATAGAAGAACAAAAAAACACCATTAAACACAAAATTTGCGATAACTTTTTTGATTTAGAAAAGACTTTAAAAGATTTAAATTTAAATGAATTTAATATAAGTATCAATGATGCAATGCTTTATGATATAGAAATACTAGGCCTTTTAAAAGAAACTGCCGAGAGTGCTTTTATCACAACTTTAGAAAAAGGTGAAAACATAGAACTTACATCTTGTGAAATCGCTAAAAACCTTGTATTTAATGCAATTTGTGAAGGAAGCTTTGAAAAAGAAAGAATTTTAAAAATATCCCAAGTAGTTTTAAATGCTGCTTTTGAACTTGCTAACGAATCAAAGGCTTTTGCTTATGATTTATGCATAGGAAGTATTTATGGGACACAAGAAGGAATTTCTTTGGCGATTGAAAAATTTAAATCAAGCTTTGCATATAGTGCTTTAGAACATGATTTAAAAAATAAAGAAAAAGAACTTATAGACATAGAGCAAGAATTTATCCAAATGCTTAAAAAAATATCATTAGAATTTAATAATCCCGTAAAAGATATACTTAAAGATTTATTAGAAAATAAATTTGACACTTTATTTGCCAAATTTAAACGCTTAATACAAGAAAACAGAGAACAAATTCTTATCAAAATTAATGAAATTAAACAAAATCCAAAAATTGATGATTTTAGCAAGCTAGCACAAAGCAAACTCAATATCTTAGCTAAAGAGTTAAATGAACTCGAAAAACTCGCAAGCCATAAATATAAAAATTTAGATAAAAACAATGCAAAAGAATTGGGAGTGAGATTGTGGGAAAAAGCAAAAAAATTAATTAAAAAAAATATTAATTGATAATTAATTTTTAAAAATTAAAATTACAAAAATAAAATACGGAGGAAATTATGTTTAACACTTTGAAAGTTAAATTGTCTTTAATGGCAAATTTTTTCACTGCACTAAGTTTGATTATTTTAGGTGTGTTAAGTTTTTACTTTACCAAAACATACCTTTATGATAATGAGCTAAAAAGGCAAAATGATATTTTACAAGTTGCTCGAACTTCTTTAGAAACATTTCGAAAGCACAATAGTGATTTAATTTTAAATTTGGAAAAAACAATTTTGGAATTTCCATATGAAAAATTAAATTCCGAACAAGCTTTGATAGATAATGTTGGCTCTATTTTAAAATCATATAGAAAAGCTTCTGGAGTTTTATCTGCTTTTATAAGTTTAGATAATGGAGAAAATCTTGTAAGTAATGATACTAGTGATAAAAATAATAAAAATATCGAAATTTATGGACAAAATATCAACTATGATGCTAGAACTAGACCATGGTATATTGGAGCCAAAGAAAATAAAGATATTTTCATCACTTCTCCTTATATTGATAAAGCAACAAATCAATATGTAATAACATATACTAAATCTATATATAAAAATGGTAATTTTGTAGGAATTATTGGGGTTGATATTCCAGTAAAAGAGCTTCAAGAAAATTTTGAAAATATGCCTGGTAATAGCTTTTTATTTGATGAAAATGGAAAGATATTTGTTGCTAAAAACAAACAGTTATTAGATCCATCGGTAGATCATGGACCGGTATTAAATGCACACAAACAAAATGGTGATTATTCTTTCTTTGAATATGGATTAAAAGGAAAAGAAAGGCTAGGTATATGTGCTAAAATATCTTCTTACCTTGTTTGTAGCACCGAAAGTGCTGATGTTATAAATGAGCCTATTTTCAAAACAGCAACAATACAAACAATTGTTGTAAGTATCATGGTTGCCTTAAGTGTTATCA
>NZ_JAKMSO010000008.1:0-79919 GCF_025772685.1 Campylobacter sp. CNRCH_2015_1657 | reverse complement strand
CATGCCATTACTATTATTTTTATAATTAGTGCCTAAAAAATTAACCCCATCGTCATAGACCTTGCCTAGGTTGATTTTGGTACTATAAATAAAAGTGTTATGAAAATTTCTAAATAAACCTTCTAAACCCATACTACCTACATTAGAATGCTTATTAAAAGTTAAAAATCCAGCACTTGTATCACTAAGTATTTTATGATAAATACTTGAAGTAAAGTAAAATGATGAATTAGTATTAATCCACACAGGATAAGAAAAGTCTATACCGAAATTTCTAGAAGTACCATAAAATCCGGCATTTTCATAATCTTCTCCCAAGGAATAATTTCCTTTTGATACACTTGGAGTAATTTTTAAATTTCCTAAAAAGAAAGTATAACTAGCTCCATAGTTGATTTGTTTTTCATTGCTTGATTGTAAGTAAAAATTATAATAATCCCCCATATTAAATATAGAATTAAATCCCATGCTGATGCCTATTCTATATTTACCAGAACTTTCAATACCATAATTATCAGCATATAATAATACATTAGCCTTAGTATCAGGCACTACTTCTATAACTACATCAGTTTCTCCTACATTCTCTCCTGCTTGTAAGCCTGCTAGGGTTTGTACTCCATACATTTCATTGACTTTATATGCGCTATCTTCTATTAATTTAGTGGAGATAATTCTACCTTTAAGTTTTTTATCTAATTTATCTTTTATGAAATGATCTTTGATCGAGGTTTTGTTTTCTATTATGTGTTTTCCAAATATTCCTAAAGCAATGTTTAGTTCTATATTGCCATCTTCAAAATTTTGTTTTGGAATAAACACTGTTGCAGCAGGATAGCCATTAACTTGGAAATAATAAGCAACAATATTTGATACATCTTGCAAATCTTGGATATTAAATTTTTTCTGTTCATAATTTAATATGAGATTATGTAATTCCTCTTCTTCAATTCCTAAATTTTCAAAATCAATTCCTTTGTTTGTGATGTGAAAATTATAGTGAGTAAGTATTTCTTTTTCATAATGTTCTTGGTGTGTATTTATGATTTCTCTAGCATCTTGAAATTTTTCATAATTTTGTTCGGTTTTTAAATTTTCTTTTAAAGCTTTGTTTTGTGGTATATTTCTATCAGGGGATAATTCTATTATTTTTATATTGTCATTTGTAGCTCGTAAAGCACATGCTAAGATTAAGGTGCAAACAATAATCTTATGCATTTAACTTTCTTTAATTAGCACAAGGGTTCATAGCTTTAAACCCATCACTTACAATACAAGTTTTTTTACGAGCTTCTATATCAAGTTCCCCAATTTCTTTGATTATTATTTCATCTTTAACTAAATCATCTCCTAAAGAATTAAATAAAAATAAATTAGCAATATTGTCATTAATCATTGCAGGATAGTTTTGACTATTGTTTAGACTTGATTTTGCTTGATTGTTTTCTAGTGTAGGAATGCTAGGAATACTAGGTGTTAGATCAGTCCAAGGTAAATCAGGTTCAACAGGAATACTAGGTGTTAGATCAATGCTTTCTAAAATAGGTTTATATAAGTCATATTGATAATCTCCCATTATTAAAAAACTACCTTTATTGTGTTGATATTCTATTTTATTTTTAATTTCTGCTAATCCTAATTTGGAAGCTATTGTTTCTTGTTGTTTTTCTAGCATATTGACATTTTTAAGTAATTGAGCTAGCTTATTAGGATCTAGTGAAGAATTGTTTTTTATATAGTCATTATAAGATTTTTCTGCTATTTGAAGTTGTAATTTTATATTTTCCAATTCTTTTAGAAGTTGTTGTGAATTTAAAACTATATCTTTTAACTCTCCTTTTAGAATTTCTAATATACTTATTTTTTTCTCAATTGTTTTGTCTATATTTGATTTTATATTGTTTTGATAAAAATCTTTTACACCTTCTTCAAATTTATCATTATTTGCATTATTTAATCCGTTGTTTTGATAAGCCATTATAAAATCTAAACTTTGAACTATCTTCAAGGCTTGTGATTTATTATTTGCTGTATCTTTGATGAAGTATTTTGCCACAAAATCTACTTTTTCATCTTCTGTCATTAGATTATAATCTTTTTCTGCTAACATATCCAATAAAACATCAATATATATTTTATAATGCTGATTGATAAGATCTGCTAGAATTTCATTTTTGATGACATCTTCATATAAATCATCTTTACCAAGGATGGCTTCTTCTTGTATGATATTGTCTATATTTGGGTAATTAATTTCTATTTTATTTGAAAAATCTGGTTTTTTTGGTAGTTCTATAATAGGTCTTGCTATTGTATTATCTTTACTTAAAAAATCTTCAAATTTTAAATTTTTATTATCATCATTATAGGTATGAATATTAATTTTCATATCTTTCCATAATTTTAAGTCGCTAAAAACATCATTAAAATCATTTTCATGATGATAAATATGTATATTCTTAAAAGCTAAATTTACATTTTTATCGTTATAGGCACTAATAAATTTTCCACTTAAATTTTTACCATCATTTGCAAAAGATTGTATTTGGGAGTCATTTTCAAAAAATAAATATATATTTTTAAAATCTAAATTAAATTTTTGAAACATTGAACGCCCTTCAATATATCCGATAAACCCAGCAGCATTGGCAAAGTCTTTTTGTCCATAAGCTTGTATATTTTTTATATCATATATGCTTATGTTAGAAAAACTTCCTTTACCTTCTTTTTGAATCCATCCTGCAAAACCTCCAACATTCACCATTCCACTTTTGTCTTTTTCAATCTTGCCTGAAATAGTGTCAATATTTTTTATTGTGATATTTGAAAGAGATAAATTATCACTTCTATATCCTTCTATTTTTCCTGCAAAGCCACCGCTTGCAGCACGAGTGCCTTCCATGGAGTTATTATTAATGCTTTCTATTTTTTCAGCTTCTATGCTAATATTATCAAAAACACCTCCATTAGCAAAACCTACAAACCCGCCAGCATAAGCATTTCCTGTATCAAAAAAATCTTCTTCCAACGAGCCATCTTTGTTATCTTGACTAATGCTTTTTACATTTTTAACACGCACATTGATGTTTTTAAAATAAGTATCACCAGAATCAATACTTCCTACAAATCCACCAGCATAAGTATGGCGTAAAGTAGTAAAAGTGGAGGTTATGTTGTTTATATCTAAATTTATATTTTCAAGATCAGCATAGCCTATATTACCTGAAAAACCACCTGTAACAAAACCTCCATTAATTTCATCAATTTGTCTTATATCGATATTGCTAAATTTTCCTCCCCATACTTCTCCGGCAAAACCACCTGTATATGTTGCTTTTGTTGTTTTATCATTAATAATTTTATTTATTTGTGATATGTTTATATTTTCAAATTTTCCATTGTTAATTCCACCTACAAAACCTCCAATATGTGATCTATTTTCAAGGCTAATACCGCTGATTTCTCTTATTGATTTTATATCAATCTTGTTAAAGTTAGCACCATTAACATATCCTATAAAACCTCCTGCGTAGAGGTTGTTTTTATTTTGTGTAGAGATTTTAGAGATATTTTTTAATTCTATATTTTCAAATTTACTGCCACCACTTGCATGTCCTATAAAACCTCCAGTATACATTGAGTTTGATAGAATAGAATTATCGTTATAATCAATTATTATATTTTTAAATTCAGAACCATTAGCATTTCCAAATATACCAACATATCTTAAAGAATCTGATAATACATTTGTATCTATGAATATATTTTTTAAAGCAAAATTTTGTCCGTCAAAAATTTTATTATAAAAGCTATTATCTTCTATAATTTCCCAATTATCATTGTAAATAGGATCTTTATATCCTACTATCATATTGGTGCAACCATATCCTTCTATACAGTAATTTGCATAGTTTTTTCCTTTAAAATCTATATCATTTGTTAGTCTGTATTCAGTAGCTGTATTTCTAAAATCTTTTTTATTTTCATTCCAACCTTTGGCAAAATGCCACCAATCAACATCTGATGATATTCCTACAAAATCATATATGTTAAAGGAGCTATTATTATGTTTTATATTTTGAAAATCAGTTTGTTTAAGTTTATCAAAAACTGCAAAAGAATTAGGATCGTAGTAATATCCACTAGCATTTAAATATATAGAACCTCTTTCTTTAGCGCTTACTTCTAATTTTGATAAAGAATTTGCGTTTATATTTGATGCATCAATGTCTATTTCGTTTCCTATAAGTTTGATGTTTTTTGAGTTGATTTTAGTTAATAAATCATTTGAATTTTTAATATTTGAATTTAATAAAATTTTATTTCCTATAAAGACAACTTCTTCAGCGTTAATATTTCCCATATTAACTACATTACCATTGTTTTTATCTAATTTTATAATGGGTGATTGTATGGTGTTTGTTTTTCCATTTGCAAATTTTTGCATTTCATCAGAACTTATTGATGAGGTTGAAGCTACAAAGCGATTGGCATTGATAGTTCCTGTTTTAGTTATGATTACTCCATTAGGATTGATTAAAAAGACATTATTGCCACTTGCATTTAATAAACCTTCTATGGTGGATTTATTTGTACCATGAGCAATGTTTAGGTAGTTTTTGTTAGAGCCATTAAAATTTACACTTTCGTTTTTACCTATGCTAAATCCCCCCCCCATTGTATTACAGAATTTTGCCCATTTCCGTGGATATTCATATGATTATCATTTATGCTAATAGAACCACTAGTTCCATGTGTAAATTTACCACCACTAGGTAGCGCTAGACTTTGATCAAATAAGATAGAAATAACAATACCAGATAAAAGAATATGGTTAGAAAAACTAGACATCAGCTATCCTTAAATAATTATTAATATCAATATGTAATTTTTAAATATATTATAGCAAAATTTATTTATAGTTAAATAAAAACAAATAAACATAAACAATATAAATAATTATTATGCATATTTTTGTTATATAATTTGCTTTTAGAGTTAAGGTTTATATTAAATGAAATTTTTAATTTTTTTATTTAAAGAAAGCAAGTTAAAAATCATTCTTTTTTTGCTTTTTAGTATTTTTACGAGTATATTGGGTGTGCTAACTTTAGTTTTCATCAATGAGTTTTTATTAAAAACTAGCCTTGAAAACTCAAATATCATTGTGTATTTTGTGCTTTTATTGCTTGTATTTTTTGCGAGTTCTTCTTTTGTAGAAATTGCACTAAGCTCGTTTGGGCAAAGCTTTATTTTTAAAATGCAAAGAAGGGTTGTAAAGCAAATTTTAGATACAAGTGTTTTGAGTGTTTTAAACACTACTAAAGCAAAGATTTTAGCTTCTTTGAATAATGATGTGCGTAGTATTTCTTTTGGGCTTTTAAGGCTTCCTGAATTTATACAATCAAGTGTTTTGATTATTTGTGTAAGTGCTTATATAGCTTATCTTTCTTTAGAAATTTTCTTTTTGTGTTTAGCGTGGATAGTGTGTGTTTTTTTGGTGGATAATTTTTTGATGAGTAGGGTGTATTTTTATTTTAAAAATGCTAGAGAAAATGATGATGCTTTGCAAAAAAACTATCAAAATATTTTACAAGGGCATAAGGAATTAACCTTAAATCCTTTAAGGGCGAAGTACTATTATGAAAATGAGTTTGAAAAAAATGCTCTGAAAAAGAAAAAAAGCTCCACTATAGGAAATATCTTGCATATTTTATCTAACAACTGGAGCAATAGTGCTATGCTAGCTTTAGTAGGAGTGGAGTTTTATATAGCTTTAAATTATGAGCTTGCTAGTTTGCAAAGTGCTACGACTATTGCTTTGAGTATGCTTTTTTTAAGAGCGCCACTTGGAGCTATGATAGGAAGTTTTCCTACGCTTATGATGGCAAAAATTGCTTTAGATAAAATTTCAAATTTAAATTTAGAAAACTATTCTCATGAGTTTAAATTCAGTCAAAATAAAAAAACTTGGCAAAAACTTTCTTTTAAAGATGTATCTTTTGCATACAATGAAAAATTTGCACTAAAACCTGTAAATTTTGAGCTTAAAAAAGGCGAATGTGTATTTTTAATAGGTAAAAATGGTAGCGGTAAATCTACTTTTTCTATGATTTTAGCAGGGCTTTTTACAGATTTTAAAGGAAGTATTTTTTTAGATGATGAAAAAGTAACTTCGGAAAATATTTATGAGTATAGAAGTTTAATTAGTGCGATTTTTAGTGATTTTCATTTGTTTGAGCATGTTTTAGAAGATGAAAAATTTAGCAAAGAGGATTTAGTATATTGGCTTGAAATTTTAGAATTAAATGAAAAAGTAGAGCTTGTAGAAAATACTTTTAGCACTATAAAGCTCTCAGCTGGACAAAAAAAGCGTCTAGCTATGCTTAATGCTTTGCTTGAAAAAAGAGATATTTTGATTTTAGATGAGTGGGCAGCTGATCAAGATCCTATGTTTAGGAAGTTTTTTTATACTAAACTTTTGCCACTTTTAAAGCAAAAAGGTATTACTATATTTGCTATAACTCATGATGATGTGTATTTTGATATGGCTGATAGAATTTTACTCGCACAAAATGGTCAAATTTGTGAATTAAAAGGCGATATAAAAGAATTAGCAAAAAATGCAGTAGAAAAATTTTAAAGGAAAAAAATGAAAAAATTACTCATTTTATGTGTATTTTTAGGAGTAAGTTTGATGGCAAAATCTTTTGAGCTTGTAAAAGAGCCTGTGCTAACTACACAAATGGTTGAAGGGATTTTGGAGCTTGCAAAGAAAGAAGCAAGAAAAAATGGCTTTCATGTAAGTATTACCATAGTAGATAAATCTGGTCAAATTTTAGCGGTTTTAAGAGATGATAAAGCGGGTGTGCATACACTTAATGCTAGTTATAAAAAAGCTTACACAGCCACTTCACAAAAAAGAGAAACAGCGGTCATTTTTAAAGGTGTAAAAGAGGGTAAAATACCTGAAGATATTCGTTATTTAGATGATAAGTTTTCCATTATGCCTGGTGGGGTGCCGATTTTTATAGATGGAGTTGTTGTTGGTGGTATAGGTGTGGGTGGAGCACACTTAGATGAGGATGTAAAAATAGCTAAAGCAGGGATGACATTTTTAAAATAGGCTTTGAAAATCAAAGCCTATGATTACTTAGCTTTTGCATAAATTTCTTTTTCAATGTCTATGTAAAATTGTGCGATAGCTTTGTAAGCTTCTTCCCAAGCTTTTAGTGTAGTTTCATCTGCATTTAATACTACTTTAATAGCCTTTAAAAGACAAGCGCCTACTATAGGGTAATGTTCTTCTTTGACATTTAATTTTGTATGAGTGATAGCTACTTTATCAACAAAGCTTCTCATATTTTCTAAATTTTCTACATTTTTTGCTGCCATTAAAATAGCCATTGCTAAAGCTTTTGGTTGCTCGCCTGAAGCTTGTTTTTCCATATTAAACATAGGTTTTACTTCAGGATATTCTTCAAACATGATTTTATAAAATTCTTTAGTTAAAACTTCGCCATTTTTTTGTAAAACCGGCACACAATCTTTGATAATTTGAATTTGTTCTTGTGTCATTTTATCTCCTTTGTATATTGTATTTTTGATGATTATATAAAAATGAGAGAAAAAATATCTTGATTTATGTTAATTTTGTATTATTTTATTTTAAAATGATTATGTATATCAATTTAAGTAAATATAAAGTGAATTATTAATATAATAATCCTTATCAATTTCAAAATTTAAATTAAGGAAATTTATAAAATGAAAGCGAAAGTAGTTTTACTATCTTTACTAGCTGCTATGAGTTTAAGCGCTCAAGAGCTTACGATTTATTCTCATCGTCATTACGATTCTGATAAAGGAATTTTCAAATTATTTCAAGAAAAAACAGGCATTAGTGTAAATGTGGTGCAAGCTAAGGCTAATGAGCTTGCTAAAAGATTAGAAGTTGAAGGTAAAAATTCAAAGGCAGATTTGTTTATGACTGCTGATGCGGGAAATTTAGAACAAGTTCGCACAAATAATCTTTTTGTACCGGTTAGCTCACCTGAGTTAGAAAAACTTTCTCCAAAAGAATTAAGAGGTAAAAACAATGAATGGTATGCTTTTACAACAAGAGCAAGAATCATCATCGCTTCTAAAGATAGAATTAAAGATGGAGAGATTAAAACTTATGAAGATTTAATTGATCCTAAATTTAAAGGTAAAGTTTTAGTAAGAAGTTCAAATAATGTTTATAATATTTCTTTGTTAAGTGCAATGATTGATACTTTGGGTAAAGAAAAAGCAAAAGAATGGGCACAAGGCATAGCAAATAATCTTGCACGCACTCCAAAAGGTGGGGATCGTGATCAAATTCGTGCAATCTATGCAAAAGAAGGCGATGTAGCTATATCAAATAGTTATTATCTAGGTCATTTAGCAAATTCAAAAAATCCTAAAGATGTTGAAGCTGCAAATTCAGTAAAAGTGATTTTTCCAAACCAAGATGATAGAGGAACGCATATTAATGTAAGTGGTATAGGTGTTTTAAAAACTTCTAAAAATAAAGAAGCTGCGGTTAAATTTATCGAGTTTATGCTTTCAAAAGAAGCACAAGAAATTTTAACAAACCAAAACTATGAGTATCCGGTAAATAAAGAAGTAAAACCTGCTAAAATTTTACAATCATGGGGTGAGTTTAA
Organism: Campylobacter sp. CNRCH_2015_1657; assembly: GCF_025772685.1. NCBI lineage: Bacteria > Pseudomonadati > Campylobacterota > Epsilonproteobacteria > Campylobacterales > Campylobacteraceae > Campylobacter > Campylobacter sp. CNRCH_2015_1657. The sequence goes on along the minus strand of NZ_JAKMSO010000008.1, from coordinate 71,229 downwards.
AATCGAAAAACCAAATTTTGAAGCTTACTGGGGTAATGCTAAAGAAGCTTTAATGATTTTTGATGAAGTTCAATGGAAATAATTTTAAGGAAAAATAAAATTTGAAATTTTTAAGTCTAAGGTGGTCTTTTGCCACCTTTTTTTTCTGTAGTTTAATCATACTGCCTATACTTGCTATTATCTTGCATCTTCCTTTTATAGATATTAACACCTTAAAACATTTGAGTAAAAATGTCTTGCCACGATATATTTTTGGTAGTGCTTTTATATTGTTTGGTACTTTAGTGTTGTGTTTGATTATAGGTTTAGTTAGTGCTTATTTGATAGCTTTTTATAAATTTTTTGGCTCGAAATTTTTTGAATGGTTTTTGATTTTACCTTTGGCTATACCTTCTTATGTGATGGGTTTTGTTTGGATTGATTTGTTTGAATTTCAAGGTTTAATTCCCACGCTTTTAGGGGTTGATAGGCGTATAGATATCATGAATGCATATGGTGTGATTGTGATTTTATCTTTTGCACTTTATCCTTATGTGTATTTTTTTGCTAAAAATACTTTTGCTTATGGACTTGGAAATATCATTTTAAGTGCTAAAACGCTTAAGGCTTCTAATTTAAAAACATTTTTTAAAGTGATTTTGCCATTTTGCCGTGTGGGTATAGTGGGTGCTTTGCTGTTGGTGGCTATGGAGGTTTTGAGTGATTATGGCTTAGTGGCGTATTTTGGTGTAGATACTTTTAGTGCAGGAATTTTTAGAACATGGGGAAGTGGCGGTGATGAAGTGAGTGCTGTGGCTTTGAGCGTGGCTTTGCTTGTATTTATCGCACTTTTAATGCTTTTAGAAAAAATTCAAAGAGGTAAAAAAGGTTTTAATCAAAATGTATTTTTACCTACTCCAAAAGATGAGTTAAAAGGCTTTAAGGCATTTTTAGCCTTTTTGTGGTGCTTTTTGGTGGCATTTTTAGCCTTTGTCGTGCCTATTGTGTGGCTTGTTTATTGGGCTGGGTTTGATTTTATGCAAAATTTAAGCAATGTCTTAACACCTGCATTTTATAGTCTTAGCGTGGCTTTGGTGAGTTCTTTTACTATTGTGGGGGTGGCATTTTATTTGTGTTTTGTGGTGCGTTTAAACGATACAAAAGCTTCTAAAATCATCCTTTGGCTTACGACTTTGGGGTATTCTTTACCTGGAGCTGTGGTAGCTGTGGGAATTTTAGTGATTTTGGGTGTGTTAAATTATATTTTTGATCTTTTATCTTTTGAATATGCCATAGGTGGTGGATTTTTGGTGTTGTTTTTTGGGTATTTTGTGAGGTTTTTAGCTTCAGGGATTTTTGCAACTCAATCAGGCTATGAGCGAATTTCTAAAAACATAGACTATGCGAATTTAACCTTAAAATCAAAACCACTTAAAATTTTCACTCAAATTCATTTTCCTTTGATGAAACATTATTTAGCTTTGGCTGTGGTGATTATTTGTGTGGATATTTTAAAAGAATTGCCTATTTCGACTATACTTTCACCTTCAGGTTTTCAAACGCTTTCATCGCTTGTATTTGCTTATAGTGAAAATGAATTAATTTATAATGTTTCTTTGCCATCTTTGATTATAGTGTTATTTGGGATTATCCCTACATTTTTAATGCATTATTTGCAAAATAAAAACAACCAAAAAGGACAATAATGGAAATCTTAAAAATTGATAATCTTTACAAATCTTTTGGAAAAACAGAAGTTTTAAAAGGAATTTCTTTGAGCTTAAGAGAAGGTGAGATTGTCAGTATTTTGGGAGAAAGTGGCTGTGGTAAGAGTTCTTTGCTTGGTTGTATAGCAGGTTTTTTTGAAATCAATGATGGTAGCATTTATATAGGGGATAAACTAGTTGCTTCTAAGAATGTGTATTTAGCCCCACAAGAGCGTGATGTGGGAGTTTTGTTTCAAGATTATGCTTTGTTTCCGCACTTAAATGTAGAAGAAAATATATGCTTTGGTATAAGCTCTTTAAGTAAAAATGAGCAAAAACAAAGACTTGATGAAGTTTTAGAAATTTTAAATTTAAATACACTTTTAAAGCGCTATCCAAATGAGCTAAGTGGCGGGCAAGCCCAAAGAGTAGCACTAGCAAGAACCATAGTCGCAAGGCCAAAAATCATACTTTTTGATGAACCTTTTTCAAATTTAAATCACACTTTAAGTGTTAAAATGCGCAAAGAAATCAAAAATATCTTGAAAGAACATAAGCTTAGTGCTATTTTTGTCACACATGATAAAGACGATGCTTTTTATTTATCAGATAATATCGCTTTGATTAAGGATGGGAAAATTTTAGACTATGGAAGCGCTAAAGAGCTTTTTTACAAGCCTAAAAATATAGATAGCGCTTGCTTTTTGGGCGAGGCATTTTTTATAGATCCAAATACAATTTTAGATGAGAAATTCAAAGCATATTTACAAAGTAAAAATGGCATTTTACGCCCTAATGATATACAAATTTCAACTTCACAAACTCCTTTAAAAGCTAGCGTTTTAGAATGTGTATTTTATGGGGATTTTTATGAGCTAGGCGTGAGTTTGGAAGGACATATTTTTAGCATTTATCATCATAAAGAGCTTAGTAAAAATGATGAGGTTTATCTTAAGTTAAGTGATATAGAAAGTTTTTAATCACTCTAATTCATTTTCAAACATATCTAAAATTTGCTAAAGATTATAAAATAAAGTAAAATCACAGCAAAAAAAGGAAATAAATGATTAGTGTAGAATTGATAGAGCATATTTTTAAAGCTGCTTCTATATCAAGGTGGAATGATTATCCTAGAATGACAAATTTAGTTGAGCTTGATAAACAAGCACATAAATTCATCATTGCTTATTTCATTGCTAAAATGGAAAAAGATGTCAATATGCGTTTTATCATAGAAGCAGGAATTTTTGAGTTTTTAAGTAGGGTGGTAGTGACTGATATACGCCCTGATGTGTATCATGAGATAACGCGTGCAAAAAATGAGCAAGTAAGTGCTTGGGTGTTAAGTAAAATCGCACCAATGATTCAAGATATAGAAAATGGTGAGTTTTTAAAACGCTATGAGCTTTTTTTGCAAGGTAAAGATTGTGCAAAAGAAAGGCTTGTTTTAAAAGCTGCTTCGTATTTTGCGACAAGGTGGGAGTTTAATATAGTTTATCAAACTAGTTCATTTTTAAGTGATATTGATGAGATTAAGGCTAAGGTTGAAGAAGAATTAGAAGATTATTATGAGTTAATTGGCGCAAGAAAAATAGCTCTTAATCAAAAAATTTCTAAAATAATCGATCTAAGCGGACGCTTGCGTTTTCAAAAAAGATGGGCACAAACTCCAAGGATTCCAGAAACTGCGGTTTTAGGACATATGCTTGTGGTAGCTATTTTGTCTTATTTTTATTCTTTAGAAGTAAAAGCATGCGATGGTAGGATAGAAAGCAATTTTTATTGTGCTTTGTTTCATGATTTACCCGAAAGTTTAACTAGAGATATCATCTCTCCGGTAAAATATGGCATAGATGGTTTAAATGAAATCATCAATGAGTATGAAATGAAACTTATTAATGAGAAAATTTTACCTTTTATACCACTATCTTTTAGAGAAGAATTTAGTTATATACTTGGTATTAGAGAAGGACAAAATGAAGAAAGTGCCTTTGTAAAAAATGAATTTGAAAATCGTATTTTTAATAACAAACCAAGTGTTTATAGTGGTAGTTTAGATGCGGTTAATGAGGATCGTTTTAAGGCTATTGATGGAAAGGCTTTGAAGTATTGTGATAAGCTAGCAGCTTTTATAGAAGCGGCTTTATCGATTAGCTATGGAGTAAAGTCTAAAGAGCTTGAAAGCGGTTTTGTGGGAATGTATGAATATTTTAAAACAAATCCGACTATTAATGGGGTAAATTTCTTTAGAATTTGTGAGGATATTAAAGGGTATTTTAAACTTTAAAAACCCTCCCCCAGATGACTGCGGCACACACTAAGTCTAAGTGCTCTGCTGTGTTCCCACCCTGAAGCGGTGCTTAAAAATAGCATTGCACAGGTCTAAGAGAAGGCAGTTGAAATAATATCTTAAAATATCTTAAAAAACATTGAGGTGAAGTATGTTGAGTATATTTGCAAATTTTTTATCTAAATTTAGAGAATTTTTTGTTCCTAGTCATCTGTCTTTAGAATTTAGAGCAAAATCTTTTGCGGCTATTATTGTGGCAAATAAAAATATAAAAGCAGAAATTTGGCAAGTTTTAGCTGATATTGCTAGTGAAATTTATCCAAAAGATAAAAGCAGGCAAGCAATTTTGGTGCAAACTTCTAAAGAATATGTAGATAGAGTTTTAAAAAGTGAGCTTAGTTTGGATACTTTACTTAAAAATATTGCTTTGCTTTTGAAAAAAAATCCAAGATATATACAAAAGATAAAATTTGATAAACTTGAGCGTTTAATAGATAAAAATGAAGAAGAATCTTTGGTTCAGCTTAGGGTGTATGAATTTTTTGAGCAAGAGGTAAAATATATCTTAGAGCAAAAAATATAAATAAAACATGAAAAGCTAAAATTAGCGTTTCATGTTGATTGCTTTTTGTATCATTTGATCGGCTGTTGTGATACTTTTACTACTTGAATCATAAGCTTTTTGTAGAGTGATTAAGTTAGTAAAAGCTACCGATAAATCTACATTAGATTGCTCTAAATAAGAACCTTTAAAAGTTGCTGTGCTGAAATTTCCATTAGCATCAAGTAAAAAAGTTGGATTACCGCTATTTCCTGTTTGCCCATAAAGATTTTCCCCTAGCTTTTCCAAGCCTTGTTCGTTTGTAAAATTAAACAAAGCAAGTTTTGCCATAGCTATTTGATCTCCATTGGTAAAAGTGGCGATGATAGTACCATCTGTGTTAATAGAATAATTATTTAAAAACCCCTCGCCCTTACCATCTGTTTGTGTATGCACTGAAGGTTGTTTGTTTTGTAAAGCATGAAGTCCATCATAGCCTGAATTTGGTATATTTGGATCATAATAAGAACCAAGATTTATATTAACCCTTGTTCCATTGTTATCTACTGAATTTAAGGTGTTAGATACTAAAGCTCCAGATTCGTTAAAAGTGATTAAACCTTCAGTTGTTCCACCTATTTTATTGCCATCATTATCATACACTTGTGCAACGGCTTTGTATTCTAAATCTGTACCATTTTGCGGTAAAACTCTATCTAATTTAACTTTTACCCAACTAATAGATCCATCAGGATTTATTAATTTTGCAGAAAGTTCTGTGCTATCAGCTACTTCTTTTTCAACGCTTAAGTGAGATGATTCTAGTTTGGCTGTTTCTAAATCGACTTTATCTAGTTTTTGATTGTCGATACTAAAAGCTAAATTTTCATCTAAAGTAGCTTGTAATGTTTGACTAGCACCCTTTTCATCAGTGATTTTAAAATATATAGTATCGCCAGGTTTTATACCATAAATTTGTTCATCTTTTACACTACCTGAAATTTTTACACTACCATCTTCATTTTTACTAAATTCAAATTTAGAAGCATCTACATCTACATTTACTGCTTCTGTTTTGGTGCTTGTGTCTAAATTTCCACTCCAAGTTATATTTTGCGTTGGTTGAGGTGGTAAGTAAAGATTTTTAGGTACAGAAATAGGTCCTTGAGTATTAACTCCGCCCATTTGTAAATTCTGTCCAGGTGTTCCACTCCAAGCTGTAGTGACTTTTTGTCCCATAATCTGACCAAACATATTAGAAACTCTATCACTTAGTTGAATTTCTTGTAATGATGGATTCATAGTTCCAAGTACATAATTTCCATTTGAATCTACTAAAAATCCATTTGCATCAGGTTTAAAAGCACCATTTCTAGTATAATAAACCCCATTAGCATTACTTACACCAAAAAAGCCTTTTCCAGCAATTGCTACATCAAATTCATTATCGGTAGAAACTAACGGACCTTGTTCAAAAATATCATTAGTAGCTCCTGCTACACTACCATAACCAGTTTGACCTTTGTTATATGATTGTGTTGTTATGGTGCTATAAAATACATCTTTAAATGCCACATCAGAGTATTTAAAACCGACTGTATTGACATTGCTTATATTATGAGCGGTATTGTCTATACCATAACTTTGGGATTTTACTCCATTTACTCCATTGTAAAATGCTGTAAACATGATTTTATCCTGTAATCTCTTTAATATCTTCCCATTTAACCCAGCTACCGCCCATACCAACTAGAGCTTCACCTTCTTCAAATTTAACTCCAGTGATAGGATAAGCACCATAAGTTGAATTAACGGTTGTGCCATCTTCACCTATATAGCTTGCTCTTACATAGTATTTTCCAGATGGTACAGGACTTCCACTATCATCTGTTCTATCCCAAACGATTTGTTTCATACCAGCACTCATATCTTTAACACTCATTGTTCTTACAGGATCTCCTGCTTCATTATAAATAGTAAATGTTACAGGTGTGCTGTCTGATTTATAAGCTGAATCAATCTTTGCTGTTTTGATATCAACACTTGGGGTATGTCCTACTATTTTAAATGTTTGATCTTCTCCAACTACTGCTTGAACCGTTTCTTCTTGACCTTTGTCATCTTTTAATTTTATATGTATAGTTTCTCCAGGTTCAGCTATTTCTTTATCAACTTTACCTGTTATATCTAGTTTATCTTCGCCATTTTTCTTAAGTTCAAAACCTTCAATATCAATATCAGTCTTTTTACCTTTTTGTGGTTCTTGTGGTAAATACATATTAATTTGAAATTGTATATCATCATCTGCCACTACAAGGTAATTATCTTTAACTGTTGCAAGCTTTCCAACTGCAGCTAGTGCACTCATACCTGTGCTTGCTGCAATAGAATTTTGTAGTTTTGTCATCGCAGTTACAAGTTGAGTCATGGTTTTATTAGTATTATCTTGCATTTCAAGTGCTGAAAGTTGTGCTGTTTGGGTAAGCATTTTTTCAGTATCCATAGGATCTGTTGGATCTTGATGTTGGAGTTCTATTAAAAGAAGCTTTAAAAACGCATCCTTGTCAAGTTCTGCCCCAGGGTTGTAAATCAACCCGCTATCACCTTCACCGGCTCTAGTACTTCCTTTGGCATTTGGCATATCTTTAGTATTAAGCGTTGCTAAAGGACCTTGAAGGGTTTGTGTGTTTATATTTGACATAAAAATCCTTTTTTATATATTTTTAAAGCTCAAAGCAAAAAATATTCCATTTAAAAATATTTTGCTAAAACCATTTCTAAGCTCGGTTTTTCTTGAATTTCTTTTTCAAAATTCACCTTATCTTCTTTGCTATTGTTGTTTTTTTGTCTTTGCGGATTGCTTTGTTCTTTTCTTTCTTGATTACTAAAATTCATTTCTAAATTTGTAAATCCCATATTTACAAGAGCATTTTTAAATTCAGCTTGATGTTGTATGAAAAGATTTAAGGTATTTTGATTAGAGTTAAAGCTAATATTTAAATTTGAACCCCTTTGGACTAAAGTTACTTCTACTTCTCCAAGATTATGTGGATTAAGAGTTATACTAAAGCGAGTTATAGGTGCTTTGTAGCTTTCTAGTTTTTCTTTAAATTCTTGGGCAAAATCATTAAAAGTTTCTTTCATAGGAATATTTTGATTTTTTATAAAATTATTAGAAACCCTATTCATTTCCCTTACATAAGAATTTAAATTCTCTTCACTATGATCATTTTCATCTTTTGAAAACTCTTTTGTGTGTTTAAAAATATCACTAAAATTATCTATATTTTGATTATTTTTATCTATTTTTAAATGTTTATCTTGAGGGGCTAATAGATTTTCTAAGTTAATTTTTAAATCTTGATTTTGATTTTGTATATTTTGAGTATTTTTTATATTTGTTAATTCAGTTTTTAAATCTTTTGAATTTTCTAAAACAGAACTTATTTTTTTACTAAAGCTATCTTCGCTAGTAGTTAGTTTTTCATTCTTTAATATTTCTTTAAAATCTAGCTTTTCTTTTTCTTTAATATCTTTTTTTAGGTTTGTGTTTTGAGTAAGATTAATTAACTCAATATCACTTAGTTTTTCATTGAATTTTGTTGTTGTATTTTGGATATTTTTTGCGTTTTTTATTTCTTTTTCATCTTGAATTTGAATTTTCTCTACTAGTTTTTCTTTAAAATATATGTTTTGAATGTTTTCTTTTGCTTGTGTTTTTATATCTTTTTTTGGAAGTTCTATATTTTTTAAAGCAGAAGAAAGCAAAGACACACCTTCGTTTTCTTTGCTTTTTATATTTTTGCTTGTATTTGGTTCTTCTTTTAAAAGCTTGGTAATTTTTTGATTGATTAAATCTTGAAAAACATTAGTATTATTATTTTGTTTTGGTATTTCAAAAAAACCTTTTTTATCAAGATTTGGAAAGGCTTCTTTTAAATCTTTAATTTGTTCAAATTTTATATTTTTGATGTTTAATCCAAGTTCTTTTGCCACATTAAAAAGCTCATTAATATTTTTTATATTTTTTAGCTTGTGTAGATTTTTTTCAAGAGCTAAAATAGCAGTATTATCCTGGACAAGTTTGTTTAGTTTTATATCCTTGCTATCGCTTTGTAAAACCTCCAATAAAGAAAGAATTTGCATAAAATTTGCACCCTCAAAAAGCTTCAAGGCATCTTTTTCATCCAGCGGTATTTTATCTTTGACATCATCTTTTAAAATTTTATCATTAACTTTATCATCTTTTTGTGGAGTCTTGAAATCTTTTGGTAAACTTCCATCTTTTTCATTTATTGCTTGCAATAAGGAATTTAAAAATTCCTCGCCATCACTTTGTGAGCTAGTATTTTCTTTACTTGGGTTTTCATTCTGTGGAGTGATGCTTAGTAAGTTTAAAGCATCACTAGCTTGGATATTAGACATTAATTAACCTACTAAAAAATTATTTTTTGCTAAATTTGGAAATAAATTTTGTAATTGTGCTGCACAATCAAGTTTTAAATTTTCATGAGTAAGATTAAAATTTTTAAATATTACTAATAATTCTTCTATGTTTTTAGCATTTAAAACCGCATTTTCATTTTGCGCATCATCTAAAATTTCACTTACTTTGCTTGAAAGTTTTGCATAATTTAATTCTTTTTCTTCATTTGAATTTATAACTTCTAAATAATTTAAAAGTTCCATAAAATGCTTACTATTTAAAACTGAAGTTCCTTGTTTTTCTAAGTTAGCGTTAAAGATTTGAGTATTTAGGTTTGACATATTTTTCTCCTTAAAAATAATTCTTACTCAAGACAAAAGCAACAAGTGTTCCAATTTTTAAATCTTAATTTTTAAGCATTTTTTTTATATAATATTAGATTTTAAATTTAAGACTTTGGAGAAAAACTTGGATAATATTAGAAATATAGCTGTTATAGCTCATGTTGATCATGGTAAAACAACAATGGTAGATGAGCTTTTAAAACAATCAGGAACTTTTAATGAGCGTGAACAAATAGCAGAGCGTGTAATGGATAGTAATGATATAGAAAAAGAAAGAGGTATCACTATACTTTCTAAAAATACTGCTATTAATTATAAAGGCACAAAAATAAATATCATAGACACTCCAGGCCATGCTGATTTTGGTGGTGAAGTTGAGCGTGTGTTAAAAATGGTTGATGGGGTTTTGCTTTTAGTTGATGCACAAGAAGGGGTTATGCCTCAAACTAAATTTGTGGTAAAAAAGGCTTTATCTTTAGGGCTTAAACCTATTGTTGTTATTAATAAAATCGACAAGCCAGCTGCTGATCCTGAAAGAGTAATCAATGAAATTTTTGATCTTTTTGTGGCTTTAGAGGCAAATGATGAACAACTTGATTTTGCAGTGGTTTATGCAGCTGCTAAAAATGGTTATGCAAAACTTGCACTTGAAGATGAAAGCACTAACATGGAACCATTGTTTAAGACTATACTTGAGCGTGTGCCTGCTCCAAGTGGTAGTGATGAAAATCCTTTACAGCTTCAAGTTTTTACTCTAGGTTATGATAATTTCGTTGGTAAGATAGGGATTGCAAGAATTTTTAATGGTAAAGTAAAGAAAAATCAAAATGTTATGCTTGCTAAAGCAGATGGCTCTAAAATCAATGGAAGAATTTCAAAGCTTATCGGTTTTATGGGTCTAGAAAAAATGGACATTGAAGAAGCAGGGACAGGCGATATTGTAGCGATTGCAGGTTTTGAAGCTTTAGATGTAGGAGATAGCGTGGTAGATCCAAACAACCCTATGCCACTTGATCCTTTACATATAGAAGAGCCAACTTTAAGTATAGTATTTTCAGTAAACGATGGTCCTTTAGCGGGTACTGAAGGTAAACATGTAACTTCAAATAAAATCGCAGAACGCTTAGAAGCTGAAATGAAAACTAATATTGCCATGAAATATGAAAGCACAGGCGAGGGTAAATTTAAAGTAAGTGGAAGAGGTGAACTTCAAATAACTATTTTAGCCGAAAATATGCGTAGAGAAGGTTTTGAGTTTTGTATGGGTAGACCTGAAGTTATCGTTAAGGTAGAAGATGGTGTTAAAACAGAGCCGTTTGAGCATTTAGTGATTGATGTGCCTGATGATTTTACCGGAGTAGTGATTGAAAAACTAGGTAAAAGAAAAGCTGAAATGAAAACTATGACACCAACTGGAGATGGTCAAACAAGACTTGAGTTTGAAATTCCTGCGCGTGGGCTTATAGGATTTAGATCACAATTTTTAACAGATACTAAAGGCGAGGGTGTTATGAACCATAGCTTTTTAGAGTTTCGTCCATTTAGTGGGGCAGTTGAAAAAAGAAATAATGGCGCGTTAATTTCTATGGAAAATGGTGTTGCACTAGGGTATTCTTTATTTAACTTACAAGATAGAGGGGTATTATTTATTGATCCTCAAACAAAAGTATATACAGGTATGATTATAGGTGAGCATTCACGCCCAAATGATTTAGATGTTAATCCTATTAAAGGTAAAAATTTAACTAATGTTAGAGCAAGTGGTAGTGATGATGCGATTAAGCTTGTACCACCTAGAAAATTAAGCCTTGAAAGAGCGTTAGAGTGGATAGAAGAAGATGAACTTGTAGAGGTTACTCCACAAAATATTAGAGTTAGAAAAAGATATCTTGATCCTACTCAAAGAAAAAGAATGGAAAAGGCTAAGTCTTAATGGATTTTGAAGCCATAAGACAAGCTTTAAGTAAAAGACTCAAAGCTTTACAAATTTTAGCATTTGCTGAAGCTTTGGTTATATTTTTTCTTGCTTTTCAATTTAGCAAGGATGTGATTATAGCTTTGTTTTTTGCTGTTTTAGCAGGAGTTTTGTTTTTTAGAATTTTAGGAAGAAAGCTTATGTGGGGACGCAATGAGCTTGTATTTAAAATGTGTGAAGAATTTTTAAAGCAAAACAATGCTAAATTTGATAAACAAGGCTTTGATCAAAAAGATTTTGAAAAAATTACTTTTGATTTTTCTTTAAAAACTTATCATTCTCAAAATTCTTTTATTTTTGATGATTTTATTCTTTATGATGTGAAATTTAAAGATGAATTTGGGAATTTCTTTTGTGGAATTTTGCTTTATAGTAAGAAATTAAAAGAAGATATTAAGTCAAATGAAAGTATTTTTGAAAAAGTAAAGGATAAAGAATTTTCTACACAAAGAGTTTTGAAAAAAGATGATTATTTGCTCATAGCTAGTTTGAAAAATCCTTTTTTTGCTGATTTAAAAATTTCAAGTGAGTTAAATTTTAAAATTTTTAGAGCTAATTTAGAAAAAATTCAAGCTTTTATACATGATTAAGTTTAGCTTACTTAATCATTTTGTTCTAAATTATTAATTTCTTGTATTTTCAAATTCTCATTTTTTCCCATTAAATTTTGTATGATTTGAATTTGCTCTTTAGAGGCATAGCTCATATCTTTTAAAACTATCCAAGTGATTTTTTGATTACAAGGCTTGTTGAGTTTGTTTTTAAAGATGTAAAAAGATTGAAGATTATTTGGTAATAACTCATTAGCGCTTAAGCTTTGAACATAAAGCTTATCGCCTTCTTTTTTAGGAAAAGCACGGATGATTTTTTTAATAAAAGGATTTTCCGCACCTTCTTGTAAAAACAGCACAACCACTGCTATATCACCTTTTTGACTTACATGGCTAAAATGAATTTCTAAAGGATAAGGTTTTTTATCAATAGAAATTTTTGATGGGCTATGAAAGTGAAAATGCGATAAATTATAAGCTGTATTATCTAGCACGATATGACTTCCATTGCTTGCAAAATACATTTTTATGGTATAACCATCATTTATTAAACCAAAAGAATCATTTGAGTAGTTAAATTCTAAAGAATGATTTTTGTTTGTAGCCTTTTTACTATTTATATTGATAAAATCTTGATTTAAACCACTTTCACAATAAATCCAGTTTTTATCTAAATTTTTCCATTTGTCTTTGTCTATGAAATTTCCATGTGAGGCATTTTGAGGCATTTGCTCATAGGCAAAAAGCATGCTAGTAGTAAATAAACCAAAAAGTATTCTTTTAAAACTCATAATATTCCTTTTTTAACATAATTATAAAAAAATAAATCCTACAAGAAGCTTATGTTTAAAAATAATTATATTAAAATTAAATATTTTAAAGAAATTACAGATAATATTAAGGATAAATTGATCGATATATGGGAGGATAGTGTGAAACATTCCCATGATTTTTTATCTGATTTTGATAGAGAAAAGATTAAAAATGATCTTTTAAATTCTCAAGTATTCTTTAGTTTAAATTATTTGATTTGTTATGATAAAGACAAAATGATTGGATTTTTAGCATTTGTGGATGATAAAATTGAAATGTTGTTTTTAAGTTCAAAATATTTTAACAAAGGTATAGACACTACTTTAATATCTAAAGACATAAATGATTATCATTTGAAATATGTTGAAGTAAATAAAGATAATTATAAGGCATATAAATTTTATCAGAAAAATGGTTTTTTACAAGAGAGTGAATATAAAGATGAATATGGTTTTATTGTTTTAAAAATGAAATTTTAACTATTCTTTGCCATCTTTGATAGGTACAAAAAGGCATTCATCTAAAACTTCTTTGCTAATCTCACCATCTTTTTTGGTAAATTTAGTGATGAATTGTTGATTTCCTATGAGTAAAGGAGCTACTAAAATTCCATTGTTTTCAAGTTGATCAAATAATACATTTGGAATATGTTCTATATAAGCTGAGAGTAAAATTCTATCATAAGGTGCATAATTTTTCCAACCATTTTGTCCATCATCAAATTTTACATGAATATTAGCATAGTTTAGTTTTTTAAATTTTTCTATAGCACTAATTGCAAGTTTTTCGATGCGTTCTATGGTAAAAACTCTTCTAATAAGCTTACTTAAAATCGCAGCTTGATACCCGCTACCACAACCTATTTCTAAAACACTATCAGCTTCTTTAAAATCAAGCGCCATAGTCATTTTGGCCACAGTTAAAGGTGAGCTTATCCATTGATTACCCATTAAAGGAAGTGCATCAAGTCTATAAGCATGCATTTTTAAAGGTGAAAAAATTTCTCTTGGAGTAGAACAAAAAGCTTCAAATAATTCTTCATTAATGAAAGTGTTTTTGCGAATTTCTTCTGCCATAGTTTGACATTGTTTTTGTTCAAATATATGAATCAATAAGCACTCCTTGATAAAAAGTGTTATTTTATCTTAAATTTTATTTATCTAGCTTTAAAATCCTTAAGGCGTAAAAACGCCTTAAGATTAATCAAGTGTATAAAGGATGTTTGATCCATCTTGATAAGATAAGATGTGCATTTTGCCATCTTTAAAGAATAAGCTTCTTGCATTAGTTATATTTTCTGGATAAGAAATAGTTTTTATAACTTCTTCTTTGTCTAGATCAATTACAGCAATAACATTATGTTTTTTACTTAATGCATAAATTTTATCATCTTTAAATGCCATTGAAGTTACATAAAGATCGCCTAAAGTTTTTCCTTCTTTTAACTCAGCTTTAGGAGTAAATTCAGCTGAAAGAACTCTATCTGCTAAAGAAATTTTAGAAATTACAAAAGTTTTAGCGTCTTTATTGTTTGGAACGGTAGCAAGATACATGTATTTTCCATCAGTAGTTGTGCTTAAAACATGATGGAATTTAGCTCTAACTGTGTCAATTCTACCACGACCAAGGTTTTCACCTTGTCCTTCAAAATTATTTGCCCCTCTAATAAAATCAGCATATTGTAAAGCTTCATCTGCATTAGGATTTTGAGCAAATCTTAAGAAAGTTTTATTAGAGCCCATTAAGATGTATTTGTTGTCCAAATAAGGAATAATTCCTATGATAGGATTAATTGTGGCTGAAAAATATGGGTCTAATAGAAAATCTGTTTTAGTACTAAAATTATCATCTAGGAAAAATACTTCCCATTTTGAACTTGCGACATACTCTCCATTGATATAATCAAGTGTATTGATAGCTTTAGGAAAATCAATTTTTGTTTCATTTACGATTTTTAGATTATCATCGATATTTGCAAATGGAGCATTACTGATATTATTATCAAATTCAATACCTAGTTTTTCATTAGCAGGAGCAAAAGCAAAATCAGGTTCTTTAACATCGCGTTTTCCTAAGAAAGAAATGCTTTTCCAACTTTTATTCCAGCCTGAATCATCCCAAATAATATATTTTGGATTTAAACTAAAACGAACTGGATCACCTTGTCCGCTATATGGGATAGGACCAGTGCTTACGAAAGCTTGGAAGACATTTGAAGCTACGATAAAAGCAACAATAACCATAGCAGCTAGGTTAAATTTAGTTAATTTTCTAAAACTAACTCCTTCCATTTCTTTTTCAAAGGAGCCAAATTTTGGAGCAAAAGCAAAAATTACACCAAGTAATAAAACTACAGCCCAAAATACTACTTCAGCCCAAAAATAAGTATGCAAACCAAAAATAGGCAAACCAAAACCTTGATCAAGATCACGATGTGCATGTCCGCTTATATGATTAAATGATTGCCATAAACCAAATGCAGTTGCAATTAAAAGAAAAGCTAAGAACTTACCTTTCATACCATAACGCACGATAAATAAAGCTGCAACACCAATGAAAATCATTGATTCTCTTTGGCCCCAACAAGAAGTACAAGGGCTATCACCTAGCATATAACCAAAAATCAAATTTGCAATTCCAACAGGCATTAAAATGATTAAAAAACCTGCCAAGCACATTAAAAAATAAAAAAATTTAGTTTTGTTAATATCACACATATTTGCCACCTTATAGATTCATTAGGCCTAAGATTGCGCCTGATTTGCGACCTAAATAGTCAAATACCATAATAGCCCATGAAATTACAAGTATAGAAAAAGCTAGTTTTTCTTTTTCAGGCTTAATTATCATGAGAACTATGGCAATAAAGACTAGCAAAAGTTCTAAAAACTCCATAATTACCCCTTTACTAATAAAATAAAATGGCGGATTTTACAATAGTGAAATAAATAAAAATAAAATATTAAATAAAAAGAGAATTTTAGTTTAAAAAAATGTAAAATATGGGTAGTTTTGTGACTTAAAAGTCATCAAAACTCAAACTTCCTTTAGAATAGTTTGTAACCTTGCTTTCAAAGAAATTGCTTTTTTGATCATTAAATTTAGAAAAATCATCCACCCATTTAATAGGATGTTTTGCATTATAAATTTTATCAAGATTAATAGCTATTAGTCTTTGATCAACAAGATAGTGAATGTACTCTTCTATAATATCGTCTGTAAAACCCATGATTTGATTTTGAGTGATGTATTTACCCCATTTGATCTCAAGTTCACCTGCTTTTTTAAACATATCATAAATTTTGTTTATATTGATATCATTAAACAAATCAGGTCTTTCTTTGCGCACAGAATTAATCATATTTTGAAATAATAATAAATGAGTAATTTCATCTCTTTGTATAAAGCGTATCATTTGTGCTGAACCTAGCATTTTTCCTGCACGCGCTAAAGCATAAATAGCAGTAAAACCACTATAAAAATACACTCCTTCTAGAATTTGATTTGCTACCATTGCAAGTAAAAGTTTATTATCATCTACTTCGCCAGCTAATTCTTCATAAATACTTGAAATGAAATCATTTTTTTCTCTTAAAGTCTCATCGTGTTTTTCCATTTCATAAATTAAGTCTGTATTTTCACAGATTGCTTCAACCATCACTGCATAAGATTTTGAGTGATTTGCTTCTTCATAAGCTTGTCTTGCTAAAACCGCATTGATTTCAGGTGCTGTGATATAAGGGTTGATATTATCAGCAAGATTGTTTGTTTGAAAACTATCCATTGAGATAAGTTGAGACCAAACTAGATCATACATTCTTTTTTCTGCTACGGTTAGATTGCAACGATAATCTAGTGCATCTTTTGTTGTATCTACTTCTTTTGGAAACCAAGTATTTGCTTCCATTAAATCCCAAAGTTTTAAAGCCCATGTGTATTTTGCTTTAGTAAAATTTAAAATACCATGTGGGTTGCCGTTAAATACTTTTCTATCATTTAAAGTTTCGTTTGATTTTGGATTATAAATTCTTTTTCTATTCATTTTTCCACCTTTGTTACAATAGCGCTTTGGCTTAAAATATCATGCAAGGCTAAGGTATCCTTTCTTAAAAAGCTTACCAAAAAGCCAATCAACAAGCCAAAGCTTATAATGAAAATTACATAGCGTAGGATTATTCTAAAAAAATTAAGTTTGTGTCCATTTTTAATATCAATCAAGTATAAATCATAAGCTTTAAGTCCAGGACTTTGAGCTTTTTTTACTAAAAATAATGCTTGTAAAAATCCAAAAAGCAATGGGCACAAAAAAATTATAAGTTGATTGTTTAAAAAAGCTTCTTTAGAGCCAAGAGTAAAATAAAACAAATACAAAATGGGCACATAAAGCAAAAATAGATCAATCAAAAAGGCTTTAAATCTTAAAAAGCGAGTGGCTATTTTTGCTTTAGTTTTCATTAGTTACCACGACTACCAGGTTTGATAGCTTTAGTGCCTTTTTCACAAAGTGGGCAAGTATTTGCATCATAAATATCAAATTCAAAATTTCCTAGTGCAAAAAGTGGTAAATTTTGTGGTAATTTTGCATTTTCTTTTCTTGGATTGTTTAAATTTTTTACAGCACAAAAACCACGATTTGCTAAAGCTGCAAAACCTACTACTTCTCCACCTAAATTCTCGATGATTTTTGCACTCTCAAGTGCTGAGCCACCTGTTGTAATAATATCTTCACAAACGATAAATTTTTCACCTTTTTTTACTTCAAAACCGCGTCTAAGACTCATCACTCCTTCTACGCGTTCAGTGAAAATAAAGCGTTTGTTGCAAGCTCTAGCAAGCTCATAACCTGCTAAAATTCCACCCAAGGCAGGCGAGCAAATACTATCAAATTCAATATTAAAACTGGCAATAACTTTCGCAAGCTCATCACAAAGCTCACCTGCTAGTTTTGGATTTTCTAAAACTTTAGCACTTTGAAGGTAAAACTCAGAGTGTTTCCCTGAGCTAAGTAAAAAATGTCCTTGTAGGTATGCTCCACAATCTTTATAAATTTGTTCTAAGTTCATTTTTAAACCTTTAAAAGTTCCGCTTCTTTGTTTTTAACTAACTCATCTACTTTTGCTGTATAATTATCGGTTTGTTTTTGTACTTCATCATAAGCTTTTTTAGCTTCATCTTCTGAGATTGCTTTATCTTTTTCTAGTTTTTTTACCGCATCATTTGCATCTTTTCTAATATTTCTAATAGCAACTTTAGCCTTTTCACCCATAGCTTTAGCATTTTTAGCATTTTCTTCTCTTTGTTCTCTTGTCATAGGAGGAAAAAATAATTTAACACTTTCGCCATCATTGTTCGGATTTACTCCAATGTTTGCCGCAGCTATAGCACTTTCTATGGCTTTTAGCATTGATTTTTCCCAAGGAGTAATGCTAATAGTTGAAGCATCGGTTGCTAAAACTGTTGCTACTTGATTTAATGGAGTTGCACTACCATAATAATCTACATGAATATGATCAAGTATATTTATATTTACTTTGCCAGTTCTTATGGTAGTAAAATCTTTTTTTAAGGCCTCTAAGCTTTTGTCTGATTGTTGTTTTTGCTTGGTATAAATTTCATTTAGCATGGTATTTCCTTTTTTTATTTGCTAGTATTACTTTCGCTAATTGGAGCACTTGGTGCAACTGGAATGCTAGTTGTGTTTGTTTCAGGTGCCTTTGGTAAAATTTGTTCTGCTTTTTCAGCAAGTGAGTTAGAATTAGCATTATTATACATATAACTTAGAGCAATTGTATTAGCGATAAGTAAAACACCCATCACAAAAGTAAATTTAGCTAAAAACCCTGCAGGACCCTTTGCTCCAAACAAGCTTTCATTACTTCCGCTATATGCTCCAAGTCCTATGCTTGAGCTTTTTTGTAATAAAACAGCAATACAAATAATCACAACAATTGCAAATTGCAAAATAATTAAAAGAGTAGTCATGAATTTTCCTTATTGAAAATAAAATGAGTATTTTAACTTAAAAAGTTTGATAAAAACTTGAAAGAGGTAAAGAAAATTTGCGAGAATTTTTCTCGCAAATTTTTATCTGCTATTAAAGCTTCTTAAAATATTAAGAAGAGAGATGAAAAGATTGATAAAATCAAGATAAAGTGCAACTGCACCTTCGATTGGTGTTTCATAATTTCCTCTAATGATGTTTTGAGTATCATAAAGAATGTAAAAAGAAAATAAAATTGCACCAATACCAGAAATTGCTAAGCTTAAAAGTGAACTTTGAAAAAAGATATTAATTAAAGAAGCTACTACGATAACAATTAAAGCTATAAAAAGCATTTTTCCCATCATAGTAAAATCTCTTTTTGTATTCATAGCAAAAACGCTTAAAGCACCAAAAGCCACTGTTGTTAAAGCAAAAGCTTGAGCGATAATGCTAGCTCCTGCAGGAAGTGCTAAAACAGAATATAAAAGTGGTGTTAAAGTAAGTCCTGAAACAAAAGTAAAGGCAAAAAGTAAAACTAAATTAAGCGGAGCTTCTCTTTTTTTCCATTGTAATGCAAATAACAAGCCAATTTCTACGATAAATAAAATCCAAAAAGTTGCTTGAGATTGTGCAAATAAATGTGCTAAGGCAAAAATTCCTATGTAAGCACCTGCTGTTGCAGCTAATAATGAAGCAGCAAAAAGCTGATAAGTTTGTTTTATAAAAATGCTCAAATCACTTCTAGCATAACCTTCAAATTCTTGAGTTTTAGAGTTAGAATAATCTCTATCATAAAGACTCATTAAAATCCTCCAATAATTTTTAAAAATTAAAATTTACAAAAAAAAGATAAATAAAAGATTAAAATTGTATAAAAATATAACAAAAAATAAATTTATAGATTTATTTTAAGTAAAAATAATTTAGTATAATGCTTTATTAAAATGCAAAAAAGGACTTTTTTTGAAAGACTTGATCGAGGGTGCTTTAAAATTTATGCAAGAAGATTTTAAAGAGCATGCAGAACTTTTTGAAAGTTTAAAAAATAAACAAAATCCCCACACGCTTTTTATAGGATGTGCTGATTCAAGAGTTATACCAAATTTAATTACTAATACAGGCCCAGGAGAGCTTTTTGTTGTAAGAAATATAGGCAATATAGTTCCACCTTATAGAGTAGGAGATGATTTTTTGGCAACTACTTCAGCTATTGAGTATGCTTTTAGTTCTTTACATATAAAAAATATCATAGTTTGTGGACATAGTAATTGTGGTGGCTGTGCGGCTTTATATGCAAATGAAAATGAGCTAAAGAGTATGCCGAATGTGAGAAAATGGCTTACCTTGCTCGAGCCTATTAAAAATAAGGTTTTAAAAGTTGCAGGCAGTGATTTAGCCATGCGATCTTGGATGACTGAAAAAATGAACTTGGTTAATTCTTTGCAAAATTTATTAACCTATCCAGGTATAGAAGAAGCTTTAAATAAAAAAGAAATAGAACTTCATGCTTGGTATTACATCATAGAAACGGGTGAAATTTATGAGTATGATTTTAATTTTGAAAATTTTGTTTTAATACAAGAGAGGGTGAAAAAAGTATGAAAAAGATTGTTAATATTATTTTATTATTTTTATTTATCAGCACTTTGAATGCACAGGAAAAAAATGCTTTAGAGGATAAGAATAGTATTTTTGCTTTGGTACAAGATTATATAGAGCTTAATTTACTTTTGGAAAGTTTTAAAACCGGTGATACAAATAGCACCGAATTTCAAGATAATATCAAAGAAATAGAAAAACAAAAAACAGCTCTTTTGACTACTTTACCTTTAAAAATGGTATCTCAAAAGATTGATGATAAAGAAGCAAAAGATTTTTTAAAAACTAAGAATGCTTTACAAAAAAGTGTTGAAAATGCCCAAGCTAAAAAAAGATATTATGATTATGTGGATAATAAAATCAAACTTTTAAATTTAACCTCTGCAGAACATTTTTATCTTTGTATATTTGAATTAGAAAAAGTTTTTATCGAAGGTGCTCAAAGTCAAAAAATAAAAAAAATTATTGATGAAAGCATTGACTCATTAAAAGAAGATATAGTTTTTAATTTTGCTTTAGATAAAGAGAAAATTAATGATATTACTCAACTTAGAACTTTAGAGCTTAGTGAAAATAATTTAAGAAATACCATCAAGTCATATAATGAAATTTTGGTATATCTAAGAAATAATGCAAATTTGCTTGAAACTAATTTTTTATTTACGGGCTTGGGCTTGCAAAATGCCATTAATTATATTAATAAACAAACCTCTATTAGTAGTGTAAATGTTGGAAAAATAGTTATTTCTATTATTGTCATTGTTTTGTTTTATTCTTTGAAATTTTATCTTGCAAAAATTTTGTATTTTGTATTGATACATTTATTTGGAAAAAATTCAGAAAATGTAGAAATAAAAACTCACTTTTTAGAAAAGCTCCAAGGACCAGTGGGTTGGTTTTTGTTTGCTTATGCTATTGGAATTTGTTTTACTATTTTTTACTATCCTGCACCTGTAGATATAAGAATTAGTAATATTTTATCAATTGTTTATGTTATTTTAACTGCTTGGCTTGTGATAAATATTTTTGATAGTTATGGTATGGTAATTGTGGCAAAGCTTGCTGAAAAAAGTGGCAAACGCGAAGTGGTTAATTTAATTATTAAAATTTTATATTTTATTATTATAGTAATAGCTGTTTTATTTGTTTTATCACATTTAGGATTTAATATTTCAGCATTGATTGCATCTTTAGGTATTGGTGGTTTGGCTGTGGCATTGGCAGCTAAGGATATTATTGCAAATTTCTTTGCTTCTGTGCTTTTGCTTTTTGATAACAGCTTTAATCAAGGCGATTGGGTTGAAATTTCAGGTATAGAAGGAACTATAGTAGAAATTGGGCTTAGAAAAACTACTATTAGAACTTTTGATAATTCTTTGGTATTTTTACCAAATTCAACTATTATGGGAACTAATATAAAAAATTGGAGTAAAAGAAAAATAGGACGCCATGTAAAATTATTTATAGGTGTAACTTATGATGCAAGACCTGAACAACTTGAGCAATGTGTAGAAGATATAAGATATTTATTAGCTACTAGTCCTTTGATAGCTCAAGTTGATGATAGTGCGCTAAATCATGGTGGAACCCGCGCTAGATATAGACAAAATTTAGTTTCAGTGAATGATTTAGAAGGATATAAAAATAATACTTATGTGGCTGTGAGTGGCTTTAGCGCAAGTTCTATTGACATAGAAGTATATTTTTATACTAAAGCAGTTGATGCTGCAGGTTTTAGAGAAGCAAGACAAAGTATTTTGCTTGAATTAATGAAGATTGTCGAAAGAAATAAACTAAGTTTTGCATTTCCTTCACAAAGTCTTTATATAGAAAAAATCAATAAAGACGATAAAGAAGAGTTATTATCTTAATAAGCTCTTCTTTGATCATCACACTCTACTATAATTTTTTCAGCAATGATAATGCTTCCATTTTTACTGCCTTTAACTTTAACAAGACTTCCTTTTTTTAGATCTTGCACATTGGCTTGTTTTTTATTGCTACCAAAAATTCCGCAGTTATAAATATCTATATGTGTTTGGGGTAAAATGGTAATAATTAAGTTATTATCAAAACTTGTTTGAATACTTATTGTATGTGTAGTAGTGTTTTTTAAAATACCTTGAATTTTATAAGCAAATGCAAAAGTGCTAATGCAAATTAATATAAGAAAAAAACGCATTAAAATAACTCCTTTTTAGGAGTTATTTTGCTTAATAAGCTCTTTTTTTGCATTCTATTTTAATTTCTTTAGCGGTTATATTTTGAATTTGATTTGGCGTTTGTGGGTTTGGTGTTGTTTGAGCATAGCCATGAAAAACTTCAGCTTCTATAAAAGTTCCTACTTTTAAATCTCTAAAAGTGCCATATTTATCCATACCAAAAATACCGCAATCATCCATATCAATTTCTGTATTTGGTAGAATTTTTATATTCATTTTTTCTCCATAGGTAGTATCGATTAAAATAGTCTTTGCGCCATCATTTACATCTACTATCACACCATAAATTCCATCTGCATAAGCAAGGCTTGAAAGACTTAAAGTTGTTAATAATGCAGCGATTTTCTTTTTCATTTTTTTCTCCTTTATTTTTATGTAAGAATTATATAATTTTTTGAGTGAAGCAAGAGTGAATTTAGATATAATTTGAAAAATTTACCAAAAAGAGGATACCCATGAAAGGATTTTTACATTATTTTTTTATTTTTTTGCTTGCAAGCTTGTTGTTTGCATGTTCTAAAAATGAAGATAAGAATTCTATTATAAGATCTTATGGTTTTAATGAAAATACGCATAGCATTTTTATAGAATTTAATACCAATATCATTACAGAAAACATAGGTGTTGTAAAAGAAAGAGAAATTGTTATTAATAATCAAAAAATAAAAGCAAAGTATGAACTTGAAACTTCCACAAGATTAAACATATACACTTCTTTAAAAGCAAATCAAAATTATGATATTTTTATAGACTTAAATGATATTGTAGCTGATGAAAAAATACAATTAAAAGTAAAAACTCCTTTTGAAAAACTAGATGTCAAAGGATATTTTCAAAATATATCAAATGATGAGAGTGTGTTGATTTTAAATGTTCAAAGTTTTTATGCTTTTGATAAAGATGAGTTGTTAAAAGCTGTAAAAATTAATGCACAAAAAAAAGAAATTCAAATAGATAAAATTATCATCCAAGATGATATAGCAAGTGTGTATTCTAAGCCATTAAAAATTAAAAATACAAACACTAATATAAAAGTAGTTTTTGATAAAGAAATTTTAGGTTTAGAGAAAAATATAGATTTAGAATATATTTTACTTGCAAAGAACGAATTTGTATTTCAAAATGCAAATATAATCAATAAAAACATAGAATTACTTTTTTCTCAAAGTATTTCGCAAGATCAAAATTTAAAAGAGTTGATTTTTATTACACCCAAAGTAGATTTTAAAGCATTGGTATTTGGGAATAAAATCAAGCTCACAGGAAATTTTACTCCAAATAAAACTTATGAAATTCAACTTGCTCAAGGGATTAAAAGCGCTGATGGAATTAGTACAAAAGAAAGCTATAAAACTCAAGTGAGCTTAAAAGACTATGAGCCTGCTATAAGTTTTACAAATCAAGGGGTATTTTTATCTAGCAAAGCGAGTAAAAAAATAGCTTTTAAAAGTTTAAATATTAAAAAGATCCATTTAGAAGTTCATCAGGTATTTTCAAATAATTTAAGTGAATATTTAAGATATAAAAATCTTCAAGGTGCTAAAAATTTAAGTGATTATGATAGTGATATTTTTTCAGAGAGTGATTATACTAGTGAAGTAGTATTAAAAAAAGACTTTGATATTAAAAATGTTAAAAATCAATGGCAAGAAAATGAGATAGCTTTAGATGGTTTAAAAGATTTAAGTGGTGTGTTTATAGTTAAGCTTTATTTTAAAGAAGAAGATATTGATTATGTTTTTGATGAGGGTATGGAGAGTTGGAAAAAGCAAAGATTTTTCGATCAAAAAGCAAAGATTAGTAAAAATTTGATTTTTTCAGATATAGCTTTAATTGCTCAAAATTTAAATAAAAAACTTTTTGTCGATGTAAGAGATTTTACCACACAAAAGGCTTTAGGTGGGGTTAGGGTTGATATAATTAGCAAAAGCAATCAAATTTTAGCTTCTAAGACAAGCGATGATAATGGTTTGGCTGTTTTTGATGATATTGATGAGTCAAGAGCTTTATTTATCATTGCTTCAAAAGATAAGCAAGCTTCTATTTTACGCTTAAGTTCGCCTTTATTATATGATGGTTTTGATGTAGATGGTTTAGAGCAAAATTCTCAAAACAAAGTGTTTATTTACACAGAAAGAGGGGTTTATAGACCAGGTGATGATATACATTTAACTATGGTTGCAAGAAATGATAAAGGAGCTGTTAATCACCCTATATTTTTGAGTTTTTTTGATCCACGCAATAAAAAGTTTTTAGATAAAATTAAACTTGATCCTTTGAGTAATGGAACTTTTTATAAAAAGATTTCACTTGATCAACAAGCTTTAAGTGGAGTGTATTTAGCTAGAGTAGAATTTGCAAATGCTATTTTTGATAAAGAAATTTTAGTGCAAAATATAGTGCCAAATCGTATAAAAGTATCTATACAAGCTCCAAAAAGTATAAAAGAAAATGAAAAATTAGATTTTAATATTAGCTCAAAATATCTTTTTGGAACACCAGCAAGTAATTTACAATATCAAGCTGATTTATTTGTAAGTAAAAAAGAATATAAAAATTCAAAATATCCAGAATATATTTTTTCAAATCCTAGTGTTTTAGTGCAAAAATATCAAGATAATTTAAAAGGCATTTTAGATGAAAGTGGCTTTGTAAAGCAAGAATTTGCTTTAAAAGATTTTTTTAAAAATACTCCATATAATCTTGAAGCTAACATAAGGGCTAGGGTTTTTGAAAAAGGTTCAAGATCAGTTGAAGCGCTTGTGAATTCACAAGTGATATTACATGAGTATTTTGTGGGTATTAAGCGTTTGAAAAATCACTATTTAAGCTCGGGTTCTACAATTAATTTTGAAGCTATTGTGAGTGATTTAGATGAGAATTTGATAGCAAATAGGGAGATTAAATATACTATTTATGCAAATGATTATTCTTGGTGGTGGGATTATGATAATTATGATGATTTTTTAAAATCACTCAAAAAAGATAAAAACACACAAATCATTACCCAAGGAACTATTTTAAGTAAGGATAAACCGGTTAAAATAGAATTTGATCCCAAAGAATACCATGGTGAAATGTTTATAGAGCTTGAAGATACACAAAGTAAAACAAGCACAGGAGAGTTTTTTTATATTAGTAGTTTTGGTGCGCCAAGTAATGCTGATATAGTGAGTTCTTTAAAAATAAAAAGCGATAAAAAAGAATACAAACCAAACGAAACAGCTTTTATTGAATTTGAAAGTGTTAAGGGTGCAAAAGCCATCGTTACTTTAAATGATAATGTAAAGGTTTTAAAACGCTTTGTGATAGATACGCATGAAGATATTACAAAGGTTGAAATTCCTATTCTTAAAGAATATAAGCCAAATGTGTATGTGAGTGTGATTTTGCTTCAAGATTATAATCAATACACTAACGATAGAGCCTTAAGACTTTTTGGTGTAGTGCCTTTGAATGTAGTAGATGAACAAAGTAAAATCGAGCTTGATTTAAAAGCACCGGATAAAATCATGCCAAAACAAGATTTTGAAGTAGAAATTCAAAGTAAAAACAAGCAAAGTTATACTTATACCATAGCTATTGTAGATGAGGGTTTGCTTGATGTGAATGCTTTTAAAACTCCAGATATTTGGGGATATTTTTATCAAAAAATTCGCTTTAACATGAGCATATATGATACCTATGATAAAATCATTGCTAAAAATATTTCTAATGCTTCCAAGGTATTAACTACAGGTGGTGATGTTTTCTTAGAAAGTAGGGCAAATAAAAGTAAAAACGATGAAAAAGCAAGACGATTTAAACCTGTTGTGTTGTTTCAAGAGCCAGTACAAAGTGATGAAAATGGTTATGCAAAATTAAAATTTAATATGCCTTCGTATCTAGGTTCGGTTAGAGTTATGGTAGTGGCGAACAACTTAGCAGGTTTTGGCAGTGCTTCTAAAGATATCCAAGTTAGCGCACCTGCTGTAATGCTTGAAACTTTGCCAAGGGTTTTAAGACTTGATGATGAGTTTAAGCTTTTGGTGCAGGTATTTAAAGTAGATGATGATGTAAAAAATGCAAAACTTAAACTAAAAACAAAAAATTCACTCATAAATTTTGAAAAAGATGAAATTTTAATTGATTTTGGTAATGAAAAAACAAAAGATATTTATATTAACACAAGAGTAAATTCAAGCAAGCTTGGGGTGGAAGAAATAGAGTTAAGTTTAAATGCAAAAGATTACACCTATACTCAAAATACTCAAATTGACATAAAAGCACTAAATACGATTACTTATGAGGGAAAATCTTTTAAAATTCCTGCAAATACTTCTATGGAGTTTAAAATCACACAAGATTATATCAACCCAGTGGCGTTTTTAAGTGTGAGTTCTAAGCCTATTTTAAATATAAATCATAGATTAAAATACTTGCAAAATTATCCTTATGGATGTATAGAGCAAAGTACTTCAGCAGTTTTACCGCAACTCTTTTTACAAAAACTTGATCAAGGAGCAAATGAACAAAAAAATATTAACAATATCAATGCATTGTTAAGTAAATACGCAAATTTTCAAACTTCCAATGGTGGTTTTGCTTATTGGCAAGGACTTAAAGATTCTGATGCTTGGGGAAGTAATTATGCGGGTATGTTTATGATTTTAGCCAAAGAAAGAGGCTATTATGTGAGCGAGGGAATGTTTAAAGCATGGCTTGATTATCAAAAACGCTATGTTTTAAAAGCTCAAACAAATAAAGAAATTAGAATAAATTCTTTATATCTTTTAGCTCTAGCCAAAGAGCCAAATTTAAGCATAATGAATGCTATTTATGAAGATAGTACTTATTTGCAAAGCTTAAACAATGTAAGTCTTTGGCAACTTAGTGCAGCTTATAAATTAGCAGGTTTTGATGAGGTAGCTTTAAATATAGCTAAAAATTTAAGCACAAAGCCTGATGAAAAAGCTAATTATACTCATACTTATGGATCTTTTCTAAGAGATGAAGCTATTATTGCAGATGCGTATAAAATAATTTATGGTAAAAATAATGATGAATTATTAGATGATATTAAAAAAACTTTAGAAAGCCAAGCTTGGCTTAGCACTCAAAGCACAGGCTATGCTTTATATGCTTTGGCAAATAGCTTTAGTGATGAAAATCCTAAAACTATCAATGCAAGTGTAAAAATTAATGGTGAGAGTAAAAAGCTCAATGCAAGTTTTTCTAAATTTGAGTTTAATCAAGGCAGCGCTTTGATAGAAGCTAAAGAAGATACTTATGTGCATTTTGGAGTAGAGGGAATTAAAAAAGGCATTGTCGAACCTTTTGCGCAGCGTATGTATATAGAAAGAAGTTTTTATGATGAAAATGGAAATGAAATAGATGAAAGTGCTATAAAAAGCTCTCAAATTTTTTATATGAAATTAAAAATATCAAATAAAAATTATCCGGGCACTTCTAATATAGCTTTAACTCAAATTTTACCAAGTGGATGGGAGGTAGTACATGATCTTTTAGATGATGAAACTCCTGATTTTGTGAAAAATTCTTATTATGATTTTGTAGATATAAGAGATGATAAAATCATGTATTTCTTTCCTTTATACTCTGATGAGTCAAGAGAATTTTTTGTGAAATTAAGTGCTGTTACTCCAGGTGTTTATACTTTGAGTGGAGCTTATGCTGAAGCAATGTATGATAATGCTTATAGAGCTTTAAGTGAGAGTAAAAGAGTCAAAGTAGTGCAGTGAAAATCAAAATAAGCCTTGCAATATGCTTTTTAAGTCTATGTTTTTACATAGGCTTAATTTATTTTAGCTTTGATAGTAAGGATTTATTTAAATGCACTTATAGTAAGGTTTTGTTTGATAAAAATAAAGAAATTCTTAGTGTATTTTTAGATTCTAACGAACAATGGCATTTAGAGAGTGGGTTTATACCGCAAAAATTAAAAAGCGCAGTTCTTTTATATGAAGACAAAAATTTTTATTCTCATTATGGAGTAGATTTTTTAGCGATTATAAGAGCTTTTAAAAATAATCTTTTTTCAAGCAAAAGAAGTGGTGCAAGTACAATTTCTATGCAAACAATCAAACTTCTAGAGCAAAACAAACGCACATATTTTAATAAATTTAATGAAATCATCAAAGCTTTTGCTTTAGAAAGCGTTTATGATAAGGAAGAAATTTTAAGACTTTATTTAAATAATGCTCCTTATGGAGGAAATTTAGTAGGTGTTGCAAGTGCGGGTTTATTTTATTTTGAAAAAGATTTAAAAGATCTTACTTGGAGTGAAGCAGCCTTGCTTGCTGTGCTTCCTAATAATCCAGGTTTAATTAATCTTGAAAAAAACAAAGATAGACTTTTAAAAAAACGCAATGCTTTGCTTGATAGGCTTTTTGAAAAGGGATATTTTTCTAAAGATATTTTAACTCTTGCAAAGGCTGAAAAACTTCCTAGCTTTAAAACAAGGAAAAACTTGGCTCCACATTTAGCGCGTAGGCTTTTAGCGGATAAAGAAAAAATCGTTTCTAGTATAGATAAAAAAATTCAAATTAAATTTGAAGAAAAAGCTAAAGAATATTCTTATAAACTACAACAAAAAGGCATAAAAAATCTAGCTATATTGTTAGCAGATACCAAAACAAATAAAGTTTTAGCTTATGTAGGCTCTAATGATTTTTATGATTTTGCAAGTTTTGGTCAAGTTGATGGGGTGATAGCAAAGCGTAGTGTGGGTTCAACCTTAAAACCTTTGCTTTTTGCTTTTGCCATAGATGAGGGACTTATAGTGCCTGAATCTTTAATGCTTGATGTGCCTACATTTTTTTCTAACTTTGCTCCACAAAATGCAAATAAAAAATACCATGGTTTTATTAGTGCAAAAGAATCTTTGCAAAAATCACTTAATGTTCCTTTTGTAAGCTTACTTGCAGAATATGGGTATGAGAAGTTTTTTTATAAGCTCAAAGATATTTTAGATTTTGAAGATGAAAATTTTAAAAAATACGGACTTTCTTTGATTTTGGGCACAAAAGAATTTAGTTTAGAAGATATGGTAAAAATCTATCTAGGACTTGGAAATTATGGAAATTTTAAAGAGCTTTTATATGAAGAAAATGCATTTACTAAAGAAAATAAAAAGCTTATTAGTGATGGAGCAAGCTTTTTAACCTTACAAACCTTAAAGGATTTAGATAGAGTAGGTTTAAGACAATATGATTTTAATACTATTATTTCTTGGAAAACAGGCACAAGTTATGGTAGAAAAGATGCCTGGGCTATAGGAACTTCTCCAAAATACACTTTAGGAGTGTGGGTTGGAAATTTTAATGGCGAGGCAAATGCAAATTTATATGGTGTAAGCATAGCAGGGGAATTGTTTTTTGAACTTTTAGCCTTACTTGAGAGAGTTAATTTAGAATTTGAAAAGCCTAATGATTTAGTTTCTATCAAAATTGAAAATCAAACAGGATATAGATATGATTATAAATTTGACTTTAAAGAAGTGCTTTACCCACAAAGTGCAAATGTCTTAAGAACTTCACCATTTTTAAAAGAAGTTTTTATGTATAAAAATAAAGAAGTTAATTCTTTAGATGAAAATTTCATCCATGCAAAGAAAAAGATTATATTAAATTTACCTTCCAATGCACAAGCATTTTTTGCAAAAGAAAAGCAAAATTTACAAAGCTCTAATCAAAATTTAAAAATCATATATCCGCTAAATAATCTTAATATCATTTTGCCAAAAGATTTAAAAAGTAAGCAAAAATTGTTAATTAAACTTATAAACCCTAAAAAAGAAAAACTTTTTTGGTATTTAAATCAAGAATTGATTTTTGAAGGAAAAGAAGAAAGTTTATCTTTAGATTTAAAAAAAGGTAAATATGTTATTAATGTTATTAGTGAAAATGGCTCTAATGATTTTATAAAATTTAATATATTTTAATATTATAAAAATATTTTTAAACTTTAATATCTATAATTTTTGAAGTGATATTTTGAGAAAGAAATTGGTTAAATTCTCCCACATCATCATTAAATTTCATACCAAAAAGAATTTCTAATTCTTCTCTTGTGCTAAATTTATTTTTTAAAAGTTTTTTTATAAGTTCATTTTTTGTATTATCATCTTTGTAGGTTTCTTTATTTTTACTTTCACCTTGTATAGGTTTGAAAGATTTTTCTTTGTCTTTTTCTAAAGTTTCCTGAGGTTTATTAATCTTTTTGCTAAAATCAACAAAGTATGTATTTTGAAGCTCAAGGTATTTTTCTTTAAACTCATCTATGCTTTTGCTTGTGTGAAAAATTTTAACATAAGCTTCATCATAATCTATTCCATTTACGCTCAGCCAACGAGGTGATTTGGTATTTTCATTCATCCATTTAAATAAATCTTCAACTTCTTTTCTTTGTAAAAACTACTCAATTCTTTAGCTTTAACTTGATAATTTTTATTGTTTATAAAATATTTAATATTTTAATAAATTTTAATTTTTATTTAATGAAAAGTTTTTATAATTATAAAAATTTATAATTTATTAACTAAAGGAGAAAAAATGCGTAATTGGAGTCTTGGTGCTAAAATAGTTGCAATAGCTATTATAACGGTTGTTTTAATCTTAAGTATTTTATCTTTTTTGATTATAAACAGATCCACAGCTATTTTAAATACACAAATAGAAAATACACTCACAGCTTCTGTGCATCGTTATGGAAATCAAGCTGAAGCGAGCATTAGGTCTTTATTCGTCAGTACTATTGGTACACAAAGAACTTTAAACAATCTTATTTCAGAAGGTGCTATAAACCCAAAAAGGATAGAAAATATCCTCGGAGAAGCCATTGATGCAAATGGAGATATAGCTTATGGTTATTATTATTTAAAAGACGGAACTGCATATAAAAATTTGGGTGTTGATGTAAAATATTTTTCAAATAATAATGAATTTATGGTGTTAATGAGAGATGTAGATATTAACAATGCTGGCGGTATGCAAACTTTAGCAGCAAGTGAAGAGATTGCTAAAACTAATGCTATAAAAAATTTGATGGGGGGGGGTAAGTTATATTTTGGAGAACCAAGATGGTATAACATACATGGAAATAAATTTCTAGGTGTTCATGTAGCCGCACCTATTGCAGATAAAAAAGGAAAGGCTATAGGTGTTGTTGGTATGCTTTTTGATCTTAAACCTACGGCTGATTTTTTAAATGATTCTTCAAGATCTATTTATCAAGGAGCAAGGAGGATTTTAATAGCAAGTAATGGTGTTATAGCTACGCATCCAAATGCTGAATTTGTTACAAAAAAAATTACAGAGGTTAATAAAAATACAGCTCATATAATAGAAGCACAAAAAACTATCCATGCGGGAGCTATTGATTATAAAGCAGATGATGGTAGTGAATATCATGGTGCTATAAGAGTATTTGAAATATGGCCAAATACGGGAATTTATTGGGCTATGTTGGCTATTGTCCCAAATGAATCTGTATATGCTTCTATTGTGGATTTAAGAAATATTATTTTGATTAATTCTATTATAGCGATAATTGTTATAGTAGTTGTGATTGGTACTTCAGTAAAAAGAATAGTTTCTATAAGAGTGCAAAGACTTCAAGATCATTTAATGAAATTTTTTAGATACTTAAATCATGAGCTTCCAACCGTTGAGGTTTTAATTCCTAGATATAATGATGAACTTGGAAAAATGGCATTAATGATTAATGATAATGTTCAATATATACATACTTGTTTAGAAAAAGATGACATAACTGTGCAAAATATCTTAGAAGTATCTTGTGATATAGAAAAAGGACATTTTACTCAAAGAATAAAAGCAAATCCTGTTAATCCAAAACTTGTGGAATTAAAAGAAGTATTAAATAAAATGCTTGATGATATGCAAATGAAAATTGGTAAAGATTTAAATGAAATAGAAAGAGTTTTTAAAAGTTTTAAAAATCTTGATTTTTCAGATAAGCTTGAGTATGCTGATGGTGAGATAGAAAAATCGCTTAATGCAGTCGGAGAAGAAATAAGAAAAATGCTTCAAGCTTCATTAAAACAAGGGGAAATGCTTCAAACTAAAGCTGATGCTTTAAAAGAGAGTGTTTTAAAGCTTAATGATGGCGCACAAAAACAAGCTGATTCTTTACAAGAAAGCGCAGCTGCTGTTGAAGAAATGAGTGCTTCTATGAACGCAGTAGCAGCAAGAACTGAAGAGGTTATTAAACAAAGTAGCGATATTAAAGATGTAACTGATGTTATTAGAGATATTGCTGATCAAATTAACCTACTTGCATTAAATGCAGCTATTGAAGCAGCTCGTGCAGGAGAACATGGTCGTGGCTTTGCTGTTGTTGCTGATGAAGTTAGAAACTTAGCAGAAAGAACTCAAAAGTCTTTAGGTGAGATTGAAGCTAATACTAATATCTTAGTTCAATCTATTAATGAAATGGGTGAGAGTATTAAAGAACAAGCTTTAGGAATTTCACAAATTAATCAATCTGTTTCAGTAATAGATGGTTTAACTAAAGAAAACTCACAAATTGCACATGCAACTAATTCTGTAGCAAATGAAGTTGATTCTATGTCGGCTGATATTGTAGCAGAAGTTAGAAGAAAGAAATTCTAAAAAAACTACCCTTTTTAAGGGTAGTTTAATTTATAAAATACTCTTGAATTTTATTTTTATCTTCAAAAGCCATACTTTGGAAAATTTTATCTTTAAAACCTATTTTGTATTTTGTATTATTTTGAGTTTTAGCATAAGTTAGTGCTATACTTAGAGCAAGTTCAAGATCTTGTGGATTGATATTTTCATCTACCAAAGAATAAGCACCGATTAAATCAAAGAGTTTTAATTCTTCATATTTTTGAGTTTTTAATTCTTTTAAAAATTGATTT
Organism: Campylobacter sp. CNRCH_2015_1657; assembly: GCF_025772685.1. Classification (NCBI taxonomy): domain Bacteria; kingdom Pseudomonadati; phylum Campylobacterota; class Epsilonproteobacteria; order Campylobacterales; family Campylobacteraceae; genus Campylobacter; species Campylobacter sp. CNRCH_2015_1657. The sequence goes on along the minus strand of NZ_JAKMSO010000008.1, from coordinate 37,894 downwards.
TCTAGCTCATTTCTACCTACTATCATTTTAGAGCCATTTGGAAGTCTTAAGTGGCGTCCATATTTTAAAAGTTGTGCATCATTAACTTGCATATTTTTATCAAATTTAATAAAATCTTTGATTTTATTTGAAAAACTCTCAAGTGTGAGCAAACATCCACCACCTGGACTTTCAAAATCTTCAAAACCAAATTTGGCAGCTAGTTCAAGTTGTCTTTTTCTACTTCTTCCGCTGATGTTTTCTAACTTTTCTCTATCAACCCAACCCTCACGCTCAGGTTTAGTTAAAGGTAAATTTTTAGCGCACATTGGACGCAAGATTAAATCTTCTTCATCAAGTGCTAATTTTTTTACCTTAGCCATAGCATCATTTCTTTGACTCATAGGGCGTTGACCAACTACTTCTCCTGTGATGATAAAACTTGCATTTTCATCTTTTAACATAGAAAGAGCGGTTTTAAACATAAAAGCATGACAATCTATACAAGGGTTAAAATGTTTTCCATAACCATATTGAGGATTAAATAAAACTTCTTGCAAATATACATTTCTTACATCTATCATTTCAAAACTAGCCCCTGCCATAGCAGCGCGTTTTGCCATGAGTTCGCTTTTATCGCTTGTACCACCAAAGCCTATATTGATATTTAAAGCTTTTACCTCTATGCCTTGAGAGCTTATAAGTTTTATAGCAAGCATAGAATCAAGACCACCACTAAAAAGTGCTAATGCTTTCATTTTTTCCTTTCGAAATTTTTGGCATATTGTAGTGAATATTTTTTAATTTTTATGTAAGTTTTTATTTAAAAAACTTCTTCTTCAAAGTTATAATGAATTGCTTTTTTATCTTTTATATTTTTTTGTAATCTACTTAAAAATAATTCTAAACTTCCCTCATCATCTAAAAATTGGACATTTTTTAAAACTTCCATTAAATGATTAAAAAAAATTTCATCATTTTGATAGTTTTTTTTGATTTTTTCTAAATTTTGATTGAGTAAATTATAAATTTGCTTTTTAAAGGCTTGTTTTAAATTTAAGTTTTTTAATTTGTTAAAATGAGCAAAATTAATTTTGCAAATAGCATATAAAAATTCTTCTAAATTACTTAAAATTTTAATATTTTCGATCTCATAAAGTTCTCTTATGCTAGGATCATTAAAGTCTTTTTGTTCTAAAATAGCCTTAGCAATATCTTGATGTAAGAAATATTCTTTTGTGCTTAAAAGCTTAAAAAGTCCTATGGCTTTTTGATTTTCATATAAAAATTTCAAAAGCTCCAACTCGCTTATGTTGTTGATTTTATTTTGTTTTGTAGGAGTAAAAAAATTTATATTTTTTCTAGTATTTTTAGAAAGTTTTATATCATTAATATTTACACCCAAAAGATTTGCTACTAAGGTAGTGTAGGAATTTGCTATTAAAGGTTCAAGGTTAAAAGTATATTTTTGCACCTCTTCTAAAGCCTTTTGCTTACTAAGTGCTGAGCTTAAATCAAAATTTGTGATCAAATTTCTTATATAAAATTCTCCAAGTTCTATACCTTTTTCTAAAATATTAAAAAGCAATTTTTCTTGATGAGTAGCCACTAGTTCAGCCGGATCTTTCCCACCTTCTATTAAAACTACTTTTCCATCAATTTTTGCTAAACTTAGTAAATGTGCTGAACGCACGGCAGCATTAAGTCCTGCATTATCATTATCAAAGCACAAAATCACTCTTGCCTCTAATCTTTTTATCAAGGGTATGTGATTTTCACCTAAAGCTGTTCCTAAAACTGCTACAGCATTTTTAAATCCTGCCTTATGAAAGGCTATGGCGTCCATATAACCTTCACAAATTATCATTTCTTTTTGTTTGTAAATGGTATCTTTTGCTAAATTGAGTGCATAAAAAACGCGTGATTTATCAAAAAGTTTGCTTTGAGGTGAATTAACATATTTTGCCATATTTGCTTCATCTAAAGTTCTACCACCAAAGCCTATGAGTAAATTTTTATGATCATAAATACTAAAAGTAATGCGGTTGATAAAACTTGCATAAGCACCATTTTCATTTTGTTTTATTGCGCCAACCTCTAAGGCTTCTTCTTGAGTGATTTGCTCATTTTGTAAAAGTCTTAGTGTTTCATTAGAACTTGGTGCAAAGCCTAGCTCAAAGGTTCTAATATCCTCATCATTTAAACCTCTTTTATAAAGATAAGTTAAAGCTTCTTTGTTTTTAGCTAAGTTTTGCTTATAAAAAGCATTAAGAGTAGGTAAGATGTGAGTGATAGATTTTTTATTGTCTTGTTTTTGTGAGGTGTAAGTAAGTGAAAAATTACTCCACGAAGCAACCTTTTCTACCGCTTCAACAAAATTTAATTTCTCATAATCCATTACAAATTTAAAAACATTGCCCCCAGCTTTACATGCAAAACAATGATAAAATCCTTTAATAGAATTAATATGCATGCTAGGATTTTTATCATCATGGAAAGGACAAACGCATACATAGCCTGAACCTTGTTTTTTTACTTCAACATAATGAGCTATAATATCAACAATATCTGTTTTTTGTAAAAGTTGTTCTATACTTGCTTGTTCTATCATATTTAAACCTTAAAGAAAATTATATAAGCATTTAGCTATAATTGTTATAAATTTGAAAGTTAAGTTGCAAGATTATGGATTTTTTCTTTGTAGAATACCGCGATCCTTTATTCGGTCTTATTGTTTTGACGGCTTTGATTTTTATCGTTGCTAGCTCACATTATATATGGCGGTTTTTTGCAAGCAAAGATCAAAAAAGCAAGCTTGATCGTTTTGTAAAAAAATTTGAAATCAATTCTACCCATCAGCAGATTTTAAAAAATGCCAATTTAAGTATAGAAAATTTAAATTTCCTAGCTCAAATTTTTACCAAAAGTGGTGAATTTGAAAAAGCTGTGGGAATTTATCTCATAGCTTTGCAAAAGACAAATGAGGCTAACCAGAAAGAATTTATCTTTTTTTCATTAGCACAAGTTTATCTAAAAGCAGGATTTTTAGAGCGTAGTGTAGAAGCTTTGTTAAATGCTTTAAAAATCAAAGCACGCAATAAAGAAAGCTTAAAACTTTTAAAAATTGTGTATTTAAAACTTAAAGATTATGATAAGGTTTTAGATGTTTTAGAATGTTTATTTGAGCTTGGAGAAAATATATATGCAGAAAAAGCTTTGATAAAGGCTTTAAAAATTCAAGCAAGTTCTAAAGAGCAAAAGCAAAAGATTAAAGAAATTTTAATTTTTAGCAAAGATAATGAGTATGTTTTAAGATTTTGTTTTTTGCATTATAAAGATAAGCTTACTCAAATGCCTCAATTTGAAAATGTCATTGATTTACTTAATGAATGTAAAAGCCCACTTAATCTTGAAGATGAAAAATACCATGAGTTTTTTTATGCAAAAAATTTAAGTACCAAAGCTATTTCTATTAAAAATCATAAACTAAAAATTTTAAAAATTTTAAATGATAATAAGCTAAGTGCTAATCTTAGCTTTACTTATGTGTGTAATAATTGCAAAAATCAAAGTCCTTTGTTTTTTTATCATTGTCCATTTTGTTATGAATTTGGAAAATGTGAGATTTATTATGAGGTAAAAGCTTGAAAAATATTGAAATTTATACAGACGGCTCGTGTTTAAATAACCCTGGTTTTGGAGGGTGGGCTTATGTTTTAACTTATAAAAATCATCAAAAAGAACAAAGTGGGGCATGTGAGAATACAACAAATAATCGTATGGAGTTAATGGCCATTATACAAGCTTTGAAAGCTTTAAAAGAGCCATGCGAGGTAAAATTATACACAGATTCAAATTTAATGGTGCAAAGTATTAATGAATGGCTTGAAGGTTGGATAAAAAAAGATTTTAAAGGTAAAAAAAATATTGATCTTTGGAAAGAGTATTTAAATGTTGCTAAAGATCATAAAATAACTGCTTTTTGGATCAAAGCACATAATGGCCATGAATTAAATGAGCGTTGTGATGAACTAGCAAGAAATGCAGCCTTAAAACTCCAAGAAGAAAGGTTGATAAATGCTTAAAAAACTCCAAGAAAGATTAAGTTATCATTTTAAAAATGAGCAATTGCTCATCGAAGCTTTGACACATAAAAGCTATAAAAAGCCTTATAATAATGAAAGATTAGAGTTTTTGGGTGATGCTGTAATGGATTTAGTAGTAGGGGAGTTTTTGTTTTTTAAATTCCAAAAAGACTCAGAAGGAAACCTTTCTAAGCTTAGGGCAGCTTTGGTAAATGAAAAATCTTTTGCAACCTTAGCACAAAAACTTGATCTTGGAGCATGTATTTTTATGTCTATTGCAGAAGAAAATAATGATGGACGCAATAAACCTTCTATACTTTCTGATGCCTTTGAAGCTTTAATGGGAGCTTTGTATTTAGAAATAGGTTTTGAAAAAACTAAAAACATAGCATTAAATTTACTCAATGAAGTTTATCCGCATATTGATACACAAAGTTTATTTAAAGACTATAAAACAAGACTTCAAGAAATTACACAAGCAAATATGGCAGGCACACCTGAGTATGTAGTGATGAAAGCTTTTGGACCTGATCATAAAAAGCAATTTGAAATTGCAGTAAAAATTCAAGGTATAGAAGTAGCAAGATCTATAGCAGGTAGTAAAAAAGAAGCCCAACAACAATGTGCCAAAATAGCACTTGAAAAATTAGGAAAACTATGAATAGCTTTGGAGTAAGATTTAAATTTACAAGTTTTGGCGAATCTCATGGTCAAGCTATAGGTTGTGTGATAGATGGTATGCCAGCAGGGGTGAAGTTTGACTTTGATTTTTTGCAAGAAATGTTAGATAAAAGAAAACCAGGTCAAAATAAATTTAGTACCTCTAGAAAAGAAGAAGATAAAGCTCAAGTTTTAAGCGGGGTTTTTGAGGGTTATACAACAGGAACTCCTATAAGTGTTTTAGTGCATAATGAAAATACACGCTCAAAAGATTATGAAAAAGATGTGTTTCGTCCTGCACATGCTGATTTTACTTATTATCACAAATACGGCATTAGAGATTATAGAGGTGGTGGAAGAGCTAGCGCTAGAGAAAGTGTAGCAAGAGTGGCAGCAGGGGCGTTAGCTTGTATGCTTTTAAAAGAGTTTGATATAGAAATAATGAGTGGAGTTTTTGGGGTAGGAAGTATTGATAGCAAACTTAGTAATGATGAGTTCGATTTTAATTATGCTAAAAATAGTGAAATTTATGCTTTAGATAAAAATTTAGAGCAAAGTTTTAAAGATGAAATTTTAAAAGCTAAAAAAGCTAAAAACAGCATAGGCGCTAGAGTTTTTACTAGAGTGAAAAACCCTATTAAAGGCTTAGGTGAGCCTTTGTATGATAAGCTTGATTCTAAACTTGCTCATGCGATTATGGGTGTAAATGCAGTTAAGGCTGTAGAAATAGGAAGTGGCATTCAAAGTAGTTATATGTATGGAAGCGAAAATAATGATGAGTTAAAAGATGGAGTATTTTTAAGTAATCATAGCGGAGGTATATTGGGTGGAATTTCTAATGGAAATTTTATCAATATAAAAACATATTTTAAACCAACCCCTTCTATATTTTTACCCCAGCAAACACAAAATATTCAAGGAAAAAATATCATGTATGAGTTAAAAGGTAGACATGATCCTTGTGTGGGTATAAGAGGTAGTGTTGTAGTAAATGCTATGGTAGCTATATGCATGGCTGATGCTTTACTTTTAAATGCAAGTTCAAATTTGCAAAATTTACAATGTATTTATGGAAAAAATAAATAAAAATTTAATACTTATTTTGATATGATGATAAAATATCTTTAAAAAGGGAGCAATATGAAAAAAAATATCGTATTTTTTGAAGTTAGAGGTGGTAGCGATAAAGGTGAAGATGGCCATAGAAAAGACACTATGCCTATGGTAAATGCTTTAAAAGAGCAAGGTTGGAACGCTGAGGTTATCTTTTTTGAAGTTGAAAAAAAAGACGAAATTTATGAATATGTAAAAAACAATGCTGATGCTTATGTTTCTAGAATTAATCCAGGGAATTTAAAAGAAGAAAATGAATACTTTGATATGTTAAGAAAACTTTGTGCAAATGGTGTTATAGGTATGCCTCATCCCGATGCGATGATAGGATATGGCGCTAAAGATGCACTTACTAAGCTTAATAAAACAGCTTTAGTGCCTGAAGATACTTATGCGTATTATGATATTAAAACTTTTAAAGAAAGTTTTGTAAAAACCTTAGCAAAAGGCGAGAGGGTTTTGAAGCAAAATCGTGGTTCAACAGGCGAGGGAATTTGGCGTGTGAGATTAATAGATGAACTGCCAGCGGGGGCTACAAGTGTGCCATTAAATGCAAAAATCAAATGCACAGAAGCAAAAGACAATCATACAGAAGAAAGAGAGCTTGGTGAATTTATGGATTTTTGTGAGCAATACATTGTGGGTGATAATGGTATGCTTGTAGATATGACTTTTTTACCGCGTATTAAAGAAGGTGAAATTAGAATTTTAATGCTTTATCATACTCCAATTTATGTAGTGCATAAAAAGCCTGCAGAAGGTGCTGATGCATTCTCTGCTACACTTTTTTCAGGTGCAAAATATAGATATGATGAGCCAAAAGATTGGCAAGAATTGGTAGATTGGTTTTTAGCAACTTTACCAGAAATTCGTTCAAAACTTGGAAATTACGATATTCCTTTAATTTGGACTGCCGATTTTATCTTAGATACAGATGAAGATGGTAAAGATAAATATGTTTTAGGTGAGATTAACTGCTCTTGCGTAGGATTTACTTCTCCTGCTGAATTTGTTGAGCCTATTGCTAAAAAAGTAGCTCAAAATATCATTGATATTGTAAGTAAAAATTAACCCTTGTTTAACAAGGGTTTTAACTCATTATGCTTTTAACTATACTTTATATTATCGGAATTACTGTTGATGCAATGACGGGGGCTATTGCTGCAGGACGGCACAAAATGGATCTTTTTGGAGTGATATTTATAGCTTTGGTAACAGCTATTGGTGGAGGTTCTATCAGAGATATTTTACTTGATCATCATCCATTAACTTGGATTAAAACTCCTGAATATGTCATTTTGATTTGTGTTGCGGCTATGATTACAACAAAAATTGCTAAATATGTTATAAGACTTGAAAAACTTTTTTTAATTTTAGATGCTATAGGTTTGGTTGTTTTTAGTGTTTTAGGTGCACAAATTGCAATAGAAATGGGGTATGGTTTTATAGTGGCTGTGAGTTCAGCTGTGATTACAGGTGTATTTGGCGGGATATTAAGAGATATATTATGTGCTAGGATACCACTTGTATTTCAAAAAGAAATTTATGCAGGTGTGGCCATATTAACAGGAGCTTTGTATTATATATTGCATATTTTAGGCATAGATGAATTATGGGTAATTCTTGCTTCATTGATTGTAGGAACTATAGCAAGACTTTTAGCGATACATTATGGTTTAAGTTTGCCTATATTTTCTTTTAAAGATGGAGAAAATAAAGAAAGCTAATTTTATTTTTTAGATTTTAAAATGCAAGTTTTGTTATTTATAATGTTTTTATAAAATCCCTGCGAGCTTTGCTAGTAAGCAATATTTATTTATATTTTATTTTAGAATATTTATTTGATATATTAAATTTATATTAAGCTTAAATATTGAAACTATTGTTTATGCTATTTTTATTTAGGAGTTAAAAGAGTGGTGACCCATACGAGACTCGAACTCGTGTTACCGCCGTGAAAGGGCGATGTCCTAACCGCTAGACGAATGGGCCAAAACATTAAATAAGAAATGAAATTATATCTTATTTAATTTAAAAAAAGCTTAATTATTTAATAAAACGCAGGTAAAAATAGCCAAATACACCAGAAGCTAATGAGGCTAGTAAGATTGCAAAGTTATCTACAAAATTAAATATATCACTCACTTCATAAGCAAGAGCATCTATAAAAAAGCTCATGGTAAAACCTATACCTGTGAGTATGCAAACTCCATAGAGTTGTTTAAAATTTGCATCTTTTGGTAGTTTTGCAAGTTTGAATTTAATCGCCATATAGGCAAAGCCAAATACACCTAGTTGTTTTCCAACAAAAAGTCCCAAAAATATACCCATGCTTACACCACTAAAAAGCATATGAAATTCTATTTTAGAAAGATCAACTCCTGCGTTTGCAAAAGCAAAAAGTGGCAATATTATAAAAGCTATCCAAAATTTTAAACCATGCTCAATTTCTTCTAATAAAGCATGATTGTTTTTTGTATATACAGGAATGAATAAAGCAGTAATAATACCTGCTAAAGTCGCATGTACTCCACTTTTTAATACACTAAGCCAAAGCAGAGCACCAAGTATATAATAAAATGATTTTCTTTCATTACCTAAGCGATTAAGTAAAAACAAGCCAACAATGCAGCAAAAGGCAACAAAAAAAGCCAAAGTTGAAAGCTCACCTGTATAAAAAATAGCAATGATTAAAATAGCTCCTACATCATCAAAAATCGCCAAAGAAACTAAAAATATTTTTAAAGAGCTTGGTATGCGTTGTTTTAGCATTGCAAGTATAACTAGAGCAAATGCAGTGTCAGTTGCTGTTGGTATAGCCCAACCTTTTAAAACATAAGTATCATTAAAATTAATAGCACAAAATATCAAAGCAGGTACTACTATACCACCTATAGCAGCTATTAAGGGTAGCGTAATATTGCTAAGAGTTTTAAATTCTCCTTGAACAAATTCTTTTTTTAATTCAAGTCCTATTGCAAAGAAAAAAATTGCAATCAGTCCATCATTAATCCATAACAAAGAAGGTTTAAAAAGCTCCCAAGCTCCTATTTTTATACCCATTTCTACACTTAAAAAATTCATATAGTGTTGTCCATAAGGGCTATTTTTGAGTAATAAAGCAAAGATTGTTGCTATTAAAAGCAACAATCCTCCTAAAATTTCAAGAGATAAAAAACTTTGGAGGTTTTTAAATTTCATTTTTTGAAACTATAAATGAATTTTAAATAAACATAGCCAATCACAGCGCTTAACAAAGAGGCTATTAAAATAGCAAGCTTATCTGAATATGCAAAAATATCACTATTTTGATAAGCTAAGCCATCTATAAAAAAGCTCATGGTAAAACCTATACCTGTGAGTATGCAAACTCCATAGAGTTGTTTGAAATTAACATTTTGTGGAAGTTTTGCTAAGCCTAGTTTTATACTAATATATGAAAATAAAAAGACACCTATTTGTTTTCCTAAAAATAAACCTAAAATAATACCTAAGCTAACCGAAGAAAACATAAAGCTTGGATCCATATCTTTTAAATCAACACCTGCATTTGCAAAGGCAAAAATAGGTAAAATAAAATAACTTACCCAAGGTGCTAAATCATGTTCGATTTCTTTTAAAAAAGATTTTCCATTTTTTGTTTCAAGTGGTATAAACAAAGCAGTAATCACACCCGCTAAAGTTGCATGCACTCCACTTTTTAGCATGCTTATCCAAAATACTATAGCTATAATGATATAAAAGGATTTTTTAGTAACATGAAAATGATTTAATAAATAAAGTGCTAATATACATACCAAAGCAGCGATCATAGCAAATACTGAAAGCTCGCTTGTGTAAAATAAAGCAATCACAATAATCGCACCCAAATCATCAAAAATAGCCAAAGAAAGCAAGAATAATTTTAATGAAGTAGGTACTTTTTTACCTAAAAGCATTAAAATTCCTACTGCAAAAGCCACATCAGTCGCTGTTGGTATAGCCCAACCTTGTAAAGCAAAAGCATCTTTATAATTAAAAAATGCAAAAATCAATGCAGGTACTATCATACCACCAAGTGCAGCAAATACAGGTAAAGACATAGCTTTTATACTATTTAGCTGTCCTCTTGTTACTTCATATTTTAATTCAAGTCCTATTGCAAAGAAAAAAATCGCAATAAGTCCATCATTAATCCATAAAAGCAAAGGTTTGAAAATTTCTAAACTTCCTGCTTGAAACCCAAAAGGAATATTTAAAAAGTTGGTGTATTGATCTGTTAAAGAGCTGTTTTGTAAAATTAATGCAAGTAAAGTGAAAAATATTAGCAAAACACCCGGAAAAGTTTCGCTTTTAACAAAGGTTTGAAGTCTTTGCATATAAATAGCCTTTTTAAATTTTTAATTAATGCGTTATTTTAACATAAAAAGGCTTGAAATTTAAAAGTTTAAGCAGAAAAACTGCTTAAACAGGTATAACGCGTATATTTGGACTAAGTTCTTCTTGTAAGATATTTTCTATGGCATATAAAGTTGCGCCACTTCCGCTTGAGCAACCACTGCAAGCCCCAAGATAGCGTATATATACATCTATATTTTTACTTTCACTTTTTTGTATATCAATTACTTCTAAATCCCCACCATCTCCGTGTAGCATCGGACGCACATCGCTATCTAAAACAGCCTCTACTGCTTTTAATTGTTTAACCATGGTCATATCATCAAAAGCAATATCTGCTTTACTTTGATCTTTTAATCTTTCTCTTTCCATTTCGGCTCTAGTTTCAGCTAAAATATCTACAAGGTAATAATCTTTTTTCTCATGTCCTCCAGGCTTAACACAAGATTTACAAAAAGCTCCTGCTTTTGTAAATTGTGTGATTTCTTCTACTGTATGTAAATCATTTAGTTTAATTACCTCTTTGATAGTTCCAAGGCTTACCCTAGCACATTCACAAACTATAATTTGATCTTCAAAGTCTTCAGGATTGACTCCTTTATAATGTGCTGCTGCTTGTTTGATAACATCATAAGCCATAACCGAACAATGCATTTTTTGAGGTGGAACCGCAGGAGTTTGCGGATTATCTCTCATAGCAAATTCAACATCTAAATTTGTAATTTTAACAGCTTCATCCACGGTTTTACCTATGCAAAGATCAACCATAGTATCACTACTTGCTATTGCTGTTCCACAGCCAAAGCTTTTAAATTTAGCATCAATGATTTTATCTGTTTTTTCATCCACTAGCCAATAAAGTCTAACTGCATCACCACAGCTTTCAGCTCCAAAATCTGCAATAATAAGTTTTGCATTTGCTTTTTGTGCATCTTCTTGTGTAAATTCGCCCATATGTTGAGGGTTATTCATTCTATCTTGTACTTTTTGAGAATACTCATCCCAAATAGATCCGCCAATTAAATTATTTTTTGCCATTTTTTATCCTTTAAATATTTTCAGGCTTATACGCATAAGTACTTGAGATTGCTCTAAGTCTTTGCGTTGCTTTTTTTATCTGCTCTGCTGTATAATCAATTTCATCTTCTGTGTTAAATCTAGATAAAGAAAGTCTTAGGGCAGTATGAGCTAAATCATTTTCAGCACCAATTGCTTCCATGATAGGGTTGCTCTCAAGTGCTTCACTAGCGCAGGCTGATCCAGTGCTTGCCGCTATGCCATTTTTATTTAAATCCCAAAGCATAGCTTCACCTTCTACGCCTTTAATGCTTGCTAAAATTGTATTTGGAACTCTTCTTGATCTATCTCCAACTACGCTTGTATCAGGCATTGCTAAAATTAAATCTTCTAGTTTGTCTCTTAATTTTCTAATGTGTGAATTTTCAAAGTCAAGCATAGTATTTGCAATTCTTAAAGCTTCTGCCATTGCTATAATATATGGCACATTTAAAGTTCCACTTCTTCTGCCACCCATATGCTCACCACCATGTAAAAGTGGAGTTAGTTCTATATCTTTTTTAATATAAAGCCCACCAACTCCTTTTGGACCATGGAATTTATGTGCAGAAAATGAAGCGAAATCAACTCCAGCTTTTGCAAAATTAACTTTGATTTTTCCAACAGCTTGGGTTGCATCAGTATGGAATAACGCTCCGTATTCATGAGTAATTTGAGCCATTTCTTCTATAGGAAAAATCATACCAGTTTCATTATTTGCCCACATAATACTCACTAGGGCAGTTTTATCTGAAATAACTTCTTTTAAATCTTTTACGCTAGAAACACCCTCATGATCAACACCAAGTTCTATAACTTTTACCCCTAAAGATTTCAAAAACATAGCACTAGCAGCTACTGCGGGATGTTCTACGCTAGAGATAATTACTTCATTTCTATCGCTATTTAAAATTTTATCAAAATACACACCTTTTAACACCCAATTGATACTTTCTGTAGCACAGGAAGTGATAATAATATCATCTAAATCACTTGCTCCTACACCTATATAAAGTTTATCCATAGCTTCTTTTAAGGCAGGATGGGTTGCACTACCCCATTGATGAAGGCTATTTGGGTTTCCAAAATGCTCTTTTAAAAAAGGCTTCATAAGCTCGTAAGCTTCTGGTGCAAGTTGTGTTGTTGCGTTGTTATCTAAATATACTTTCAAATTATACTCCTTTAATTAGGATAATTTTTATCTTTTTTGTTAATATACACTAAAATATTAAATTTAATATTAAATCAAGTAAGTTTTTAACTTGTGTAATAATTTACATTATTATTTTAGCACAAGTTAAGCCATAGCATTTAAATAAGAATGTAAAATTTTGTTAATACTAGCTTGTTTTTTTCTATTTTCTAAAAATTGAGTATCTAAAAGTTCTTTTTGAGTATTGATTTTTTCAAGATCAATATTAGGATTGTTTTGATTGAATTCTTCTTTTAAAACTTCAATTTCTTTACTAACTTGCTCGCTATAAAGACTATAAATAGAACTTGAATTGGCAAATTCTTTCATGTTAATGCTATGTTGATAGTTAATATATTGTTGAAAGAAAACTGAAAGCTTATCTTCTGAGGTGTTGTTTTTATCTACTCCATTGATATATAAATATAAATCAAAACTCATTTTTTCTTTATTGTTTTCATTAATATAATCTTGCATACTCATTTGACCTCTCATGAGTTTTTGAAAATTTACACTAGAGGACATATCCAACTCAATAGGCGATAGAAAAAAATTAGCTTTATTGTGATTTTGTTCTTTTAAATCATGATAAATATAATTGAGCAGCAATCCACTTTTAGAAACCTCCCCTTGTTTATTTAAATAAGGTTTGATAACAGGATTACTAGCTGTATTTTCTATGCTTGCGTTAAACGCAAAGTCACCTATTTTATTATCAAGCATTAAGGTGTTTAAATTTTTATTTGATTCTTTTGCATTTTGTAAATTTTTAGCATTTTCATAAACTTTTAAAATTTTACCCTCATAAGTATAACTATAACCTTGATTTAACTCTGAAATTTGAGCTTTACTTAAAAAATCATTGTCATTGTTTTGAAACTGTGGATTTATAGTTTTTAATGTGTTGTGATAAGTGTTTAAAAGTCTTGGTAAATCTATTTTGTTATAATTTAAATTCTCATCAAGCTTTATAAGTTGTTTTGAAATTTCTCTTATACTTTTTATATTAATATCATAATCAAGAGGCAAAGCAGCTGCTTTATTAAGATCTTTTTCAAAAAAACCTTGCTCGTTGATTCTAAAACCAAATTCACTTGCATAAGTCACTTTATAGTCTAAATTAGAACCATTGATATCAAGTAAATCACTTTTAATATTAGTATTTTCTTTTTTTTCTTCTATGTGTCCAGTTTTTGCAAAAGGATAATTTGCAAAATTCTGATACGGATTAACATTAGAATTTACAAACATAACTCTTCTCTTCAAAAATATTGCTTAACTTTTAAAAAGCAAAAGCTATGCCAAAATTTTTGAATTGAAGAGAAAAATTTTAAGCGTAAATGTCAAGTAATCCTGAACTAGCAGTAGGAGTAGTAGTTGGAGCAGGGTTTGCATTTACGCCTTCAAGTACTTGCATTACTGCATTTTCATTAACTTCTATGGTTTTTTTCATCATAGTAGTTGCAATGTTAAGCATTAAGTTTGCTTGATTGTTTGTAACTTCGCCCATAACATACTCCTTTTGTTTGGATCAAAGGTATTATCGGCAAAGTTTGGTAAATATTAAGCTATATTATAAATTTTTGATAAGTAATGATTGTGGGTGTTTTCTTTTGCTTCAAGCATATCGATATAATTTTTAAATTCATCCATATCTTTAAAAAGATTTTTCATTGTAGTGCTAATTTCATTAGAAAAATTTTGAAGATTATTTTGGGCTTTTAAATATCTTTCGATTTGATAAATTCTCGCCACTTCTCTTTCATATTCATCTTGAGTCATTCTTTTTGCACTGAATTCTTCATTTAGAACTTTTTTATTATTAATAATAAAAGATTTTTTTTGATTATTGATTTTAAATTCGATTATAAAATCTTCTTTTGAAGCGATAATTTTTAAATATTTTAATTTTGCTTTATCTTCTAGTAAAACAAAACTTATGCATTCTAAAAACATATGTGTAAAAATTTCTCTTTCAAAAATATTTTGACAAATATCGGTATATTTTAAACCTAAGCTTTGTTGATGATCTAAAAATGCTATATTTGACATGATCTATCCTTTTTTCATGACTTTTTTATCAAAAAAAGCAAAAAATATTCCAACTATTATGTATCAATCATCTTAAGCATATTAATCGTATCTTCAAATTCAAAATTTTCTTCAGGATTTTGACTTAAAAATTGTTGCATAAAATCTTTTTTAGCAATAGCTTGATCGAGTTCTTTATCGGTACCTTTTTGATAAGCACCAATACGCAATAGCACTTCATTTTCTTTAAGCAAAGAATTTAAACGCTTAAATTTTCTAGCAGCTAGCTTATGTTCATCACTGATAATATCCCCCATAACCCTTGAGGCTGAATTTTGTATATTTATAGGTGGATAAATTCCAAAGTCAGTGAGTTCGCGACTAAGCACTATATGCCCATCTAGGATAGATCTGCTTTGATCAGCTATTGGATCACTCATATCATCCCCATCAACCAACACGGTAAAAAAAGCTGTTATGGTGCCTTTACCTTCTTCCTTTCCTGTTCTTTCCATAAGCTGAGGTAAAAGACTTAAAACGCTTGGCGGATAACCTTTTGTTGTAGGTGGTTCACCTAGAGCAAGACCTATTTCTCTTTGAGCCATAGCAAAACGCGTTACGCTATCCATGATAAATAACACATCTTTACCTTGTTCTTTAAAATATTCAGCCACACTCATAGCACAAAATGCTCCGTATTTTCTCATCAGCGCGCTATCATCACTTGTTGCAACGATGATGACAGTATCATCAAGTTTACCACCAAGATTTTTTTGTATAAATTCAGGAATTTCTCTACCGCGCTCTCCTATTAAAGCTATGACTTTAATAGGAGCTTTGGAATTTTTCACTATCATACCCATAAGAGTTGATTTGCCAACCCCACTTCCTGCAAAAATCCCAAGCTTTTGTCCTACCCCGCAAGTTAAAAGTGCATCTATTGTTTTAACACCTACTGGAAAAACTTCTTCTATCAAACCTCGCTTCATTGCATCAATAGGTGCTCGCATAATAGGCATAAATTTACTTGCCTCAATAGGTCCTTTACCATCTTTTGGTCGCATAAAAGGATCGACTACTCTTCCTAAAAGTTCATCACTAACTCCTATTTGCATACCTGCATCGTTGATAAAAGCACGATCGCCTATTTTAAAACCTTCCACAAAACCAAAAGGACTC
This sequence comes from Campylobacter sp. CNRCH_2015_1657, assembly GCF_025772685.1. Taxonomy (NCBI): domain Bacteria; kingdom Pseudomonadati; phylum Campylobacterota; class Epsilonproteobacteria; order Campylobacterales; family Campylobacteraceae; genus Campylobacter; species Campylobacter sp. CNRCH_2015_1657. The sequence continues at coordinate 22,222 of NZ_JAKMSO010000008.1, read as the reverse complement.
AAATAGCTTAAATTTTCATCTACTTCTACCACCATAGCCATAGCTTCTTTACTCTCATCTTCACTAGAAACTATTTTAATGATATCACCTATGCTAGTTTTTAAGCCATTTATTTCTATACTAGTACTTGAAATTTTAGTAATTTGTCCAAAAACACTAGCAAGATTTTGTGAAGCAATTTTGCTACGAAGTTTTTCTAAACCCATTAAAATCTAACCTGTTTTGCTGAGTTAATTAAAGTGAAAAATTCTTTTCTTGTTTTTTCACTTTTTAAAAAGCTACCTCTTAGTGCTGAAGTGCTAGTAGTAGAATTTACTTTTTGCACCCCACGCATTTCAACACACATATGTCTTGCTTCAATAACTACTCCAACACCTTTTGCACCTACATGTTCCATTAAAGATTCTGCGATTTGTTCTGTGAGTTGTTCTTGAATTTGCAAGCGTCTTGCAAAAACTTCCACAAGGCGTGGAATTTTACTAAGACCTACGACTTTTTTATCCGGTATATACGCAACATGTACGCGCCCAAAAAAAGGTAAAAGATGATGCTCGCAAAGACTGTAAAATTCTATATCTCTTACTAAAACCATTTCGTTGTTTGAGCTTTCAAATAAGGCATCATTTAGTATTTGTTTTGGATCTTGTTTATAACCACTATTTAAAAATTCAAAAGCTTTAAAAACTCTTGTAGGAGTTTTTAAAAGTCCTTCTCTTTGCGGATTTTCCCCGATAATTTCTAACATATTTTTTACTGATTGTTCAAATTTTTCTTGCATTTTTTCTCCATCAAAAATTAAAATTTTAACATATTTTTATTTTTATATAAAGTGATAAGGAAAATTTTGGTATATTATCAAAAAATTTTATTTAGAAAAGGGAAAATATTATGGAAGTTACAGCAAAACTAATTGATTTTGCAAATGCAAATGCTACTGTGAAAATTGCTCAAGGAGCTATTAAAGCAGAAGTTGAAAAATTAGCTAAAAAAGCGTCTAAAACTATGAAAATGGATGGTTTTAGAGCAGGAAAAGTTCCTGTTGCTGCTATACTTAAAAGATATAAAAAAGAGCTTACAAGAGATGCGGAGCAAGATCTTTTAAGAAATGCTGTAGATGGTGCTTTAAAAGAAGTTAAAAAAGAGGCTAAAGATTTAGTAGGTGAGCCATATTTTGAAAAATTTGATAGAAAAGATGGCGATATTGAAGCTCAAATGGTATTATCTTTTAAGCCAGAAGTAAAATTAGATGGATATGAAGAACTAATTCCAACTTATAATACACCAAAAGTAACTCAAAAAGAAATTGATGCAAAAAAAGAAGAATTATTAAAAAGATTTGCTACTCCTGAAGCGATTAAAGAAGCAAGAGCTTTAAAAGAAGGCGATTTTGCTAAATTTGATTTTGAAGGTTTTGTTGATGGTAAAGCTTTTGATGGTGGAAAAGCTCAAAATTATGTTTTAGAGATTGGCTCAAAACAATTCATACCAGGATTTGAAGAAGGTATGATTGGTTTAAAAGCAGGTGAAGAAAAAGATATTAATGTAACTTTTCCAAAAGAATATGGTGCAGCACATTTAGCAGGAAAAGATGCGGTATTTAAAGTAAAAATTCATGAAATTCAAGAACTTAAATTACCTGAATTAAATGAAGAGCTTTTAAAAAACTTACTTCCTGAAGAAAAAGAGCCAAGTGTTGAAAAATTAGACGCAAAATTAAAAGAACAACTAAAAAATGAAAAAATCTTTAAACTTATTAATGATGAGCTTAAAAATCAATTTGCAGAAGCTTTAGTAGCTAAGTTTGACTTTGTTTTGCCAAGAAATATAGTAGAGCAAGAAACAGATATGCAATTTAGAAGCTCTTTAAGAACTTTAAGCGAAGAGGAATTAAAAGAATTTAAAGATGAGGCTAAATATAAAGAAAAAAGAGAGAGTTTCAAAGAAGATGCGCAAAAAAGCGTAAAATTAACTTTCATTATAGACGAGCTAGCAAAACTTAGAAATGTTACAGTAAGCGATCAGGAATTAATCCAAGCAATTTATTTTGAAGCTTATAGATATGGTTTTAACCCACAAGAACATTTAGATAATTATAAAAAGCAAGGTGCATTACCTGCCATTAAAATGTCTTTAATTGAAGAAAAACTTTTTGCTGATATTTTTAAAAAAAATGATAAAAAGAAAACCGAAAAAGAAAGTGAAAAATAATGAGTTCATATATACCCTATGTAGTTGAAAAAACAAGCAGAGGCGAAAGAAGTTATGATATATACTCAAGACTTTTAAAAGATAGGATTATCATGCTAAGTGGTGAGATCAATGATGATCTTGCTGCTTCTATCGTGGCACAGCTTTTGTTTTTAGAAGCTGAAGATCCTCAAAAAGATATTTATCTTTATATTAACTCACCAGGCGGGGTTGTGACAAGTGGATTTAGTATTTATGATACGATGAATTATATTAAAGCTGATGTAAGTACTATTTGTATTGGTCAAGCTGCTTCTATGGGTGCATTTTTGCTTAGTTGTGGTGCTCCAGGGAAAAGATTTGCTCTGCCAAATTCAAGAATTATGATCCACCAACCACTAGGTGGTGCAAGAGGACAAGCAACAGATATAGAAATTCAGGCAAAAGAAATTCTAAGATTAAAAGCGATTTTAAATGATATTTTGGCAAAAAATACTAAGCAAAAACTTTCTAAAATAGAAAAAGATACCGATAGAGATTTTTTTATGAGTGCTATAGAGGCTAAGGAATATGGCTTAATCGATAAGGTTTTGGAAAAAAGTTTTAAATAAGGAAACAAAGCAATGCTAGATGATGATTTATTTGCTGATTTAAATTTAAATAGCGATCCAACTCCAGCCAAAGAAGCTCCAAAAATTCAAAAAATTAGTGGAGGCGAATTTGAGAAATTTGCGAAATCTATTTTAACTGAACTTGTAAAAGATAATGTGCCTCCAACTCCTACTAATTATGGGGTTTATTTTCAAAAAATGCTTGAAGAGCGTCCAGGAGCTTTTAAGAAAAAAGTTGGTGAGATTATGGAATTTGAGCAAAATGATGATGGTCTTAAGCGTGCAAATATAGAACAAGAAATAAAGAAAAGTTTTAATTCTACTTCGGCATTATTGCAATATATTGCCATGATTTATAGGCATCTTGAAACAGTTAAAGATATGCTAAAAAGGCGTAATTCAGAACTTGCTATTAGTACAGGAAATTTAGCTGTTTCTAATGTAATCCATGCCCTTGAAACAGACCTTTCAAGATTTTCTAGCATTTTAGATAAGTATTCAGATGAGATTAAAGAAAATTTTGATGAGGTTAGACAGACTTATAAACATATAGAAGAGCAGAGTGATTTTGACTCTAAATTTGGAGTTTTTAATAAAAAATATTTTTTAGAAAATTTGGAAAAAAGCATAGAGAGTAATGCTAAATATAATTATTATACCTCTTTGATATTCTTTAGAGTAAAAGAGGAAATTTTAGAGCAAACTTATACTCAAAAAGAGAAAAATGCCTTTTTAAAAAGTGTTTGTAAAATTTTTAGTAAAAATGTTTCTTCAAGTGATATAGTAGCACATTGTGGAAATAATATTTTTGCTATAATGATCTCTCATACTAATTTAGAAAAAGCACAAGAAATATGCAATAAAATTTTAGAATCCTTAGAAAATTCAAATTTTTTCTTAGCAGATAAAGAAATAGAAGCAGATGTGGAGGTTGCTATTAGTGCAGTTAATAGTGACAGTAAAGGTGAAGAATTAATAGAAAAATGCATTGAAGCTTTAAAAGACTCGGGAAAAAATTTAGAACCTTTTGTAATAGTGGAAAAAGAAAAATGATAAGAAAGATAATTACCTATCCTAATCCAAGATTATTTTTAGAATCAAAAAAAGTAGAAAATTTTGATAAAGATTTACATATACTTTTAGATGATATGTATGAAACAATGATAGCTAATAAAGGTGTAGGTTTGGCAGCTATCCAAGTTGATGTGCCAATTAGAGCTTTACTTGTAGATATTGGTGATGAAGAAGGTGAGCAAAAAGAAGACAAACAAACTCTTTTAGAAATCATCAATCCCATTATAACACCTTTAGATGATGAAAGAATTTCTTGTAATGAGGGTTGTTTAAGTATACCAGGTTTTTATGAAGATGTAATGCGTTATAAAAATATACAACTTGATTATCAAGATAGGTTTGGAAAGCCACAAAGTTTGCGAGCACATGAGTTTTTAGCAGTGGCTATCCAACATGAAGTTGATCATCTTGATGGACATTTATTTATAGAAAAACTTTCTTTTTTAAAGCGTCAAAAATTTGATAAAGACTTTAAGAAAAAATCCAAAAAGAATAAATGAAAAAGCTAAAATGTGCAAGTTTTTCTACAGAACTTGATATCATCGATGTAGAATCAACTTTCACAAGAGGCTTGCCAGGCTTTAGCATAGTGGGTCTTGCAAACTCTACCATCAAAGAAAGCACTGAAAGAATTAAAGCAACTTTGTTAAGTCAGAATTTTAGCTTTCCAGCACAAAAAATTACTATCAACTTAAGTCCTTCGGATATTCCTAAAAATGGTTCTCATTTTGACTTAGCTATTGCAATTTTGATTTTATTTCAAAAAGAAATTTTAGATGATTTTTTTGTTTTTGGAGAACTTGGATTAGATGGGAGTATAAAAAGCACTGCTAGTTTATTTTCTATCTTGCTTTTTTTAAGTACAAAAATACAAAATGCCAAAGTAGTAGTGCCAAAAGCCATAGCACAAAAAGCTTCAATGATACCTAATTTAACAATTTATGCTTTAGAAAATTTAGCCCAGGCTGTAGATTTTTTTAAAGAAAAAAAATATGAGAATTATCATATATGCAATGCGCATCCTTTATTTGAAAATGCTATAAAATTTAATGGGGAAAAATATATAAAAAACACTAGCTTTCCTTATGATTTTAAGGAAGTTAAAGGCCAAGAAAATGCTAAATTTGCTTGTATAATAGCAGCTTTAGGAATGCATAATATTTTATTTGAAGGTAGTCCAGGTAGCGGTAAAAGTATGTGTGCTAAAAGACTTCCTTTTATCATGCCACCGCAAAGCTTGAAAGAAATTTTAGCTCAAAACGCTTATAAGTCATTAAATTCTTTAGATGATGATTTTAGCGCTAGTAGGGTTTTTAGAAGTCCTCATCATACAAGTACTAGGGCTAGTATTTTTGGTGGAGGAACTAAAAATGCCAAGATAGGAGAAATAGCACTTGCAAATGGAGGAGTTTTGTTTTTTGATGAGTTTCCCCATTTTTCAAAACAAATCATAGAAAGTTTAAGAGAGCCATTGGAGGATTTTAAAATTCTTATTTCAAGAGTTAATACCAAAGTGATTTATGAAACTAAATTTTTATTTGCTTGTGCGCAAAATCCTTGTCCTTGTGGAAATTTATTTTCTAAAAATCAAAATTGTCGTTGCCAAGAGATAGAAATTAAAAAATATAAAAATAAAATTTCATCTCCTATTTTAGATAGGATTGATCTTTATGTAGCTATGGATGAAATTTCATATAAGGATAAAATGAGTTTAACATCAGAGCAAATGAGCGAGATGGTATTTAAAGGATTTTTATTTCAAAAACAAAGACAGCAAGAAGAGTTTAATGCTAAATTAAATGATGAACAGATGAAACAATTTTGTATTTTAGAGTCTTCTGCTAATGAAATTTTGCAAAAGGCTATAAATTCATATAATCTTTCTCAAAGAGGGGTAAATAAAACTATAAAAGTAGCAAGAACCATTGCAGATTTAGAGCAAAGTGAGTTGATTTTAAAAACTCATATTTTAAAAGCATTAAGTTTTAGAATGAGAAATATTTAGGAGTAAAAATGGAAAATAAAAGCATAGCAATTTTTATAGATGCGGAAAATATTCCTTCAAAATACGCAAAATCGATTTTTGGTATTGCTTCTGATTATGGAGAAATTGTTATAAAGCGAATTTATGGAGATTGGACTCAAAAAAATATACAAAATTGGAAAGAACAAATTGCACAATATTCTATCATTGCTATGCAACAATTTAATTTTTTAGCTAATAAAAATTCAAGTGATATGTATTTAATTACTGATATTATGAGTGTTTTTTATGAAAAAGATATTGATATTTTTGTTATTGTATCAAGCGATAGTGATTATACTAGTTTGATACAGAAGCTAAAAGAAAATAAAAAACAAGTTATAGGCATGGGTTTAAAGCAAGCTGTAAAATCTTATGTGAATTCCTTTAGTGAATTCTTTTATTTAGATCAAGATAAATCAAAAACAAAAGTCATAATTGAAAAAGAATATATCAAAGATTTAATCAATATCGTAGAGGCTTTGATAGAAGAAAAAGGTCGCGCAGAATATGCTCAAATTCGTACCAATATGAACAGAAAACATGCAAATTTTATTCCACAAAATTTCGGCTTTAAAAATTTCAAAGCTTTGATGAAAGAACTTTTACCAAAGATGAAACAATTTAAAGAAGCAAATGAGAAAAATATTTATTTCCTTGAAAAAGCAAAGGCTTAAAAATGGAAAATATCTTAATAGCTTTTTTGGCTGTTGTAATTTTAGCTTTTGTATGGGTGGTATTTAAAAGTCAGAAAGAAAAAGTAAAGTTAGAATTTTTAAATCAAAACAATATGACTTTGCAAAATCAACTTTCTAATTTAGAGTTTGAAAAAACTACACTTATAGAAAAAAATTCCAAACTTTTAGATGAAAAAATATCGTATTTATCTAAAAATGAAGCTTTAGAGGCAAAATTAGCACAAAAAGAACAAACTCAACAAGAACTTTTAAATATGCATTTAAAAGAGCGTGCAAATTTAAAAGAAGAATACACTCAAACCTTAATAAAATTAGAAGAAAAATATAAACAAAGTTTGGCGGGATTAAAACAAGAGCTAGAGCAAAATTTCCAAAAACAAAATGCTAGTATCTTAAATCAAAACAAACTTATGCTCAATGAAGATACAAAAAAAATCTTAGAAGAAATTTTCTTGCCTGTGAAAAAAAGTGTTAAAGAATATAGTGAAAAACTCAGTCAAAATGAAGTTAGCATTAAAACACAAATTGATCATATGTTTAAATTTAGTCAAAATATGGGAGAAAATGCAGATAAGCTAGCTAAAATTTTAAAAGGAGATAAAAAAATTCGTGGTAATTTTGCAGAATTGCAACTAAAATCAGTTTTAGAAAATAGCGGTTTAGTAGAGGGTGTGCAGTATAAATTGCAAGAGAGATTTCAAGATGAGGGTAAAACTTACATTCCTGATGCGGTTGTGTTTTTAGATAAACAAAAAAGTATAGTTATAGATGCAAAATTTTCTCTACCAAGTGATTTTAGGTTTGAAGATATTAGTAAAAATACCTGTCTTGATTTAGCTTATAATCTAAAATCGAGAATTGATGAATTAGCTAAAAAGCCTTATATGCAGTATGATAAACACACTTATGAGTTTGTTTTGCTTTTTATACCTTATCAAAATATTCTAGATTTGATTTTAAATGTAGATCTTGAAATTTATCAATACGCTTATAAAAAAAAAGTTTATTTAACTACACCAAACACTCTTTTTATGGCATTAAATACTATAAATATTTCATGGAAAAATATACAAAGTAATGAAAATATCTTAAAAGCTTTTGATGAACTGGGTAAATTTCATGATAAATTTGCAGGCGTTTTGGATGATTTTGAAAAAATCAAAGAAAATGTTAAAAGATTAAATTCAAATGTAGATAATATGCAAACAAAGCTTACTCATGGAAGTGGAAATATCGCTTCAAGAGTGATAAAGCTTAAAGAGCTAGGCGCTAAAACTCAAAAATTTATAAAATGTGAGATGAGCGATGAAAGCAGTATTTAAAGATAATATTTCTTATGAAAAAAAGCTTATTGAAAAAGGTTTGGATGAGTTTTTAATGATGGAAAATGCAGGCATAGAGCTTGCAAATTTGATTAAGAAAAAAAGTAAAAACATAAAAAATGCTAAAATTTTATTTTTGCTTGGTGCTGGTGGAAATGGAGCTGATGGACTTGTGGCTATAAGGCATTTAAAAAAAGCTTTTGCTTTTGTTATGCCATATAAAAAAAATACAATGTTTATCAAGCAAGAGCAAATTTTAAAAAATATAGGTTTTAAATTTTTAAAAAAAGAACCTAAATTTAAAGATTTTGACATCATTGTTGATTGTGTTTTTGGGAGTGGTTTAAATAAAGCTTTAGATGAAAATTTGCAAAGAATTTTTAAAAAAATTGCTAAAAGTAAGGCTTTAAAAATAGCTTGTGATGTTCCTAGTGGTCTTGGACAAGAGCTATGTTTTAAGGCTGATTACACTCTTTGCATGGGAGTGATTAAAGAAATTTTATTAGAAGATTTTGCAAAAGAATTTGCAGGTAAAATTAAAATTGCAAATTTGGGTTTAAAACCTTATATGCAAAATACTTCAAGTTTTTTACTAGAAAAAAAAGATTTAAAACTTATTACAAAAAAGATTAACTCAAATAAAGGCGATTTTGGCCATATTTATATTTTTGCAAATAAAAGTGCAGGTACTCTAGCTGGACTCGGTGCTTTAGAATTTGGAGCAGGACTTGTATCTTTAGTGGCTAAAGAAAGTTTTTCACCTTTGATTATGCTAAAAGATGATATTGAAAGCAAAATAAATGCAGCTGCTATAGGTATGGGACTTGATGATTTAAGTATTTTAAAAGATGAAAGATTAAAAAACATTCCTTTAGTTTTAGACGCAAATTGCTTTCAAAGTGAAAATTTACTTTCATATCTTGCTAGAGAAGATGTTGTTTTAACCCCTCATCCTAAAGAATTTTGTATGCTTTTAAAACTTTGTTTTAATGAGGATATAAGCGTAGAAGAAATTCAAAACAAACGCTTTTTTTATGCAAGAAAGTTTAGTTCTAAATTTCAATGTGTTTTGGTATTAAAAGGAGCTAATCCTATTATTGCTCAAAAAGAAAAATTTTTTATAGTAAATTGTGGCAATGAAGCTTTAGCAAAAGGTGGAAGTGGGGATGTGTTAAGTGGTATGATAGCAGCTTTGCTTGGAGCTAAATTTAATGCTTTAGAAGCTGCTAAAAATGCAGTATTAGCTCATGCTTTAGTAGCTAAAAATTATAAGAAAAACAAAATTAGTTTTGATGCTTTAAAATTGATAAAGGGGTTAAAATGCTTATAAAATTAGCAATTTTATTTAGTGGTAATGGAAGTAATTTGGAAAATATTTTAGCAAAATTACATAAAAAAACTTTTGGTAAAAATACCTTTGAAGTGGTTTTATGCGTGTGCAATAAAAAAGAAGCTTATGGTATACAAAGAGCTTTAAAATATAACCTTAATACTCAAATTATAGAGCATGAAAAATTTACTTCAAGAGAAGAATTTGACGCAGAGTTGGTAAAAATTATAAAAGAAAGTCAAGCAGATCTGACCATCTTAGCAGGATTTATGCGAATTTTAAGTCCTATTTTCACTCAAAATATAAAAGCTATTAATCTTCATCCTTCTTTGCTTCCTTTATTTAAAGGTGCTCATGCTATCAAAGAAAGTTATGAGAGCGATATGAAAGTTGCGGGTGTTAGCGTGCATTGGGTTAACGAAGAGCTTGATGGTGGTAAAATCATTGCTCAAAAGGCGTTTGAAAAAGCTAAACTAAGCTTTGAAGAATTTGAAGATAAAATTCATAAATTAGAGTATGAAATTTTACCTGCAACTATTGTTGAAATTTTTGAAAATGATTAATTTTTTATCATTATAATTACGCTTTTTATTTTAAGGAAGTTAAATGTTTGAGTGGATTTTTAGTGTGGATGCGTGGGTAGTGTTGCTTACGCTTACAGCTTTAGAGATTGTGCTAGGGATTGATAATATCATTTTCTTGGCTATTTTGGTTTCTAAATTACCACCAGAACATAGAGATAAGGGTAGAGTTTTAGGCCTTGCTTTTGCGATGATTACTAGAATTTTATTGTTATTGTCTTTGTTTTGGGTTATGAAGCTTGTCACACCTTTATTTAGTATATTAGGGAATGAAATTTCAGGTAGGGATTTGGTGCTTTTGCTTGGAGGATTGTTTTTGATAGTTAAATCTATCAAAGAAATCAAAGAAAGTATAACACATCAAGAGGAAAGTCAAAGTAATATAAAAATCAGCAATAAACTTTGGATTGTAGTTGCTGAAATAGCTGTGATAGATATAGTATTTTCTCTAGATAGTGTTATTACTGCTGTGGGTATTGCTCAAGATATAGAGATTATGATTATTGCTGTTATTATTGCAGTATTAGTAATGCTTTTTGCTTCTAAACCAATTGCAGATTTTGTAGAAAAATATCCAAGCATTAAAATTTTAGCTTTGGCATTTTTAGTAATGATAGGTTTTGTTTTAGTATGTGAAAGTTTTGATATTCATATAGATAAGGCCTATATTTATGTAGCTATGATCTTTTCTTTGGTAGTTGAAATTTTAAACATCATTTCACAAAAAAAACAAACAAATAATTCTTAAAATATTTAGCATTTTTTATGCTAAATATTCTTATTTATCTTGACTTTTAATATTTTTTTATGTAGAATAACGCTTTATTTTTATACATCGGGGTGTAGCGCAGTCTGGTTAGCGCACTTGGTTTGGGACCAAGGGGCCGAAGGTTCGAATCCTTTCACCCCGACCATTTTTATAAATGGTGAGTGTAGCTCAGTCGGTTAGAGCATCAGATTGTGGTCCTGAGGGTCGTGGGTTCGATTCCCATCACTCACCCCATCAGCGCTCGTAGCTCAACTGGATAGAGCGACAGACTTCGGATCTGTAGGTTATGGGTTCGATTCCTATCGGGCGCACCATAAGCCCATTGTTACTTTTATTTTTTTGCGCTCATAGCTCAGCTGGATAGAGCAACGGCCTTCTAAGCCGTAGGTCAGAGGTTCGAATCCTCTTGAGCGTACCACTTTTGCGGATGTGGTGAAATTGGCAGACACGCCAGACTTAGGATCTGGTGCAGCAATGCGTGAAGGTTCAAGTCCTTTCATCCGCACCACTTAAAACCCTATTTTACCATAGTTTGAGCAATTATACTTAAATTACGCTGAAGTCTTTGAAGTCCTATTGTATCATTTCGAGTTATTTTAAAAAGGTAACCTTTTAGCAGGTAACTTTTTAAAATAACCGGATGAAAGGATAGTTAAAAAATAGTCCTTTTCATTCATTTAAGTTTTGCGGTAAAAAAGGTCAATTTTGGCTTTAACCTTAAACAAAGGTAACCTATAATAATTTAATTAAGTTTATAGGGCTTTTAAATACGCTATAATACAGCAAAAATACAAGGTTAAAAATGGCGATTGATAGAAAGGATTATAATATATCCATAGGAAAAGGAACACATCTAAAAAGACACAAAAAAATAAAATCAATGCCTTTTTATTTAGAATGCAAAACGGCGGTAAAGAAAAACAACACGCTTTCACTATCCCCTTACGCCCTACTTGGAATGAAAACGAATATATGAGAATAGCACTTGCAAGAGCTAAAGAATATGAAAACGAGTTTAAAAAGCTTTTTAGTGCCACTTATACTTTAAACTCTAGTATTTTAATAAAAAACCTTTTTGAGGTCTTTATAAAAGCTAATTATAATATTAAAGATTTAAACGAGCAACACAAAGGCCACATTAGAAACTTAATAAGCATTTTAATAATCATATTTTAGAACCTTTAGGAAATATACATTTGGATGAACTTACGCTTTATAAGGTGCAAGAGTTTTATAATGATATGAAAAAACAAAGGGTTAGAGCCAAAAACATATAATAGAGCCATTAAAGAAGTTTTAAACCCTATGATTAAGTATGCTATAAAAAACAAATGGATTAATGAAAATGTTACTCTAGGTTTAAAACTTGATAAGGTGCAAAATAAAAAGCTTGTTACCAACCCTAAAGGCAAATATGAAGCTATTTTAAATGCTATTTTAGAACTATACAAAGACAATTCACTTTATAAGGCTTTGTTTTTACTTATACATAGTGGTAGGCGTAGGGATGAGGTTTTAAGTCTTCTTTGGCAAAATGTAGATTTAGAAAGAAAAACTATATTTTTACCAAAAACAAAAAACGGCGAAGCACAAGAGTATGCCTTAGATGATGAGTGTTATAAGGCTTTAAAAGCTTTAAAAGATGAGGTTAAACAAGATAAAGGTTTAGTCTTTGTTTCTAGTGTTAGCGGTAAAAAAATATCAAACCTAGCAAGACAAGAAATTAAAATAAGAGAGCTTAGCGGTGTAAGAGAATGGACGCCTCATTTTTCAAGGCATATAAAAGCTACTTTGCTAATACAAAATGGAGTTAATCCTGCTGTAATTAGCGGGACTTTGGGGCATAGAGACTTAAGCACTATAAACATTTATGCAACTAATGATACACTTAAGGCAAGTCAAAAAGCTAACGAGGCTTTAAAGAAATTACAAGAAGAATAAATGCAAGATTTAGAGTTTATCTTTTCAAAACAAAGATTAGAGTATTACAAAGATATAAACGAGTATTTTGAGAACTTAAAATTAATATCTAAGATAATTCCTAAAATAGCTATACTTGAGATTTATATAAGAAATGCGTTAGATTATGAACTAAGCTTTAAATGCAAAGAGTGGATAAAAATAAGCGATAATCCTTTTTACTGGCAAAAATAAATGAGTTTAAAGACAAAGAAAGTTTAGAACCTCATCAAATATTGTCACGCCTTAGCTTAGGTGTGGTAGCTAAATTAATCGTATCTTATAAGGTGCAAAACAAGATTTTAGAGTTAAAGACTTTTGATTTTAGAAAGTATAGTCCTAGCAATAGAAACTTTTTTATTTATAAAAACACAAAACAGGGTTTTGATAATATAGATAAGGTTAATATTGTTTTAAACTTGTTACATACTCTAAGAAATAGAGCTTGTCATTTTGAAAATCTTTTAAAGCTTAGAGAAAATAATAATAAACTATATCCCCGCATAAGCACAAAAGAAAAAGGAACAAATATAGGTCTAATGCCTGATAAAATAGAAGATTTTTTGAATGATTTAATTTGTGGAATAAATAAAGATTTGTTAGATTATATTAAGTAGGGGTTGAGCCCCCCCCCTTTTTTTTTGAATGTAAAAAAATTATAAAACACAAATACTTAATAAAATATAAAATACCTTATAAGACTTTAAAATGCTTTAAGATAATTATATATATAATACATATATGAGTAATAAAGAAAAGTTAATTAAAGAATTAGAAAATAACCCTAAAAACGCAAGTTTTGCCAATATAGAAAAGCTTTTAAGTTGGTATGGTTATAAACTTGTTAGCATTAAGGGAAGTCATCATAAGTTTAAGAAAAATGGAAAAAGTATTATTGTGCCTTTGCATAAACCTATAAAAGAAATTTATGTAAAGCAAATACTAAAGCACTTAAAGGGGGAAAAATGAAAAAAGATATAAATTATTATTTGAACTTACCTTATAAGATTAATTTAGTAAGACTTGAAGATGGAGATTACTTTGCACAATTTGATGATAAAGAGCTAAATAAACTTGTTTTAATGGCAGGAGATGGTAAAACACCAAATGAAGCAATAGAAGATTTAAAAAATGCTTTTGCTTGTTATTTAGAAGAAGCTTTAGAAAAAAACGAGTTTATACCTGAACCTATGCAAAATGATAAAAGTAAGAACCTAGCTATCACTTTAAAAAATAGTCTTATAGATGAGATAGATTTTTATTCTAAGAAAATGGGCTTATCACGCAGTGCTTTTTTAGCTATTTCTGCTAAGGCATATATTAAAAACCTTTAAAGATATTAGCTTATTATGAAAAAAACAGAAAATATGAATAAAATTTTTGTTACTTTTTAGAAAAATATCGCTAGTAATTTAAGTTTAAAATTGTTTCTTATAAAAAAAGGCGAAATAAAAGAAATATAACGAAACAAAAGAAACCTAAGAAACCAAAAATAGTTACAAATGGTAATAAATTTGCATTAAGGCAAAATACTTTGAAAACTGCTAGAATACTTCGTAAATATTCAAAAGAATATTTTTTTAATTTAATGGAATTTGAAAAGCTTCAAAAGGCTTTCAAGTAAGTGCGTTTTAATTTTGTTTGGCGACTGGGTTAAAACGCACAATTTCATTATAAGAGCTTTAGTTGAAGCCCTTAAAAGAATTGTATTGTAATTTAACTTATCTATTTCTTTTAAAGGCTTTATGAACTCCATAAGTAATTTTAAAAGGATAGAAAATGGAAAACAATACAAACAAAGATTTTTTAACTATACAAGAGGTAGTTACGCTTTATAATCTAAGCAAAGAAACACAAAACAAATATAGAATGCAAAACAAAATTCCTTATATTAAAATAGGTAAAAAAGTATTTTATGATAAAGCTAGACTTGATGAGTGGTTTAGAAGTCACACTATGAATTAAAGGCTTTATAATGAGTGTAAGCCTTTTTAATGATGAGGTAAAATCATATACAAAAAATTACCATTTTGTAACCAACTTCTTACTATACCGCTATGGGTTAAGTTTTGATAGAAGTGGTAATGAAAAATACAACACAAGTCTTAAAATCAAACCAAACACAAGCTTAATAACTGATTTTAACGGCAGTTTTAGTGGAGATGTGATTGATTTTATAGTTTTTAAAGAAAATGTTAGCACAAAAGAAGCTTTAGAGGTCTTTGTTGATTTTCATAAATTACCAACGCAAAAGGTGGATAGTTTTAAACCTATAAAAGAAGTTGTAAAAGATGATAGCTATTTAAAAAATATGGCTTATTCTTTACAGGCTGATTATAACTTATACTATGATGATATTTTGAGAAATGAATTATTAGATAAAACCTTTTTTGGTAATTTTAGGCTTTTTATGGATTTATGCAAAATATTAGATTTTGTAAAAATAAATGAGTTTGAAAATATCATAAATGAATACTTTGGATTTTCTAAAAACGACAAAAGTTTAGCACTTATATTAAGAGATAAAGGCGAGATTAAGAGCATAGCTATAAAAGAAAAAATAGTCAAAGATAAGACAATAAAATGGTTTAAACTAAAAGGAAGCAATGCTAAGTTTATAAAGTTTATCAAATCAAAGAAAAATGGATTGCTAAAAGATTGTTGCTTTATATTTAGCGGTATAAAAGAAATAATCATCAGTGAGCTTTTAGGCATAAATGCGATTTGCTTTCAAAGCGATAGCACGATGAAGCATATACAAACACACGAGCAAATAAATGAGCTTTTGAACTTCATAGATGGGAAACTTTTATATTTTGTTGTTGAGAACGATGAAAGTAGTTTTAATGCCAATTTAGGTCTTTTAAAAGAGTTAGCAAAGTTAAAACCAAGTGTGTTAAATAGTTTTTCTGTTCTTAATTATGATGAGTGTAAAAATGCTGATTTTGTGGATTTTATAGTTTATTTAATGAAAGAATTAAAAAAAGATTATGAGAAAGACAGAAAGGAGCTAAATACCTTTTTGGCTTTTGCACAAAAGTATTTTAAAAGTTATTTTATGAAAGGTTTAAGCTTTTTAGAAAGGAATAAAAATGGATAGATTTAAAAGTCAAAGTCAAGATGCAAAACTCAACTTTGATGCTTTTAAAGATATTAAAAAAATAACAAGTAGTCCGAATAGTATTTTACCACAAAATATTAAAAATGCTGATTTTATAGATTTAACAATATGGGCTATAAGAAATAAAGACTTAACTAATGTTGATTTTATATCTTTGATAGATAATTTTTTAGATAAAGGTAGCATTAGTTTTTTAATTAGTGAAGCCAATAAAGGAAAAACATTTTTAAGTCTTGCTATTTGTAAGTATTTATTGGGGTTTGATAAGGTTAAAAAGATTGTTTATTTTGATGGAGATAATAGCAAAATAACCATTAAAAGCAGGATTAAAGAAACAATGCAAATAAAAGGGTGTTGTTTTTTAGATTATGCAGATTTTAATTACATACAAACTAGCAATTCTTTGGAGTATGGAGATGATGAAATAGATGTAGATTTTGATTTTATTGTTAAAAGGTATTTGGAACCTTTAGCACAAAAAGGCAGTTTATCTGATTGTTTTGTTGTTTTTGATAGTTTTTTTAATTTCTTTAAAGGCGATATGAATGATAATAAAAAAGTAGCTGAGTTTATGAAGATAATCAAAAAAATAAGCCATAAAAGCGGTGGGATTTTTTTATTTATTCATTATAAAGGAAAAAGTGTAGAAAATGATTTTATAGGCGGAGTTAATTTTGCAAATGCTACTGATAATCTTTTTATAATACAAACAAGCAATAATTATGGTTTAAAGCTAGATATGGAGTTAAAAACCAAAAAAGCAAGGAACTTTCTACCTCATCCTCTAAAAATAGATATAGACCTAAAAACTCTTGATTTAAAAGTAGAAAAGCTTGTAAATGAAGCTGATACAAACTTTCTTTTAAAGGCTCAGAAAATCATAGAGCAAAGAGGGGAGATTTTGCAAGGGGATTTGTTAGAACTTTTAGGAAAAGCAAAGACTGATACTTATGCCATTAAAAAGCTAGAAAATGGGAAAATGCTATATTATGAAATCTTAGAAAAATCAAGAAGCACGGGCGGAAAAGCATTAAAATACTATATGTCTTTAAAAGAGAACAAAACTATCATTAATGGCATAGAAATAAACGCTACACAAACTTTATTTACTGAATAAAGCTACTTAGTTTTTAAGCTATGTAAGTTTAACTTATGTAGCTTTGATTAACAAAAATATCCCTTAAATGCAAAAAGTATTTTTACTAATATAAAATTAATCAAAAAACAAAAATCGCTTAAAACGGCTTATTTTAATTTAGTATATTTATACTTTACACTCTTTTATTTTTAATAAAAAAATATTATTTTTTAATTATGATTGCATTCTTTTTTCTGTGAAACATTTTTTTCAATTATAATTCAATTATAAGCAATTATAAAAAAGGCTATTATAATTGATTAAAGCACTATTATATAGGTGTTTAAAGCACTTAAAAGGTCCAATTATAAATAAAATGTCTAAGTCCCTAGTAAAAGATGTGTTTTTTCAGTAAAAATGTGTGAAATATAGACACAAATAAAAAAGATTTATAATTGATAAAAATCATAGCTTCAAACTATGGTAAAATAAGCATTTATATCAATTATAATAGCTTTTGCTATGAAAAGTGGAAGTAAAGCACTATTGTATAGGTATTTGCACCAATTATAAATGCTGTTTTTATAATTGATTATAATTGCTTTATAATAAGAAGTGCTTATAAAATGTTTCACAGAATATTTTTATACCTTACTAGTTTTAATTATAAAAAATATTTATCATTTTTATAATTTATGTTATAAAAAACATTTGCTTTTAAACCTATTTACTGAAAAAATATACATAGTGTTTATTAAGCCATAAATGCCTTTTAAATTGATTATATTAAAAGAATAATTCCAACACACAAGCACTAAGACATATTTTTCTTGTTTAAGGCATAATTTTATGCGTTTATAATGGCATTAAAATAAAAATTTTTATTTTTGTGTATTATCAGTTTTAAGCGTATTTGACTTAATAGATTAAAACTAGCTAAGCAAATACATTAGGAGGATTTAAAACTAATAATTAGAAGTTTATGTGTAAAAAAATAACTTCCTTTTTTTATTTTATACAGTATTACAGACTTTACTGAAAAATTGATAAATGGTTTTTTATTTTATAAAATGATTTAAATTAAAATGTGGTAAAATAAAATGCAAAATATACCAAAAGAGATAAAAATGTTTAGTCCAGATTATGTAAAGGCTACAAGTATAGCCACTGATTTATTGTTAACAATTCCCGATATAAAAAGTGGTAGACCTATAAATTTTAAGGCGATATTAAATAGTCAAGGAATTAGGGTGGAAATTGTCCCTGAATTACCGGTGGAAGCCCAATTAGATCCTATAAATAAAATCATAAAAATTAGACAAGATAATATGCCAATACAAAGAAAATTTTTTTCTATAGCCCACGAACTTGGACATTGGTTTTTGCATTCACGAGATAAAATAAGAAATAGATATAGCAATTGCGATGGAGATTATTATTTTGAGGAGCAAGAAGCCAATGCGTTTGCTGCTGAATTACTTATGCCTTTTGATGAGGTTGCAAAATGTATAATGTGGGGGTATGGTGTTATGGATTTGATGGATAGGTTTAACGTATCGTTTGAATTTGCATCAATTAGATATGATTTTGTTTCAAATGGAATATATTAATGTCAAATAATGTTAAACAACGGTATTTAGAAGAGCTTGAAGGGAAAACAAGAGAAGGCGAAACAAGTATTAAAAAATTGCGTTTTTCATTGGATAATATTTGGATATTTTTATCTAAATCTTTTTTCTTATATTTGCCGATTAATGTTTTTTGTTATATTAGTTATGGAAAAGAATTTGTAGAAAATTTGCCTAATTTGTATCTTTCGCTAAGTTTTGTTTTCATTGCGCAAATAAATAATTTTTCAATTAAAAATACTGCTTTTGCAAATTTCTTATTTGCAGTTAAAATAGGTGGTATTATATTTTCTTTGGCTTCTTTTGGGACAACTAATGTTTTAACTCAAAATTCACTCACTTTTTTTATATTGGTAGCAATATCAATTATAACTCTATTTTTTAGCATAGAATTTAAAAAGACTGAAGAAATAGTAGAAAAATACAGCAAATAAAAAATTTAAAAATATAACAAATATATGATTTTTAGTTATTTACACTCAATATTTATCTTATAAAAGGTTTTATAGATTTTGAAATTTCATCTAAAAACCTTTTCTACATATCCTCTTTTATTAAGTCTTTGATTTTATTGTATTTTTGTGCTTTGATGTAGTTTTCTAATAAAAAAGTTATATAGGGCGGATAAGAAGTTGTAGAACCCCAAGCATTTATGGTAGGATATGGGATACCACTTATTTCTGCCAATTGTTTTTTATTTAGATTAGCTTGTTTCAAAAGCTGATTAAATTTTTCTTTAGTCATTTTGCAACCTTTATAATTTTATATTAAATTATATAGTTACAATACTAAATATAAATTAAAAATATTAAAACAATATTTATTAAAGATAAAATTAAGTATTAATACTATATTATTTTACTTTAAAAAATATCAAATTAATATAATTAAAAGGAATTACAAAAATGGAAAATGTAAGTTATTTTATATTTTCAATTTCAAAAACTTTATTTTTTAACTCTTCATAGCTTTGTGCTTTGATGTAGTTTTCAAGCCAAGATTTAACCCAAGAGGGCGTTTTATCGCTTTGCTTCCAATTCATAAGTGTTTGGTAAGGTAAGTCACAAAGAGAGGCAAACTCTTTTTTAGTTAGGTTGTATTTTTTTAAAATACTCTCAAATTCTATATTAGTCATAATTTAACCTTTATTTTTGTTTATTAGTTACCTTTTAAAGCTTGTGTTAATTCATCAAATTTTTTTGCTTTGATGTAATAGTTTAAAAAAGGTTCTACCCACTTCGCATATGTATTTTTAGTACCCCAATTCACAACGCTGTTATAGTTCATATTAGTTAGTTTTGCAAACTCTCTTTTAGTTAATCCTGCTTGTTTTAGAAGTTTTTCAAATTCGCCCACTTCCATTTTTAACCTTTCTATATAAAATAATTATTTATTATAATTAAATAATCTTTTATTAACTTTAAATAATAAAAAAGTGTATTAATTAAGTTATAATTAATAATATTTAATGTAAAATTTCATAAATAATTAATTTGAAACAATACAAAAGGATAAAAATGGAAAATATAAGTTATTGTAGAATGAGTTGCTTAGATGGTAAGATAAATGGTCTTAAATACTTTTTAGATGTGTTTTTGAGTGATTTAGATAATAAAGGCGATGTTAAGTCTTGTGTAATGTTTGATAATGAGGCAAGTATTTGCGATATAAAAGATATGATTATGGCAATGCTTGATAATATAAAAGATATTACAATCGAGCAAGATAATTGTCTTTATAATGTAAGTCAGCGTGAAAGCACTTATAAAGGTATTGTAAAAGATGAGCTAGGCAAAGAGTTTAGTTTTGAAGAGCTTGAGAAAATACACCAAATACAAGAAGAAAGAATATTAAGAGAAATGTTGGAAGAAGATAAAAATAAAAGGTGTGTGAGTTAAACTCATACATCTTATGATGTAGATAATATCTACACTACTACACTATAAACAAGCTTTAAAATATCCAAAAAACTACATTGTATTAAGCAATATTTAGAAAATGTTATATGATAAAAAGGGTATTTTGCTGATGAGCTAACTATTAATTAGGTCATCTTTTAACCTTTAAATATAAAAGGGTGTAAGTTAAATACTTCCTTATCAACATTTAGCTCCTAAGTTTAATCTAGGTGTTAAAAAAACTGCATAGCTTTGTCAAGGTATTTAAAATTAAATAGCTTTCTTTTAAAGGCATATAAAATAAAATGAGTTATAATAACTAAAAGTGGTTGAAGAGGGTATATCCAAATTTGGAGACACCTACCAAAACCCACAAAATAAACAGTCTTACAAGTGTTACCGCTTGCCAAAAAGAGAAGTGCTAATTTTAGTTAGTGGATATAGTGCAAATCCTATAAAGTCTTTAGCCTTTAATGATGAAAGAGAAAGAGATTTTATTTTTAAAGGCTATGTAATACCTTACAAAATAGATAAATAAAAAGATTTAATTATTATCTTAGGTATTTAGAAAGAAAACCTACCAAACTTTTAAAAATTACTTTTAAGCTTTAGAAAAAAACACATTTAAGTTTCAAACCAAAAATGCTTAAAAAAGCAAGAAAACTTAAACCAAAAATCCGTGAAACATTCAATTTAAGCTAAATAAACTTAAAATACTTCAAAAAGACTTAAAAGATATTTTGTTAAAATATCGCCAAATAAGGCTTTGGTGCTTATATAAATATAAAAAAGTTTGAAAAGTGTAATTTTCAAAAACTATTTAAGTTTTATAAGAAATAAAGATTAATATGGTTGCATAAAAAAGGTAACTATTATAAAAATATTGTAATTATAGATGTTTATTTTTAGTTATATATTTCAAGTCCTTTCATCCGCACCACTAATCTAGATTTTACTCAAATATGAAAACCTATAATTTATTTTTAGTTGCACAATAATAATATTTTAAATTAAAATATATTGCAAATATTAGGAAGATATTATGGTAAATATATCAAGTTAAAATTATCGAAAATTTTTGCAAGGATAAATTTAAAAAAGATACAAGGTTAAAGGATTTTTTTCATATCTTTTTGGCACAAAATTTAGAAATTTATACCAATATAGAAGACCAAAATTATGCCAAAGGTACAATACTAATATATAAAATTTTTGATATATGTATAAAAGATGGAGTTTTCGTAGGTCAAGAGTATTGTCAATTTAAAAAAAGCGTGATAGATTATATAGTTGCTTATACTGATGAAAATATGAATGATGGTAAAATATCGCAACTATTAAGAGGTAGTTTTACATTAAAAATAGATAAATCAAATTGTTATGATAATCCAGATATTAAAGTTGTGTTTTCAGAAAAAGGCTTTTTGTTTCAGGCTAAATTTAACAATTGTGAAAGTAAATTTAAAGATACAATGACTATGTTTGCACTTTCTTTGGCTTATCGTGAGAAAATGGAGTATTATTTGAATTTGACTTCAAGTATTATAGATAAAGAAAACTACCATGATGTTATTGATATTAAAAAAGATTTTTATGTTTTTAATTTGAAATATTTTTTTAGCAACCCAATACATTATAACTACCAACAAAAACACACAATATGGAAAATTATATTTCATTATTATAATATTTTAGAGCAACATCAAGAATTAAAAATTCAAATAGAAAATCTTGTTGATATTTTGCATATTGAGCAAAATCAAGAAGAAGATAAAAAGGAAAAAATAAAAGAGAATAAAAGAAAAAAATTGAAATGATTTTTTAATTATCGGTGCTTTTGTTACTTTAGCTTCGCTAGTTAGTGTATACAAAGATGCTATGGAATTACTTGGTTAAAGTTATAGTATCACTTGTTTTGTGTTTTACTAAAATTTAACTCTCTA
>NZ_JAKMSO010000007.1:0-80114 GCF_025772685.1 Campylobacter sp. CNRCH_2015_1657 | reverse complement strand
TACCTGTAATAGTTTTTGTGTTTTTTAATGTTCCAATTATTTTAGCACTATCAGTTAAAAGAATATTTCCTTGTATAGTTCCATTATTGATTAAAGCATTGCCTGTGGTATTTATTTGTTCATTATTCCATTGCAATGCTGTTATAGTGCCTTGTTTTAAAGTGATTGCGTTAGAAGTATCATTTTTACCTATAGTTCCTTCATTATTAATACCAGCATTAACTCCTGCTATTAAAGCATTAGAACTAGTTGATATTATAGAATCTACTTTAGAAGTGCCTTTTATATTTATTCCGTTAGAAGTATTATCTCTTCCTATTATACTTCCTGCATTAGTAAGGGTGCCACCTATAGCATTCTCAAAACTAATACCAGCTTCTTTTCCTCGTATGGTTCCTGAGTTGCTTAGATTTTCTAGAGTGGAGTTTTCTCTTATATTGATGGCAATATAAGCTAACCAACCTTCTATTAGTCCATCATTTTGTAAAGTTTTAATATTAGAAGAATTATATATTTCTATACCAAAATTTTTTCCTTTAACTTTTTTTTTATTATATATAAAAGTCACATTAGCTGATCCTAATTGCATACCTGAATAGTCAGATTCTATAGTATTTAAATTAGATATTGTTCCTATAGTACTATCATCACTCTTGATACCATGTCCACCAACTTTAATTATACCTATATTACTTATATTATCTATCATACTATTTTTTTGTATAAAAATACCAGCACCATTTCCACCATCTTTGTTGCTTATAGTATTGTTATTTACTATACTTCCAATATTAGAATTAAAAACTTCAACCCCTCCGATTGTAACTCTATTATTTGTAATCCACCCTGAAAATATAACTCCATTATTGATTAAATTTGCTTCTCCATTTTTTATATCTTTAAAAGTCACTCCAGCATTAGCATTACCATCACCAACAATTCCTTTTTCTGATATGATTACATTAGTTGCTCCTGATACAGTTACATTATTCTGTTTGTCTTTTATAATAGTACAAGTATTTTCTTTTTCATTACAATCATCTATAGCTCTTGTTTTTCCTGCTTTAGAGATTTTTATAGAACCAGAAGAAGATGGATCGCTTATAATAACACTAGAATTAGCACATGTTGCTAAAAAAGATATAGTTGCCAAAGATAAAAAAATATTTTTAATTCTTTGGGTATTAGAATAATTAAAATTTTCCTTTGCATTTAATCTTTCTAGAGAGGAATTCATTATACCCCCCCCCATATCGATAATAAGACATTATTACACCTCTTTTTTTAGTAAAATATCACTTATTATCACACTATATAATAAATTATTTTAAAATATATAAATAATTATTAATTTATAAATAATAAATATTTTTAACAATTATAAAAAATTATACAAAGCGATTTAAAAATTTAGCTATTAAATTTATCATTTAAAAGCTATGAAAGTTTCAAAATTTACCCACTTAAATACACTTTCTACTTTAGAAAATCCTGCCTTTTTAAGCATAGCTATGTTTTCATTTTGAGTATAAGGAATGAGGACATTTTCTAAGGCTTCTCGCTTGCTTGAAATTTCTAGCTTACTATAACCTTGCTCTAGTTTATATTGCTCATAAATTTGTATCATTTTTTTAGCTATTTTTACATCTTCATAAAGAATTTTTTCACTAAGCACAAACATACCATTTTCATTTAAGTTTTGATAGATTTTATCAACTAATTCTTGTCTTTTAGGTGGGCGGATAAACTGCAAAGTATAAGTAGCTATAAAAACATCATTTTTAAAAAACTCAAAATCATCTAAATTTTTTTGATGAAATTCCACCCTAGCTCCAAAGGCTTGACATTTGTTTTTGGCGATCTCTAACATAGCATTAGCCTCATCAACCCCGCTTAAAAGAAAATCTTTTCTTTTTTCATAAAGTGCAAGCAATAAACTAGCAGTAGAACAACCAAGATCACAAATTCTCGCATTTTGTGGTGCAAAATGATCAATAAGTTCGACTATGAGTTTTAAATTTTGCGTATAAAAAGGCACAGATCTTGACACCATATCATCAAAAACACTTGCTACGCTTTTATCAAATTCAAATTGTTTTTCTAAGGGTTTTTTAAAAATTTCATCTTTCATTTAATTTTCCTAAAATTTCTTTTGCTTTTTTGATATCTTTGCTAATTTGTGCTTTTAATAAGGCTAAATCGTTAAATTTCTCATTAGCTCTTATATAGTCAATAAAACTTAACTCAACTGAAATTGCTTTTGTGTTTGTGAAATTTTCATCTAAAATATGCGTTTCTAAAGCAAAATTTTTATCAGTAGATCTTATACCTATAAAACTTACACTATGATAGCTTTTATTTTCAATCTTTACTAAAGTCGCATATACGCCATCTTTGGGTAAAAAGAAGTCTTTTGCGTATAAATTTAAAGTTGCAAAAAGCTCTTTAGCGCCTATGCCTTGACCTTTGATGATATTTGCTTGTATATTATAAAATCTACCTAGAAAATTTTTAGCTTTCTTAACTTTTGCTTCTTTAAGTAAGGTTTTAATCATACTTGTATGAACACTTTTATTTTGAATTTTAAACTCATCTACGATGATGGTGTTTATACCACAAAGACTTTGTATGTCTTTGGCACTGCATTTTCTTTCTTTGCCAAATTTAAAATCATAACCTACGATAATCTTTTCTAGTTTGGGAAATTCTTGCTTTAAAAGCTTTAAAAAATCCTCGCCTTTATAGTCTTTGATTTTATCAAAATCACAAAAAATCAAAGGAAAATCAACCAAATTTACTCTAAAATCCTTAGGTGTTAAGGCTTCTTTTTCCTCTTTAGTGATGATAAACAAAGCTCCATTTTTATCTAAATGCCTAAAAAGTTCAAAATGCCCCAAATGCATACCATCAAAACGTCCTATGGCTAAATTTGTGATCTTAGTTTTTTCTATAGGCGTAGAAAAACTCAACATTGCCTTCTTTTCCTTTTAAGTGTGACTCTTGACTTGCTTGCAAGATCCAACCAAGCTTTGCACAAGCTTTTTCAAAGCTTTCTTTAGCATTTTTGATGGCTTTGGTATCTTTTACCACTCCGTTTTTATCACGCTTAGCATTTTTACCTACTTCAAATTGAGGTTTAAAAAGCAAGATGATAAGATCTTTAGCAAGTTTATCTATATGAAAAATCAAATGTGTTAAAGATATAAAACTCACATCACAAGTGATAACATCATATAAAATTTCACTTTTAAACTCACGCAAATCAGTGTTTTCACAAATTTGGATATTTTCTAAATTTCTTAAGCTCTCATGAAGTTGGTTAGAACCTACATCTAAAGCTGTAATGTGTTTAGCATTATTTTGGTGTAAAATTTGCACAAAACCTCCGGTCGATGAACCTATATCTAAACAAATTTTATCTTTGATAGTAAATGTATGCTCTTGTAAAAAATGCTTGAGCTTAAAAGCAGCTCTGCTTACAAAAAGCTCTTCTAAAAGCGTGAGTTTTAAACTCTCATCTTCTAAAGGATTTAAAGATGTGATTTTAAAAGAGGTTTTTTTAAACTCGCCATTGAGTAAAATTTGCTTGTTTTCTATAAGCTCACAAGCTTTATTGCGAGAAATGTTTAACTTTGCACTTACAAAGACATCATACCTCATCATCATCACCTAAAAGAGCGTTAAACTCAGCTTCATTGATGCACTTAACCCCTAAGCTTTGAGCCTTTTCAAGCTTTGAGCCTGCTTCACTTCCATATAATACAAAGTCAGTTTTCTTAGACACACTTGAACTTACCTTTGCTCCAAAGCTTTCGATTAGTTCTTTAAAATGATCGCGTGATTTGCTTAAAGTACCTGTGATAACAAAGGTTTTATTAGAAATATTATCATTTATAATAAGCTCTTTTTTCTCATCCTCTAAATGTAAAATTTCATAAAAATGCTTAATGCGATTTGTATTGACATGAGTAAATTCTTCTAAGCTTTTAGCCATTTGTTCGCCAAAACCTTCTAAATTTGCATAAGCTTCATAGCTTTGCATAAACCATTCAAAGCCAAAAGATTGAGCTAATTTTTTAGCTGCTACTTCTCCGATATGCTCTATACCCAAAGCAGTGATAAACCTTGATAAGGGGCATTTTTTTGCATTTTCAATAGCACTTAGAAGATTGTTGATTTTTTTCTCTTTAAAACCTTCTAAGCCTTCAAAATCACTATATTTTAAGAAAAATATACTTTCTATGTTAGTGATTTTTCCTTCTTTAAATAAAAGCTCGACGATATTTTCTCCAAGGCCGTCTATATTTAAACACTTTTTAGATACAAAATGTATGATAGAATTTACAAGCCTTGCTTTACAGTCTAGGTTTTGGCATTTTAAAAAAGCACCCTCATCTAAAAGCTCACTTAAACACTCAGGACAAAGAGTTGGTTTAGCAATCTTACTTTCTAAACCATCACGCCTTTGAGTAAAAACTTTAGTAATTTTAGGTATAACATCTCCACTTCTTATCACACTTACGCTATCGCCTATCATCACTCCAAGTCTAGCTATCTCATCAAAATTATGTAAGGTTGCAGACTTTACGATAACCCCATCTAAATTTACAGGCTCTAAAACCGCCACAGGAGTAACCACCCCACTTCTTCCAACTTGTAAATTAACCCCAAGTAATGTTGTAGTTTTTTCCAAAGCAGGAAATTTAAACGCGGCCATAAATTTTGGAAATTTCACTGTATAACCCAAAAGCTTACAATGAACTAAATCATCTACCCTTACAACCATACCATCCATCATCATAGGCTTTTGATCTCTTTTTTCTAAAAGCTCGTGGTATTTTTCCAAAACCTCATCTAAAGATTTCACACAAAAAACAAAATCATCTTTTAAAAAACCAAGACTTCTTATAAATTCCATCACTTCAGAGTGCTTGCTAAATTCTAAAGAATTCTCCCCCACTCCCCAAGGATAAAATTTTAAATTTCTTTCTTTTGTAATGCTTGTATCAAGCTGTCTTAGTGAACCACTTGCTGCGTTGCGTGGGTTTGCAAATAAACTTAAGCCATCTTTAGCTCTTTTTTCATTGATTTTTTCAAAATCTTCTTTTAAAATCACTACTTCGCCACGAATTTCTATCTTGTCTTTATAAGGAATTTTTTGGGGTATGTTTGATATTTCTTTTACATTTAAAGTAATATCCTCGCCCACTTCTCCATCACCCCTTGTAGCACCGCTGATTAAAATACCATTTTCATAAGTAAGATTTAAACTTGCTCCATCAAACTTAGGTTCTATGAAAAAACCAAACTCACACTTAGCTCTTTTTGCCCAAGCTCTAAGCTCAGCTTCATCAAAAACATCTTCCATAGACCACATTTTTGCACTATGTGCAAGTTTGTGAAATTCACTTTGTATAATAGGAGCGATATTTTGCGTAGGAGAATCTTTAGAAATCTTTTCTTGATGAAGCGTTTCAAATGCTTTTAACTCTCTTATAAGTTTATCATATTCTTCATCGCTTGCTAAAGGCTCATCATCTTCATAATAAGCCCTCATCCATTCTTTTGCTAATTTTACCTTTTCTAAATACTCTTGATAAATTTCATTAAAAATTTGTTTATATGCTGATAAAAAGCATTCTTTAGGCGCGCACTTTACCTTAAACTTACTTAAATAATCATCTGATTTAATAGCATGTTCTATTTCAAAACCGATTTGTCGTTTCTTATAAATGTGTTTTTTTGAATCTTTCATTATGCAGTATAAAAAAATTACACATTTTTCTAAAGATATATTGTGTTTTTCACAAAGTTTTTCAAATAATTCTAGACTATCTTTAAATTTTTGTATTATTTTTGATTTTCCAATATTATCTTTTTTTTGATTTTTAAACTCAATAAAATACACATCATGATAATTTAAAATTAAAGCATCTACTGCTTTTTTTCCTTTAATCTTATTTGTTCTATTTAATTCTTCGCTTAATTTTTCAAAATTTATTACTTCATTTTCTTTATAACAAAGATATTCGTGATTTTCTTTATCAAAACTTGTATTTTTTAAACTATCCATATAATTCTTGTATTTATTTTTAATAATATTAAGATCTACCATTTTTTTCATCCAATTGATCAAATTTTTCAAATGGCTTATTTAGTTTTTCAAAAATCATTTCCATGGTTTTTTCATTATTTTCATATTGTTGAATCACTCCATCTAAGCTCAAATGAAAATTTATTTGATTTTTAAAAATCAAACTATACTTATAAACAGCTTCAATAATATAAGGACTATGGGTATTTATTAATATTGGAATTTTTTTTACCGAAAGTCTTACTAATAATTTAGCAAAAATAATTTGCCAAGTTGGATGTAAGTAATTTTCTGGTTCATCAAAAATCAAAAATCCTTTAGATGTGACGCGATTATTGTTAATTAAAACCTGTAAAATCCCAAATTGTTTGATACTAATTGCCACATTTTTCAATGAAATTTCATTATTATTTCTATAAAATTTATAAGTTTTTTTATCATTTTTTGAAAAATACCCTTGAATAACTTCGATAATTTCTTGTTTAATACTTTTAAAATCATCATATTCTTTCAAAGGATTTTGTTCTATCTTTTGATATAAATCCCAAAGCAAATAAGGATAACTAATTTCATAACCACCTCCATAAATTTTAGCGCCATCATCTGCAAGACTCGCATCTCGAAAAAAATCAAACAAATCCCAAACCAAAGGACTTTGTATAAAAGTGCAATCAAGATAATTAAAATCATCACTTTCAAATTCTAAGCAACCATTCTTTCCTATAATTGCATTGTAAAGATTTTTATCATTTTCTTTTAAATACACCTCACCACCTTCTTTTAACTCACCATCAAATAGCAAATTTGATAATTTATCAAATTCTTTTTCTTTGTGCCCTTTTTTTTTATATTTTTTAGATAAAGCTTTACTTATATTATGTGTTTTTATAAGTGCCATTAAAATTTTACCTATAGTACTCTTACCACTATCGTTTTCACCAGCTACAATACATAGGCTGTTAAGATTAATATTTGCTTCTTTTATAATTCCTATATTTTTTAAATACAACATTTTATTCATCTTTATCTCCTCGATTTACTATATGATATTTTATCTACTTTTTTACTCCAAAGAAAGTTCATCCATAGCTTTTGCAAGTTCAAACATTTGCTTATGCTCATACACATCATGTGCTCTTATAATGCTTGCACCATTTTTAAAAGCCTCTAAATGTAAATAAAGCGTACCAGCTAATCTTTGTTCAACACTTGAGTTAAAATAAGCATTTATCACACTTTTCCTACTAGCTCCAATCAAAAGTTCTTTTTCAAAGCGTAAAAAATGCTCTAAGTGTTTGATTAACATCATATTATGCCAAGGACTTTTACCAAAACCAATGCCAACATCTAAAATCACATCTTCTAAACCAAGCTCACTTAGCCTTTCTAGCTTTTGTGTAAAAAAATCATCAAGCTCAGCGAGTACATCTTCATAAAAAGGGTTATCTTGCATATTTTGTGGGGTATTTTGTATATGCATGAGTGTATAAGTGGCTTTGTATTTTAAAGCTAGTTTGGCTAAATTTTCATTTTTAAAACCGGTGATATCATTAATAAGCTTAAAGCCTTTATTTAAAGCATATTCTAAACAATACTCATCAAAACTATCTAAACTAAAAATACATTTTTCATAAAGTTTTTCTTTATAGATTAAATCTAGGGTATTTTTTAAGCGTTTAAACTCTTCTTCTTTCCCACAATACACACTTCCAGGCCTTGAAGAAACCCCGCCTATATCTATATAATCAGCCCCTTGAGAAATCATGAGTTCGATTTTTTCTAAAACTTCATTTTCTTTAACCCTACTTTGAGCATTAAAACTATCTTCATTAATATTAATCACACCCATAATTTTTGCATATTTTGGTTTAGCGAAATTAGACTTTAAAAATAGTGCTAAATTTTTAAGCTTAAAATCTTGTAGTTTTTCTTTTTCTATAAGCTTTTTAGCTTGATCTTGTGTTACCATAAGTAAGGCATTAGTATGTTCTTTACCTAGTATAACTTCTTTGTGTGTTACAAGTTCAGCTCCAACCCTTAGTGCGTCTTGTTTAAGTATATTTGCAGCAGGTGCTCTTAGTTCTTTGATAAGAAAAAAATGAATTTGAGTTTTTTCACTCATAATTTTCTCACCTGCTTTATGTGGCTTTATATATTTAGAAATTTGCTCAAAGTCTGTGTTAGGATTGATTTTAATGATTTTCATTTTTTCTCTCATGTAAAATTAAAGCTATGGTGCTTAGTAAAATAGTTGGCTTTGCATTTAATTTAGCAAGCTCATAAGCTTTATAAAAAAATTCAATTTCTTCATCGTTTAATTTTATATCTTGTTTAAAACACTCATAGCTTAAAGCACTAATTAAATCTAAACATTCATGCTTGTCTATATTTTCATATTGTTTTAATAATGAAGCAATTTGAGCTAGATCCATTTTTTTAGGATCTAAATTTAAAGACATCTTTTCTTTTTGAATTTTATGCTTTTCTATGATAAATCTTGAAAGTATAGTAGGTAAAAAAACATTTTTTGAAGGAGCTACGATAATAAAATATACATTTTTTGGTGGCTCTTCAAAAAGCTTTAATAAAAAATTTTGTGCTTCTTCACGAAAAGACTTAGCTAGTATAACAATAATTTTAGCTTGTGCTTCAGCCATATAACTTTCTTTCATAATAGCCCTTGCCGTTGCTTGAGCGTTTTTGTCATAAGTTAAGTCATTTAATCTTAATTCTAAATCAGGGTTTTTAGGTATGAAAAATCTAAGATTTTTTGCTCCATATTCTTCTGTGAGTTTTTCTTGCATAAACTCAAAATCATTATGGATAATGATTTTATTTCTTAGATTCAAATTTCTACCTTAGAAAAAAGCACAGCCTCTAAGCTTTGCTCAAATACTTTGTATAAAGAAATAAGTTTATAGTCTAATTCCTTATCGCGCGAGGAAAGATAAAAGCTATTTTGCAATTGCTCATCAAAAAGCCAAAGCATACTTTCTGCTTTAGAATTAGCGATTTTAAATTTAAACCCTGTATTAGTTCCTATATAAAAAAAGGCATAACCATTGGGAAAAGAAATACTCAAAAGATCATTTAGCAAATCTATATCTTCTTGGGTATTGCAAGCCTTATTATAAATTCCTTTTAAAGACACAAAAGGCACTAAAGGTCTTGTGGTGTTAGCATTGATTTGGCTTAAAAAATACTCTTCAAACCAAGCTCTTTGCTCATCAGTAATCACAATAAAAGTATAACCTTGTAAAAGCAAAGCTAATTTAGAAGCTATCAAAGGCGACCATTCAAGACGCCTTTCTTCTAACCAACTTGTATAAGTGCCATTTTCTCGGATTTGCTCTAGGGTAAATTTTAAAAAACTATTGCTCATTTATACATCTAGTTTATAAACTTCATGCAATACTCTTACAGCTAATTCGCCGTATTTTTCATGCACGATGACTGAAATTTTAATTTCGCTTGTAGAAATCATTTGTATGTTAATATTTTCATTTGCCAATGCTTTAAAAGCTGCTGAAGCTACTCCAGAATGTGATTTCATACCCACACCCACAACTGAAACTTTTACCACTGCACTATCTGTTTCTATATTAGCATTAGCACCTAAAACTTTTTTCATAGCATTAGTTGCTAAATCAAGCTCGTTTTCAGGCACAGTAAAGCCCAAATTTGTAGCTCCATCTACACCTACATTTTGGATAATCATATCTACATTGATATTTTCATTTGCTAAAGTCCCAAAAATTTCAGCAGCAATTCCTGGCTTATCATCAATATTTCTTAAAGTAACCCTTGCTTGGTTTTTATCTAGTGCTATACCACTAACCAAAGCTTGTTCCATATTTTCCTCCTTAGTAATGATCGTCCCTTCATTTTCATTAAAGCTACTTCTAGTAACTAATTTTACATTTAATTTTTTAGCAAGCTCTACAGAGCGATTTTGTAAAACTTTAGCTCCCAAACTTGCAAGCTCTAGCATTTCTTCATAAGAAATTTTATCTAGCTTTTTAGCCTTTGGCTCAATTCTAGGATCGGTAGTATATACCCCATCTACATCAGTATAAATTTCACACAAATCAGCATTTAAAGCTCCTGCTAATGCAACTGCACTTAAGTCACTTCCACCACGACCTAAAGTAGTAACATTACCCATTTTGTCGATACCTTGAAAGCCAGCAACTACTACAATATACCCCTCATCTAAGGCTTTATTGATATTTGTAGTATCAATATGTTCAATTCTTGCTTTAGTATAAACATCATCTGTAATAATCCCTGCATTGCGTCCGGAAAATGCAGTAGCTTTTAAACCCATTTCATTTAATGCAATAGCAAGTAAAGATGAAGTTACACGCTCACCACTACTTAAAAGCATATCCATCTCACGACCTGAAGGATTTTTACTAAAATGATGTGCAAAATCAATAAGCTCATTGGTAACTCCACTCATTGCAGAAACTACTACAACTAATTTATCGCAAGTTTTTTTACTTTTTGCCACTCTTTTAGCAACTTCATCAATACGCTCAAGCGTTCCTACACTCGTTCCCCCATATTTTTGTACGACCAGCATTAAATATACCCCCTTTCTTTAAAATATTTTAAAACCCTAATATATATAGGCTTTTTAAAATGATTAATCATATCATACACATCTTCTAATGAAGCAAATTTATAAGCATCAAATTCAGGATTTTTAGTATTTAGATTAACAATAGCTTTGTTTTTTAATCTAACTAAAAAATATTTTTGATTTTGACCATCATAAGGATACATTTTTTGTGCAACCTTAGGTGGAAAATCATAACTAATCCATTCAGGATGTTCGGCTAAAATTTCAATCTCATCTGTACCTATTTCTTCTTTTAATTCTCTAAATAACGCACTTTTAGCATCCTCTCCCTCATCTATTCCACCTTGAGGAAACTGCCATATATTTTCCATATCATTGCGTTTAGCGAGTAAAATTTTACATTCAAAAGGATAAGCTGATGATAGCACTATTGCGGCTACATTTGGCCTATATTTTTTTTCTTTTTCCATGATTTTCTTATCCTTGACTTTTTAATAATATAATTCTAACAAAAAAATACGAATTTATAATCACATTTTAAAGAAGTTTTATGCATTTATATATACATATACCATTTTGCGAAAGTAAATGTTTTTATTGTTCTTTTACTTCACTTAAAAAAAAAGATTTTGAAAAAGATTATCTAAACGCATTAATGCAAGATATAAAATATCAATTAGATTTTTTTATGCTTGATAAAAATTCCATAAAAACTATTTTTATAGGTGGTGGTACTCCTAGTTTAATGAGTGTTAATTTTTATGAAAAAATTTTTATTTTTTTGCAAAGTTATTTACAAAAAAATAATGAAATAAGCATAGAAGCAAATCCTAACTCAAGCAATTTTTCTTGGCTTAAAGAGATAAAAAATTTAGGTTTTAACCGCATTTCTTTTGGGGTGCAAAGTTTTCATGAAAAAAAATTACAATTCCTTGGGCGTATTCATGATCAAAAAAACATTTTTACAAGTATAGAAAACGCAAAAAAAGCAGGCTTTAATAATATAAATTTAGACTTAATTTATGATACAAAACTCGATGATAGTAAAATGCTTGATTATGAAATTTCTAAACTCGCTTTAATTGATATTAGCCATGTGAGTGCTTATAATTTAACTATAGAAGAAAAGACAAGATTTGCTAAAAAATTTCATTTTAAAAAAAACGCTCCACGCCTTGCAAAACATTTTATCAAAGCTATTGAAAATCTTGGTTATAAACAATATGAAATCAGTAATTTTGGACAAATTTGCAAACATAATCTTGCTTATTGGCAAGGAAAAGACTATATAGGATGTGGTTTAAGTGCGGTAGGATTTTCAAAAAATCAAAGATTTTATACTAAAAAAAATTTAAAAGATTATATAGCAAATCCTTGTTTTAGGGAGGTTGAAAATTTAAGTTCAAAAGATTTGTGTTTAGAGCATATTTTTCTAGGACTTAGAAGCATTATAGGAGTGGATGAAACAAAGCTAGAACCTTTAGAAAAAGAAAAGGCAATGTTTCTTAGCAAAAAAGGGAAATTAGTATATAAAAATGGAATTTTTTATAATACTAATTATCTTTTAAGCGATGAACTAGCTTTGTATATTAGCACTTAAGCTTTGCATTCACAAGAAATTCTTTTAAATTCAGGGAGTTTTATAGAAAGTTCATTGATATTTTTTAATATATCGCTGCAAAAATTATTTAAATTTTCTTTTACTCCATAATACGCCCAAACACCCTGTCTATCTACTTCTAAAAAATTAGCTTCTTTTAAAATTTTTAAATGTCTTGAAAGCCTTGATTGACTCATATTTAAAGAGCTTTGTAAATCACACACGCAAAGTTTTCCGTATTTTTGTAAGAAAGCTAGGATTAAAATCCTACTTTCATCATTAATTGCACTTGTTATTTTTAAAAATTCTTGCATAAAATTCCTTATATAAAAAACATTAAAAGTCCAAAACTAATTGCAATAAAAACAATCATACCTGCAAATAAAAACAAAAAGCTTGTTTTAAAAATTCTTTTAAGCAAAATAAGCTCAGGTAAAGAACACCCTGCTCCTGCTATTAAAAAACTCATCATTATACCAAGCGGAATTCCACTGGTAGTTAAAGCTAGTGCTACAGGAATCATAGCAGTGCAATTCATATAAAGCAAAACCCCTATAAATGCTGCTATAAATACACCCAATACCCCATAATCTTTCATATAATTTTGAAAAAAATCTTGTGGAAAAAAGCCGTGTATAAAAGCCCCAATACCCATACCAATAATAATATATGGCAGAATTTTTTTATATTCATTAAAGCTTTGCATAAATAATATTTTGATTTTATTTTCTTTTGTTTTAGTCTTAAATTTTAAAATTTTACTGCTAATTTTAGAATTTTTAACAAAAATAGAACTAGGTTTTTCACAGCATAAACTTTTAGAAGTATCATTAGAACAACACTTTGAAGTTTGCTCTAAATCATTTTTTAAAAAATCTTCATTAAAAAATCTTTGAGTGTTTATTTTTGAAACACAAAAAGCAATAAATAAAATCACGCTAAATAAAAATCCCACATAAAATAAAGAGATTTTTAAGCCAAAACTTACTACAAACATCACTACTATAATAGGATTAATTAAAGGCGAAGTTATCAAATAAGCTATACATACTCCAAGTGGTACTTTAGCTTTTAAAAATGCATTTAAAAGCGGTATGCTTGAACATGAACAAAAGGGAGTTAAACTACCCAAAAGAATAGCCTTTATATAACTTACAAAAGAATCTTTCTTTAAATGTTCATTGAAAAATTTAGCATAACGCTCATTAAGATAAGCAATGAGCATACTAACTAATATAAATAAAATAGAAATTTCAACAAATAAAATCAAAAAATCTTTAAAAATAAAAAATAACTTTTCCATAATCTTTTACTCCATTTCATTTTAAAATAAGCATAACAAAAATATATTAATATATCAATATATCTTTATATATTAATATTATAAAAGTAATAGTATTTTTAAGTATTTTTATGTAAAATGCAAACTATATATTTAAGCGAAAGAAGATAAAATAATGAGTTTTGGAGAAATTTTAGTTATTTTAGTTATAGCTATTTTAGTTCTTGGGCCTGAAAAACTACCTTCAACTATAGTTGAAATTGCAAAAATTTTAAAAGCCATTAAAAGTAATATTGATGAAGCAAAAGCAAGTATCAATAAAGAATTAAAAATAGCAGAGTTAAAAGATGAAGCACAAAAATACAAAGATGAATTTTCACAAACTAACGAAAATATCAGAAAAAAACTGAGTTTTGAAGAATTTGATCAACTCAAAGAAGATATTTTAAATAATACCAAAGAGTTAAAAAGTGAAATTAATGATTTAGAAAAAGATATACAAGAACTTTCGCGTGTAGAAGAAAAAACTCAAAAAGATGAAAAAAATACTCAAAAAATGGAAAGCTAAGAATGTTTGAAGAATTAAAACCGCATTTAGTAGAACTTAGAAAAAGATTATTTATAAGCGTAGCTTGTGTTGTTGTAATGTTTTTTGTATGCTTTAGTTTTAATAGTTACATCATAGATATACTAAAAGCACCCGTTGAAGCAGCTTTACCTGAAATTTCAAAACAAATGACTTTCGTTGAATTACAAGAGCCTTTATTTACTGCAATGAAAGTTTCATTTTTTACAGCTTTTTTAATTTCTTTACCGGTTATTTTTTGGCAGTTTTGGAAATTCATAGCACCAGGACTTTATGATAATGAAAAAAGATTAGTAGTGCCTTTTGTAAGCTTTGCTAGCATTATGTTTGCGCTTGGAGCTTTGTTTTGTTATTATATAGTCATACCTTTGGCTTTTAAATTTTTAATTGATTTTGGGGTGCAAACTCAAGATTTTAAACCTTTAATCAGCATAGGCTTGTATGTGGGATTTTTTACTAAACTTGTAGTTGCCTTTGGCTTAGCGTTTGAAATGCCTGTGATAACCTTTTTCTTTGCCAAACTTGGACTTATTGATGATGCATTTTTAAAAAAACACTTTAGGGTTTCAGTTTTAGTAATTTTTGTTTTTTCAGCTATGATGACACCACCTGATATAATCTCACAATTTTTAATGGCCGTTCCTTTGTGCGGGCTTTATGGAATTTCTATTTACATAGCCAAAAAAGTTAATCCTAATCAAAAAGAAAATGATGAAAACGATTGATAAAGATCTTTTGCTTTCTAGTTATGATTATGATTTACCTAATGAACTTATAGCAAATTTTCCTATCTTACCCAAGGAGAATGCTAAACTTTTAGTTTATGAAAGATGTAAAGATCAAATTTTACATTTACATTTTAAGGACTTAGCTAAAATTTTACCACCTTGTGAAATTATCTTTAATGACACTAAAGTAATAAAAGCAAGAATTTATGGATTTAAAGAAAGTGGTAGCAAAATAGAACTTTTCATTAATCACCCTTTAAAAAATAATGATTTTTTAGTTCAAATTCGTGGCAAGGTTAAAGAAGGACAAATTTTATATTTTGAAAATTCTTTAAAAGCTAAAATCAAAAAATTACACGATGATGGCACAAGAGAAGTAGAATTTTTTAATGATGAAAAAAAATTCAATCATCATGAAGTTTTTGAAATTTTAGAAAAAATAGGCCATATACCTTTACCACCATATATTAAAAGAGCAGATGAAGCACAAGATAACATTAACTATCAAAGCATTTTTGCCAAAAATCAAGGTGCGGTTGCTGCACCCACTGCAAGCTTGCACTTTGACGAAGCAATGATAAAAGAACTTAAAAAAAATCATAATATCCATACTATCACACTTCATGTTGGTGCGGGAACTTTTAAAGGTGTAGAATGCGAAGATATACGCGAGCATAAAATGCATTCAGAATTTTTCTATGTTGATAATGAAACTTGTGCTTTGATTAATTCTTCTAAAAAAATACTTGGTGTAGGCACCACAGTTACTCGTTGTATAGAGTATTATCATAGAAAAAAAATAAAAGAAGGTTTTTGTGATTTGTTTTTACACCCACAAAATACCCCACAAAGACTTGATTTTTTACTCACTAATTTTCACTTACCAAAATCAACTCTCATTATGCTTGTGGCTTCTTTTATAGGCAGAGAAAAAACTTTAGAACTTTACCATGAAGCTATAAAAAACAAATATCGTTTTTATTCTTATGGCGATGGAATGCTAATCATTTAGCTTTTTTCTTAATATATTTTTTATCAATATAACCCAAATCTATAAGTTTTTGATAAATTTTAGCAAGTACAGGTCCGCCTGCACTACTACCACTTTTTCCATGTTCGATTAAAACTACTACTACATATTGAGGTTTTTCATAAGGCGCATAAGAAGTAATCCAAGCATGAGATCTTAAAAAATACTCTAAATCCTCTTCTTTAATACGCTTTTTTTCACTTTGGGAAATTCCAACTACTTGAGCTGTTCCTGTCTTGGCTGCTATAGTAATAGGAGAATTTCTTAAAAATCTTGCCGTAGTTCCACCATCAACATTGGCCACCTCATACATCGCACGCCTTAAAAGTGGAAGTTTTGATAATTCAAAAGTCGTAAAAACACTTTCATTATTGTCAAAATTTACCTTAGTAACATTATCATCAATACTATGTAAAAAATGCGGTGTGATATTTTTAGCCGTAGCAATCATAGCTGTAAATTTAGCCACTTGCATAGGAGTAGCAAGAAAATCACCTTGACCTATGCTTGTATTTAAAGTTTCACCTTGATACCAAGGTTGATTGTATTTTTCTTTTTTCCAAATTCTATTAGGAACTGTTCCTATAAATTCATTAGGTAAATCTACTCCTGTTTTTGCACCAAAACCTATTCTTTCAAAAACAGAACTAATGATGTCAATACCAACCTCCAAAGCTCCTTTATAAAAATATACATCACAGCTTTCTCTAATAGCATCTGTCATATCTACATAACCATGACCTATAGCCTTCCAACATCTAAATTTTCTACCACCAAGTTCAAAGTTAGAATCACACAAATATTTATGATTTTCATTCACTTTTCCACTATCTAAAAATGCTAAAGCTGTTCCCATTTTTATAACTGAACCTGGAGGATAAAGACCATT
Source organism: Campylobacter sp. CNRCH_2015_1657 (assembly GCF_025772685.1). Lineage (NCBI taxonomy): Bacteria > Pseudomonadati > Campylobacterota > Epsilonproteobacteria > Campylobacterales > Campylobacteraceae > Campylobacter > Campylobacter sp. CNRCH_2015_1657. The sequence goes on along the minus strand of NZ_JAKMSO010000007.1, from coordinate 63,320 downwards.
AATGAGTTTATTAGTAAAAGGATGGTTTAAATCATTAGAAAGTTTATCCCATTCTTCTTGACTAATACCGGTAACAAAAGGATTGAGATTATATTCAGGAAAACTACCCGCTGCTAAAATAGCTCCACTTTTTACATCCATTACTATAGCAGCGCCTGCTAAATTTTCAAAAATACTAGCCAAGTATTCTTGCAAATCAAGATCAATGCTTAAAGTGATATTACTTGAAGTAGGTTTTTTATAAGAAAGTTCTTCTATTTCTTTATTTAACGCATTTACTTTGCTAACCTTTTCACCCTTTTGACCTTGCAAAATTTCATTATAAGAACGCTCTATACCGCTACGCCCTACATAGCTAGTTAATCTTGCAATTTCATTTTCATTCATATCGTTTAAATTTGCTTTTCCAACATAACCTATAACATGGCTAGCTAAAGCATCATAAGGATAAAATCTTTGAGTAGTAGATTTAACTTGCATATTTTCACGCAAATTAAGCTTAGTAAAATGCTTAATCATAGCATCATATTCTATAAATGGAACTACTTCTATATAATCTTGATTATAATAAGAATCTGCTTTTATATAATTTCGTTTTAATTTAGTTATGTTTAAATCAGGAAAAGCATCTACTATAACTTGCAATTCCTGCTCTAAAAGATTTCTGTTTTTCTTTTTTATATACAAATATGGCTTTATAGAGATTGAAAAACCTAATTTATTTACTGCTAAGGGCCTACCTTTAACATCTAAAATTTGCCCTCTTACAGGTGCTAAAAATTGCGTTTTAATGGCATTTTGTTTAGCTATTTCTTCATAATAAACATTAGATTTAATGCTTATATAATACACTCTAGCAAGTAAAAGTATAAAAAAACAAGCTATAAATCCCATCACCAAACGCATACGCATATTAGATTTTCCCTTTAAAAATAACAAAAGAAATCAAAGCTTCAACGACAAAAAACCACAGATATTCAATACCAAATTTTAAAATTTGACTATTATCTAAATACGCCAAAAATACATCAAAAAGATAGATAAAAATATAAGCACAAAAGGTAAATATAACGAGCAAATAATGGCCTAGTTTTAATTTACTTTTAAACCAATCAACAAAAAGATGATAAAAAACAAAAAAAGCTATCCAAGAACTAAAAAGATAAAATCCATGGATAATATCAATTAATAAAAGATAAAACAAAGAAAAATACCATCTAAAATCAAGCTTATTAAGAGTTCTTTCTTTTTCTTTTAAAAGCACTATCATATAACAAAAAAACACGCCAAACAAAGGAGGCATCCAATAATAAACAGAGCTTAGCACTTGATAAAAAATCAAAGATAAATAAAAAAATAAATAAGAAAAATCAAATCTATTTTTTACTAAATTTCTACTCCTCATTAAAACCTAAGCTCTCTAAAATAATTTTTTGTTCTAATTTATCAATACCACTTTTTTTCAAATTTGAAACTAAAATGGCATTTTTATTTACATTTAAAATTTTTACTTTTTGACTTTGATTGAGCTTATCTGCTTTTGTATAAACTATTATTTTTTTTTGATCAGCTCTAATAAAAGAATCTAAATACAAATCCAAATTTGCATCAATATCTAAATTTTCATGTCTTGAATCTATTAGATGAATAAAAAGTTTGATAGAACTACGCTCTTTTAAAAACTCATCTAAATTTTTATTCCAAATAGCCTTAGTTTTTTTGCTCACTTTAGCATAGCCAAAACCAGGTAAATCAATAAACATCAATTTAAATTTATCCTCATCTTTTTTACAATCAACTTCAAAAAAATTAATGAGTTGGGTTTTGCCCGGAGTTGAAGAACTTTTTGCTAAATTTTTATTCTTACAAAGAGTATTAATCAAAGAACTTTTTCCTACATTAGAGCGGCCTAAAAATGCAATTTCAGTATATATAGGCTGTGGAGCTTCATTTATTTTAGAAGCAGAAGTTAAAAATTTAGCATTTAATATCATTCTTTTACTTCAAATACAAATTTAGCAGGTTTTTTATCTTTACTAACTACTCTATAAGTCATATTTTTTCTATCTACTATAATTTTATCACCTATAAGCTCTTTTTTTGACTGCACTTCTATAATTTTTGCATTACCATTAATTTCATATGTATCTTTAGCTACATTATAAACAAACTCATCACCACTTCCATGATAAATCTTATCTTTCATCATAATTTTAAATTTAGCATCTTTAGTAGCTATATACTTAATGGGTTGTTTATTTTTCATATAAATGACTAATTTTTGCGAATTTAAAATATCTTTACCTTTTTTTACTTCCACATCACCGGTTAATATGCTCGTTTCATTTTTCTCATCCAAATAAAAATCTTTAGCATAAACTTCTATTTTTTGAGCACTAAATGCAAATAAATTTAACAAACACAAAAAAATTATTGCTCTAAAAACCATGCTTTTATTCCTTGAATTTTTAATTCTTTTTGATTTACATCATATAAAAAATTATCCCCAAAAACCTCATTCAACCCTATATATGCCTTAAATTTTTCATTGGAAAATAAAATTTTATTTTTCATATCATAAATTGCTTTTTGAGTAAAAATAGAAGTTTGATTTTGATCAAAATAACTTACATTACCTTCTAAAATGGATTTTTCATCATTTCTTACTAATAAATCCGAACTTAAATTATAATCAAGTGCTTGCACTTTAAAATCATCAAAAATATCTTTATCTTGGTATTTTACCCAACGACTTGCTTGATAGCTAGCTTTTGTAACAGATGTATTAAGCTCATAATCAAGCACATCAAAAGCTTGCATATTTGCCACATCTACCTTTTGCGGTTTTATTGCAAACAAATAAGGATCTTGAGTACTTAAAATCACCATAACAAAGGCAAATAAACTCATTAATATAGCAAAAATTTTTATCGCCAAAGTTTATCCCATTGAGCTTGCATATTATTATGTTCAATTAAAATTTCTATCATCTCACTCACTGCTCCATTACCACCTTTTCTATTTAAAACTTTATCAGTTTTTAAAGCCTTATGCGCATCTTTTGGCTTAAAACTATAAGCAACTGCTTCAAGTAAACTCATATCATTATAATAATCCCCAATAGCAGCACATTGAGAAAAGTCTAAATTTAATTTTTCTAAAATTTCTTTAGCGCAAGTTAATTTATCACTAATACCTTGATATACTAGATCAATTTTTAAATCTCTAGCTCTAAAATACACGCACTCGCTAGTCCTGCCTGTAATAATAGCAACTTTTTTGCCAAGCTTTTGCCAAGCCTCAATTGCTGCACCATCTTTTACATTAAACTCTTTAATTTCACCATAATTTTGTGTGTAGATGATTTTACCATCTGTTAGACAACCATCTACATCTAAAAAAATAAGCTCTATCATAATTTTACTCTCTTACTATAAACGCACCAGGAAAAGAACCACCATCAACAAAATCCCTTGCTTCTTGCTCACTTCTAAAGCCTTTTAAAAATACTCTATGTAAACCATCTTTAGTGCTTGTTTGTATAGTCGAAGTGTAAGAATTATAATTTTTATATCTACTTGCTATTAGCTCTGCACCACTTTTATTTCTAAATGCCCCAATTTGCACCATAAAAGCTCCACCTTGGAAAATATGGCCACTATCAGCAATCTCCCCACTGCTACCTAAATTAGAATTAGTATGCACTGAACCTGAATTTGCACTTGTTCCAAAACCAATTACTTCAAGTCTTACAGGAGCTGTTCCTGCTTGAATCATATCAATATCTCTTGCGGCCATATTAGATAAATCTATAATCCTACCTGCTACAAAAGGTCCTCTATCATTTATTCTTACGGTAGTTTGACGATGATTTTTTAAATTAGTTACCTTTACTATAGTATTCATAGGTAAAGTTTTATGAGCTGCTGTATAAGCATGTTGATCATAAGTTTCACCATTGGAAGTTTTTTTACCATGAAAGCCCGGTCCATACCAACTAGCTATACCATCAGCAGTCTCACCTACTTCTACTACGGTTGGATAATATGTTTTACCATTAATAGTATAAGGTTTCATAGTGCCTTTTAAGCCTGTATTATTATGCTTTATACTTTTAAAATCTCTTTCTGGATAATACACAGTAGGTGTGCTAATAGGCACCATACTACAAGCACTAAATAAAACCCCTACACAACTAACGACTAACGACTTTTGTATGAGAGTTTTTTGGTAATTTTTGAGTAGTTTTGATTTTTGCATTGTTATTCTCCTTAATTTTTAACACAAGTTTTTGATTAATATTAATCAAGTTTCCTTTGATTTTATTATATTCTTTAATGCTTTCAACACTAATTTTATGTTTTTTTGCAATAGTATAAAGACTATCACCCTTTTTTACTATATAAATTTTTGTATGCGGAATAGTTGTATCCACTTTAGCTAGCTTTACATTCTCTAATGCATTTTCCACAGCCACACTTTTACTTAAAGGAATATACATATAATAATCTTTTTTATCAGGCGGAGTAAAGTCATAATTAAAATGTGGATTATAACGCTTAAATTCATTATAAGACATCTTAGCTACTTTAGCAAGCTCTCTTAAAGAAACACTTGGTGGAACAGGTATTTTTTTAACTTCACTCGATAGAGCATAATTAAGCAAAGCACTATCTTGTGAAATCAAAAAATCATTATTATTAGCCAAAAATGCCATAGTAAGAATTTTTCTAATAAAAATTCTAGTTTCCAATGGTAAATATTTTTTATCAGGATCAAGCAAGATTCTTAAATCATCACTTTTTGCTTTTTTTATAGCTTGGCGTAATTTACCATCACCACAATTATAAGCTAAAATTGCTAAATACCATTTTCCAAACTGCTCTTTTAATTGCTTTAAATAAGCAATGGCTGCATAAGTTGATTTGACTAAATCTCTTCTTTCATCAACATAAGGATCTATTCTTAAACCTAAAGTTTGTGCTGTTGGCTTCATAAACTGCCAAACACCTACTGCTTTAGTTCTAGAAACACTATGAATTTTTAAACCAGATTCTACAATTGCCAAATATAAAAATTCTTGAGGAATATTTTCTTTTTCTAAAATTTTACGGATAATTGGAGTGATTTTATAAAATTCTCTCATAGTATCAACTAAAGTTTTAGAATGCATATTTAAAGAAGATTCTTTAAATTCTAAAAATAACATATCACTAAGATAGCTTGCTTCTATGTCTAAATTTCTTAGAATTTGAGCTTGCTGAGTATAATATTCAGGAGTTACCTGCAAGGCTTTAGCATTTAAACATAATAATACTAATATAAAAAATATAAAGTTTTTTTTCATTATAAACCTTGAAAAAACAAACGATTAGCATTTAAATTCGTAAGTTTTACTACTTCAACTTTAGATAATTTTAAAAGATCAGATATTTTTTGTGCTACAAAATGCGTTAAAATAGGATCGTTTACTTTGCCACGATGTGGTTCTGGAGTTAAATAAGGCCCATCTGTTTCCAAAACAAGTTTATCCTTTGGAATTTTAGGTAAAATTTCCACTAATTTTTTTGCATTTTTAAAAGTTAAAACCCCGCCTATACCAAAATAAAATCCTTCATCTGCTAGTTGAAGTAAAAGCTCGCTTGCATTAAAGCAATGCAAAACACCACCTTGTAATTCTTTTGAGTATGTTTTTAGAATATTAAAGCTGTCTTCATTAGCTTCACGCACATGCACAATCAATGGCTTTTTATATTCAATAGCTAGTTGTATTTGAGCTATAAAAACTTCTTTTTGTCTTGTTTTAATAGTATCATCATTAGTATTTAAACGATAATAATCAAGTCCGCACTCACCCACTGCGATACATTTTTTATCATCTATAAATTCTTTTAAAACTTCTAAATCAAAATCATCTATATCATAAGGATGCACCCCACAAGAAAAATACACATTATCATAAGTATGTGCTATCTCTCTTGCTCTTGGTAGATCTTTTATATCTGCACCTGGTATAATGATTTTATCTACACCATTTTCAAATGCATGCGTTAACATCTCATCTAAATATCCAAAATAAGCTTGGCTATCTAGATGACAATGAGTATCTATGATTTTTTCACTAAAATCACAATCTAAAAACATACCTCTACCCTATTTTTTCCATTAGCCTTAGCTAAATCTAATGCCTTTTGTGCTTTATTGAGCAAATCTTGCATTTGGCTTCCTTTGCTACCAAAAGCAACCCCCACAGAGATGCTATAATCAACCTCGTCTAAAGCTATTAAAACGCTTTCTTTGGAAATATTAACTCTTATATTTGAAAAAGCTTTTAAAGCCTCTTTATTGCTTATATTTTTCAAAGCAATGTAGAATTTACCATCTTCAATTCTAGTAGCTAAATCCATACCACGAATTTGATCTTTAATCTTTTCGGCTGTATGTTTTATCACTCCATCACCGCAATCATAACTTAATTCATAATTAATTGTTGCAAGATTATCAATATCAATCAAAGCCAACGCCATTTCTTCATTTTCTTGTATATCTTCTAAATAATCTAAAAATCTTTTTTCAAAAGTAGTATAATCATCAAGTCCTGTTAATAAATCTTTACCTAAACTATACTCATCTAGCAAAACACACTTTTGCATATAATCTAAACAATTATTTACTCTACAATTAAGTGATTCTTTTTGGAAAGGTCTAATCACATAATCATTCACACCTTTTCTAAAAGCTCTTGCTTCTAATGCATCATCTTTATCCCCAACCATAATCACACCAAGTTCTATTTTAGAATATTTTGAGCGAATTTCTACAAGTAAATCTTCCCCATTAATTACCGGCATAGTAGCATCGCAAATTACTAATTTTGTATCAGGATGATCACTTAAATAGCTTAGTGCCTCTTCCCCATGAGCTGCTGCTAAAACATTAAAAAGCTGATTGTTTAAGTTTTTCTTCATTTCTGCGCGTAAAGTTACATTTGCAATTGCTAAAATTATCTTAGTTTTATTATTTTTTTGAAGCATTCTAATAGAATTTAACATTTCATTAATACAATCTTCACTTTCTTTTTGAATATAATTAATAATATCTTTTTCCATAAATTTTTTACGAGTTTGTCCGTCATTACTTCCTGTAAGAACAATAGCGGGGATATTTTTTTCTAAAACTACATCAACCACTTCACCATTAGGAGCATCTGGTAAACAAAGATCTACAAAAGCCATAAAATAATCATTTTTTAATAAATCTTTTGCACTATTCATATCAAAAGCAACATCTACCTTTAATCCTAAAGTATTTTCTACTTTTTTTGCTAAAAGTTTAGTTAGCATCTTATTATCATCAATGATTAAAATTTTTTCTTCCATGGTAAAACACTCTCTTTAAATAATTTTAAAAAACTAATTATATCATATTGAAATTTACTTTTTGTTTTTAAAGCAAAGTTCTAGTAAATTCTAAAGCTTCTTGGGTAATATTTTCCCCGCTTACCATTCTAGCAAGTTCTTTTACTCTTTCTTCTTTTTCTATCTTTCTTACCCTACTTTCATTTCCTATTTTTTCTACTAGGAAGTGATTGCTTGCTTTTGATGAAAGCTGTGGTAAGTGTGAAATTGCAAAAATTTGATAAAACTTAGCAAGCTCTTTTAAAACTTCAGCTATACTCATTGCTTCTTTACCACTTAAATTTGCATCAATTTCATCTAAAAATATTATCCCACTAGCTTTATTAGTAACATTACATTCAGTTGCGATAAAAGAAAGTCTTAAACGATTTATCTCACCTGAGCTTAAATTTTTCAAACTAGCTTCATTTATATTTAAATTCACTTCATCTTTACCTAAAATACTCAAAGCACAATCTTTAAGCTCTAATTTAATCTCTTTCATATAAAGTTTTTCAAGATAAAAATTAAGTAATTTCTCAAGCTCTTTTAATCTTTTTTTGCGCAAAGTACTTAATTTTTGGCTTTTCTCATCTAAAAGTATTTTAGCATTTTGCACTTTCTCTTCTAATTCTTTTTTTTCAAAACTTAAATTTTCATAATGAGCTAATTCTGCTTTTTTCTTCTCTAAAGCTTCTAAAGCTTCTTCTATACTTCCATATTTTGAAATCAAAGAAGAAAGTTTTTCTATCCTATCAAGCACTTCTTCTATATCAAAATCAAAATCATCAAAACTTTGATTTTCCCACACCACCCTTAGTTCATTTAAACACTCTGAAAAAAATGAACTATCAACATCACTAATTTGCAAAGCTTCAATCACTGCTGATTCTAATTCAAAAATTTTGCTTGCCCTGTTCCAAGCTGCATCAATTTTGTCTTTTTTAGAAAGCCTTTTTTTTAAACTCATCAACTCATCAAATTCGCCTATTTTTGGGTTAATACTTTGGATTTTTTGTATTTCAAAGCTTGTAAATTCTTTTAATTCTTCTACCTTTTTTTCTTCTTCTTGAATTTTTTCTAATTTAATTTTATTTTCTATATATTCTTTATAAACATTTTTATATTCATTTAAAAAATCTTTAAATTTCTTATCTTCTTTTGATTGCATAAAATCAAGTAAGTTTAAAAATCTTTCATTTGAAAACTCATTATTTTCCTTAGCTGAAAGATATTTTACAAATTTCTTAGAAAGTAAGGCTAAATTCTTTTTTGAAATAAGTTGATTATTGACAAAATAACGCGAGCTTTTATCTTTTAAAAGTTTAAATACATTTAATTCTTCATTTTCAATGCCAAACTCATCTAATTCAAGCTCATCATTTAATAAAACTTCCACCATTTTAGCTTCGCTCTCACTTAAAGCAAATGCTGCTAAAATAGCCTTAAAAAGCACAGACTTTCCAGCACCACTTAAACCAGTAAAGACAGTAAGCCCCACTTCTAAGTCTAATTTTGCTTGTTTAAAACCTAAATTTTCTTTGATTAAAATACTTTCTATCATCACTTACCCCAATTTAACTTTTCTTTTAAAACTTGGAAATAATCTCTATCTTTTTTATGTATAAAACTAAGTTCTTTTTTACTAAGTCCTATAAGAATTTTATCATATTCTTTAGGATCAACCACTTCTTGCCCGTCTAAATACAACAAACAATGCTCAACTTTTAGCTCAAGCTCGAAACCATAAGGCAAAACTATAGGCCTTTGAGTTAGAGAATGAGAACAAACCGGAGTTAGAACAAAAATTTCACTCCAAGGATGTACTATAGGCCCACCTGCGCTAATATTATAAGCAGTTGAACCACTTGAACTAGCTATAATCAAACCATCTCCATAATAAGCATTAAAAAGTTTATTTTCAAAAAAAACTTCCACATTTGCCATTAAAGCATTATCACGAGAAAAAACCGCGTCATTAAAAGCAAATTTTTTAATGATTTTATTCTTTTTACAAAGCGTTATTTGAAGCATTTTAGCTTTTTCTATTTTAAAATCATTTTTAAAAAAATCTTTAAAAAAACTTTCTACTTCATTAAAAGAAAAAGCAGTTAAAAAACCTAAATTTCCTGCATTTATCCCTAAAATAGGCTTTTTTGCTTGATAAGCTTGCCTACATAAAGACAAAAGCGTGCCGTCCCCACCTAGAGAAATTAAAAAATCTAATTTCTGTAAATCTTTAAGATTATTTTTTTTCTGATCTAATAGCACAAGCTCTATATTTTTTTGCAAAAAAATTGTTTTTAAAAAAGCAATTTGCTCATTTAAATTTGTATTTAACCTGCAAAATAAGCCTACTTTTTGAATTTTTTCTATATTTATACATTTTTTCATAAAAAAATTATAACAAAACTTAGCTAAGCAAAAGAATAAAATACTATAATAACAAAATTGAACAAAATTAAGCTAAGGAAAAATTTTGAGAACTCATTATAATACAGAGCTTAACATACAAAATGTTGGCGAGGAAGTAACATTATGTGGTTGGGTAAATTCTTACCGTGATCATGGAGGTGTAATTTTTATCGATCTTAGAGATCGTAGCGGACTTATACAATTAGTATGTGATCCAGCAGATAATCAAGAAGCACATAATATAGCTTCATCAGTAAGAAATGAATATGTTTTAATAGCACAAGGAAAAATTCGCCCACGCGGTGAAGGACTTGTAAATCCAAAATTAAAAACCGGAGAAATAGAAGTTGTTATAAATAAACTTACTATTGAAAATGAAAGTGCTGTAGTACCTTTTGCTATAGGCGATGAAAGTGTAAATGAAGAATTAAGATTGAAATATAGATTTTTAGATTTAAGAAGCAAAAAACTTTATGATAATTTTGCTCTAAGATCAACTGCTTGTATAGCAACAAGAAATTCTTTAGCAAAAATGGGATTTTTAGAGGTTGAAACCCCTATTTTAACCAAAGCTACCCCAGAAGGCGCAAGGGATTATTTAGTACCATCACGCGTACATCAAGGTGAATTTTATGCCCTACCTCAAAGCCCTCAGCTTTTCAAACAACTTTTAATGTGTTCAGGATTTGATAGATATTTTCAAATTGCAAAATGTTTTAGAGATGAGGATTTAAGAGCAGATCGCCAACCTGAATTTACTCAAATAGACATAGAAATGAGTTTTTGTGAGCAAAAAGATATCATAGCCATGGCAGAAAATTTACTTAAAGATATTTTCAAAGCTTGCGGAAAAGAAATTAGCATACCTTTTAGACAAATGAGTTACAAGGAAGCTATGGAAAATTATGGCTCTGATAAACCTGATTTAAGATTTGATATGAAATTTATTGATGTGATTGATATTTTTGCAAAATCAAATAATGAAATTTTTGCAAATATTGCAAAAGACACGAAGAAAAATCGCATTAAAGCTTTAAGAGTTCCAAAAGGCGATACGATTTTTTCTAAACGCCAAATGCAAAGATTTGAAGAATTTGTGCGTAAATTTGGAGCAGCAGGACTTGCATTTATACAAATGAAAGAAGATGGTCCTAAAGGCCCACTTTGTAAATTCTTTAGCGAAGAGGACTTAAATGCTTTAATCCAAAGATGTGAATTAGAAGTTGGTGATGTAGTATTTTTTGGCGCAGGGATTAAAAAAACTGTGCTTGATTATATGGGCAGATTTAGATTATTCCTTGCCGATGAAATGAAAATTATCGATGAGGATAAATTAGAATTCTTATGGGTTATTGATTTTCCTATGTTTGAGCAAAATGATGATGGAAGCTATTCTGCAATGCACCATCCATTTACTATGCCAAAAAATATTGATGAGCAAGACTTAGAAGAAATTAATTCTATTGCACATGATGTGGTGTTAAATGGTGTAGAATTAGGTGGTGGTAGTATAAGAATTCACAAAAGTCCTATCCAACAAAAAGTATTTAAGCTTTTAAATATTGATGAAGAAGAACAAAGAAAGAAATTTGGCTTCTTACTTGATGCATTAAGTTTTGGAGCGCCACCACATGGTGGTATAGCAATAGGCCTTGATAGACTTATCATGCTTTTAACAAAATCTTCAAGTATTAGAGAAGTTATAGCATTTCCTAAAACACAAAGAGCACAATGTCTTATGACTCAAGCTCCAAGCGAAGTAAGCAATGAACAAATGAGAGAACTAGGTATAAGATTAAGGGAGAATACTAAATGAAACAATTATTTTTAATCATAGGCGCACCAGGTAGTGGTAAAACAACCGATGCAAGCATTATAGCTACAGATGATGCAAATATTACTCATTATTCTACAGGTGATTTGCTAAGAGCAGAAGTGGCTAGTGGAAGCGAACTTGGAAAGACTATTGATAGTTTTATTTCTAAAGGAAATTTGGTTCCTTTGGAAGTGGTAGTTAATACTATCATCACTGCTTTAAAAAATGCACCAACTAATACTATATTAATAGATGGTTATCCAAGAAGTGTTGAGCAAATGCTTGAGTTTGATAAGGTATTAAAAAATCAAAGTGAAGTAATTTTAAAAGGTGTGATAGAAGTTAAAGTTAGCGAAGAAGTTGCTAGAGAAAGAGTTTTAGGGCGTGCTAGAGGTGCTGATGATAACGAAGAAGTTTTTAATAATAGAATGAAAGTTTATTTAGAACCTTTAGAAGAAATAACAAATTTTTATACTAAAGAAAATATCCACCATGTAATCAATGGTGAAAGAAGTATTGAAGCTATCGTAGCTGATATGAAAAATTTAATCAATGATTTATTAAAATAAAGGATAAAAAATGGATATTAGCAAAATCAAAGTTGGAGAAGTACCAAATAAACTTAATGCAGTTATTGAAATTCCTTATGGATCAAACATTAAATACGAACTTGACAAAGAAAGCGGAGCCATCATGGTTGATCGCGTGATGTATTCAGCTATGTTTTATCCAGCAAACTATGGTTTTATACCAAATACTCTTGCAGATGATGGCGATCCTATTGATATTTTAGTATTAAATGAATACCCTATCCAAGCAGGAGCTGTGATTCCTTGTCGTTTAATAGGGGTATTATTAATGGAAGATGAAAGCGGTATGGATGAAAAATTACTTGCTGTTCCTGTAAGTAAAATAGATCCAAGATATGATAATATTAAATGTTTAGATGATTTACCAAAAGCAAGCCTAGATAAAATCAAAAATTTCTTTGAAACATATAAAATGCTTGAGCCAAACAAATGGGTAAAAGTAAAAGAATTTGCAGGTATTGAAAAAGCAAGTGAAATTTTAGAAAATTCTATTAAAAATTATAAATAATCAAAGTCCTTTTGAGGACTTCACAAAGGATAAAAAATGAAAAGTATTATTGCTTTTAGTATAGCTTTTGTGGTGCTAATAGGCGCTAGTATTGGTTTTTATATGTGGTATTTTGAAGATGATTCAAATACTTATGTATATGATTATAAAAAAAGTAGTTCTTATCAAAGCTACACTCCGCCAAGTACTCAATACAATCAAGAAAGAAATAATATAAGTGATAATACTTATTATCCATCACAACAAATAAATCCGGAGTCTTTAAAAGAAGAAACTCCGGCACAAAATAATCCTACCATAGATGAAAATACAAGCACTCAAGAAGTCGCGCCAACAACCCAAACAAATATAGCTGAAGTTTCTAAAAATGAAACTATTACTCCTAAAGTAGCCCAAGAAGAACAAAAAGTTCTCGTTGAAAACAACAAACAAACAAGCATAAAAAAAGAAAAAACAACAAAATATAAAAATACTATGCAAGAATACATTACAAAAGGTAAAACTAGCAGATATGAACCAAGATTAAGTAATGATTTTGTTAAAGTTTATGTATTGGATGGAAAAAGTTTAAGTGATTATAGGGTTGATATGTTAAAAGAAATGATTAATCCTGTTAAAATTAATTCTCAAGATTACAATTTAACTATTTTTATCGATATGCTTTCAAATGACAATATGAAACTAAGCATATATAATAAAGATATTGTTTTTGCTAAAAATAAGAAAAAATACAATTATGTAGATGTTAAAATTTCTGATTTGAAATTTTTATTTGAAAGAAATGGATATAGTGAATACAGCAATGAAAATCTACTTGAAAAAATCAATCAAAATCTAGCAAGAGAAGATATACTCAAAAGAGTTAAAATTCAAGGTTATGCAGACGATAGAGGTAGTACTTTTGCAAACTATATGATAGGATTAAATAGAGCAATGAACGTGGCTAAACATTTCTTTAGTTTTACTGAGGTTATAGAAATAGAATCTTTAGGAAAAGATACCTATCCTACTAAAGATAAGTCTGATTCTCAAAGACAAAATAATCGTAAAGTAGAAATTAGTTTTTATAACTAATTTCTAAATTTCAAAACTTCTTTAACAATTTTAAGCTAACATAACAATTTATTTTCATTCTCAAGGTAGCAATTATGTATGATAAATCACTAGAAAAAGAATATTATAAAATTTGCGAAGAACGCGGATATTTTGAAATCAATGGTAATGAAAAAATTCAAGAAAAAGGTAAAAACTTTTGTATTATGATGCCACCGCCTAATGTAACAGGTGTTTTGCATATAGGTCATGCTCTAACTTGTACTTTACAAGATATCACAACGCGTTATAAAAGAATGGATGGTTATAAAACTCTTTATCAGCCAGGACTTGATCATGCAGGGATTGCAACACAAAATGTTGTTGAAAAACAACTTTTAGCTCAAGGCATTAAAAAAGAAGAACTCGGTAGAGAAGAATTTATAAAAAAGGTGTGGGAATGGAAAGAGCAAAGCGGTGGTACCATAGTTAAGCAAATGCGAATTTTGGGTATCACTCCTGCTTGGAGTCGTTTGCGTTTTACTATGGATGAGGGTTTGGTAAATGCAGTAAAAAAAGCTTTTGTAGATCTTTATGATAAAAAGCTTATTGTGCGTGGAAATTACATGGTAAATTGGTGCACTCATGATGGAGCATTAAGCGATATAGAAGTAGAACACAAAGAAAATAAAGGAAAATTATATTATTTAAAATATTTCTTAGAAAATTCTCAAGAATATATCGTAGTAGCCACCACAAGACCAGAAACTTATTTTGGTGATAGTGCTGTGATGGTTAATCCAAACGATGAAAGATTTAAGCATTTAATAGGCAAAAATGTCATTTTACCTTTAATAGATAGAAAAATTCCTATTATTGCTGATGAGCATGTGGATATGGAATTTGGTACAGGCTTTGTGAAAGTAACCCCAGCACATGATCATAATGACTATGAAGTAGGCTTAAGACATAAACTTGAATTTATTACCATCTTTGATGAAAAAGGTATCTTAAATGAACATTGCTTGCATTTTAAAGGCTTAGAAAGATTAGAAGCAAGAAATATTATTATAAAAGAATTACAAGAAAAAGGTTTTGTTGAAAAAATAGAAGATTATACTAATCAAGTAGGATATTGCTATCGTTGTAAAAATGTGGTTGAGCCATATATTTCTAAACAATGGTTTGTAAAAAATGAAATCGCAAAAGAAAGTATAGAAAAAGTTAATCTTGGTGGAAGTAAATTCTACCCTGCACATTGGATTAATAGTTTTAATGCTTGGATGAGGGATTTAAAAGATTGGTGTATTTCAAGACAACTTTGGTGGGGTCATCAAATTCCTGTGTATTACTGTAAATGCTCTCATGAATGGGCAAGCGAAGAAACTCCAAGTCAATGCCCAAAATGCCAAAGCACTAATTTCAAACAAGATCCTGATGTTTTAGACACTTGGTTTTCTTCAGGTCTTTGGGCTATGAGTACTTTAGGTTGGGGTAATAAAGACTGGGGTAAAAATACACTTTGGCATGAAGATGATTTAAAAGACTTTTATCCAAATTCTTTATTAATCACTGGTTTTGATATTTTATTTTTCTGGGTTGCTAGAATGATGTTTCAAAGCACTAATGCCTTAGGTGAACTTCCTTTTAAAGATATATATTTGCATGCTTTGGTTAAAGATGAGCAAGGTAGAAAAATGAGTAAGTCTTTAGGTAATGTCATTGATCCTGTGCAAAGTGTGGATGAATATAGTGCTGATATCTTGCGTTTTACTCTTGCTCTTTTAGCTATCCAAGGTAGAGATATAAAGTTAAGTAATGACAAACTCATACAAGTTAGAAATTTTACCAATAAGCTTTATAACGCAAGTAAATTTTTACTCTTAAATGAAGAAAAATTTGAAGATTTAGATAAAAGCAAAATTCAAACTAACTTAGCAAAATACATGCTATCTCGTTTTGAAGTATGCGTAAAAGAAACAAGAGAAAATTTAGACAACTACCGTTTTAATGATGCGGCAAATACTTTGTATAGATTTTTCTGGGATGAATTTTGTGATTGGGGGATTGAGCTTAGTAAGGCTGAAAAATCAAGCATAAAAGAGCTTGGAAGTATTTTTAAAGAAGCATTAAAGCTTTTAAATCCTTTTATGCCATTTATTAGTGAGCATTTATACCATGAGTTAAGTAAAACTTCTATCCAAACTCATGAATCTATAATGATTTCAAAATATCCTAAATTTAATTCTAGAAATGAAAAAATAGAAAAATTATTCAATATCATTATAGAAAGTATAGTGAGTTTACGCCGTGCAAAAACCTTAGTAGAACTTGCAAATGCAAAAATTCAAAAAGCTTGTATAAAATTAAACGATGAGAGTTTAATGGCTGAGTTAAAAAATTACACTAATTTCATCTCAACACTTGCAAAATGTGAAAACATCGAGTTTATCAATACAAATTTGGAAAAATCCATTAGAGATGTAAGCGAGAATTTAGAAGTATTTATACCAACTCAAGATCTTGATTTAAGCGGTGTTTTAAATAGACTTAATAGTCAAAAAACAAAACTTGAAAAAGAATTTAACAAGCTAGATGCTATGATGAAAAATGAAAAATTTATCTCTAATGCACCTGCTGCGGTTGTTGAGCAAAATAAAACTCAACTTGAAAATATTAAAGCTCAACTTGAAAAAATCAATGATGAAATTTCTAATTTAGAAGGCTAATAAGTGATAAAAATACAAAATCTTAAAAAATATTATGGCAAAGAACTAGTTATAAACGATGTTTCTTTAGAAGTTAAAGAAGGAGAAATTTATGCTCTTGTTGGACATAGCGGGGCAGGAAAATCAACTTTGCTAAGATGTATTAATGGTTTGGAAAATTATCAAAGCGGTAGTGTGGAAGTTTTTGGTAAAGAAATAGCTACTTTAAAAGAAAAAGAGTTAAGAGTATTTAGAAAAGATATAGGAATGATTTTTCAGCATTTTGCACTTATGAGTAGAAAAAATGTATTTGAAAATGTAGCTATGCCTTTAGAAATTCATAATTTTGACAAAAGTACAATTCAAAAAAGAGTTAATGAGCTTTTAGATCTTGTGGGACTTTTAGCCAAAAGCAAGGCATATCCAAATGAACTAAGTGGTGGGCAAAAACAAAGAGTAGCCATAGCCAGAGCCCTTGCTTTAAATCCTAAAATTTTACTAAGTGATGAAGCTACTTCTGCGCTTGATCCAAATACTACAAATAATATTTTAGAACTTATTGCCACAATCAATCAAGAATTTAACATCAGTGTAGTATTAGTAACTCATGAAATGGAAGCAGTAAAACAAATAGCACAAAAGGCTGTATTGCTAGAGCATGGACAAATTATAGGTCAAGGGAAAATTGAAGATTTATTCTTAAAACCAAGTGAAAAAATGCGTGAATTCTTAGGTGAGAGTGATTTTTTACCACAAAATGGAGTTAATGTGCGTTTATATTTTTGCAAAGAAAAAGCAAACCAAAGCATTATCACTCATATGGCTAGAAGTTTAAATATTGATTTTAATATAGTTTGGGGTAAGATAGAAAAACTAAACAACAATGCTTTAGGAAATTTGGTAATCAATATAGAAGCCAAAGATCAAGAAAGAGTTTTAAATTATTTACAAGAAAATGGCGTTATTTGGGAGCTTGTGTAATGAACTTAGAAACAATTTTAAGAAATTTTGAAAATATACTTTATCCGGCATTACTAGAAACTCTTTATATGAGTTTTACAGCCACTTTTTTAGCCTTTTTAATCGCGCTTATCCCTGCAATTGTACTTACTGTTACTGATAAAGGTGGCTTATGTGAAAATAAAAGCATTTATAGCGTGCTTGATTTTATTATCAATATTTTAAGATCTTTTCCATTTTTAGTACTTATTGTAGTTTTAAGTCCTTTTACAAAATATCTCATTGGTATTAGCATAGGAACAACTGCTACCATAGTACCACTTACCATAGGAATTGCGCCTTATTTAGCCAAAATGATAGAAAGTGCTTTTAAAGAAATTGATCCTGCTATCATTGAAGCAGCAAGATCTTATGGAGCTAGTAAAGCACAAATTATCTTTAAAGTTATGTTTAGCGAGGCTTTACCAAGTATTATTAATGGTATTACTTTAATTTTGATTATTGTTATTGGTTTTTCTGCTATGGCAGGAACTGTTGGTGGTGGTGGTTTGGGTGATGTGGCTATTCGCTATGGTTATGAGCGCTTTAGAACTGATATTATGATTCAAACTGTTGTGATTTTAATTATACTAGTGCAAATCATACAATTTATAGGAAATATTCTTTATAAAATCACCAAAAGATAAACAATGAAGCATAAACTTGGTATTTTACTAGCTGCGACTAAAAATTCAAGCTTTACCATAGGAACCTTGCTCATTAATATCATGGATGTTATGGGTGAAAAGGTAGATGTGTTTTACATTTTACATGATGGTTTTAGCTTGAACGATCAAAATATCATGCAAAAAATTGTTAAAAACAAAACAATTAAATTTATTCTTTTTACCCAAGAAGATTTTTTAACCACTCTTGATAAAAATCAAAACGATATTAATAATTTATTTTTCTTAAAAAGATGGACGCATATGGCTTTTGCAAGATTTGAAGCTTTTAGGTTTTTAGATGAATGCGAAAGTATTATCTATCTTGATTTTGATGTTTTACTTTTAAAAAGTATAGATGAACTTAGTAAATTAAGAGCTAGAAAATATCATTTTGGTGCAAGATTAGGTAAAACTTTACTTCTTGAAAGCTTACCTACAAAAAAAGAGTATCATCAAAAACGTACATATTTAACTGGAATTTTA
The DNA here is from genome assembly GCF_025772685.1 of Campylobacter sp. CNRCH_2015_1657. NCBI lineage: Bacteria > Pseudomonadati > Campylobacterota > Epsilonproteobacteria > Campylobacterales > Campylobacteraceae > Campylobacter > Campylobacter sp. CNRCH_2015_1657. The sequence continues at coordinate 44,704 of NZ_JAKMSO010000007.1, read as the reverse complement.
GTCTTTACCGATCTTATACCAAATCCTTTAAAATGCTATCAATTTATATATAAACATTTAAACGAAAACATTCATAATTTAAACGATCAAGGATTGTTTACACTACTAGCACTAGAATACAAATTTAAAATAAAAGATTTAAAAGATACTTATAATGGAAATATTGATTATAGAACTAACTTATCACAAAATGCTTCTATAACACATGCAGAAGGTAGCAACAATCGTTTTTGGAATAATATTTTATGCAATCAAACATGGCCTAAATGGCAAGAATACTATGAAAAATGGTTAAAATTTGGAGGAAGTAAATATTTAGATGGAATAAAAGCTACTAATACTCAAGCAAAAGCAAGAGTAAGATATCATTTATCATACAAACTAGGTTATGCCTTTATAGAGTGTGCTAAGAATAAGAAAAAAATTCCTTTTTTACCTTTTACTCTACTAAAGATTTATTACAAACACACAAAACTAGCTAAGCAATACCAAAAAGATTTGAAAACAAAACCTTACCTTAAACTTCCACCTTTATCAAGCTATGATGATTACAAAAGCGAAGGTATTAAAAATCAAAATACTTATTCTTATAAAATTGGAAAAGCCCTTATTAATGCTCAAAAAAGTTGGTATAAAGGTGGTTATATAAAATTTATAAAAGAACTTAAATGCTTTTCTAAAGAATATAAAAACAAACAAAAATAAAACTTTTCTCATCTTATTAATATTTTTACAATATAATCAAACATTTTAAAAAACTATAAAAAAGGAGTTAATATGAAATTGTTAAAACTGCTCGCTGCAAGCACAATTTTAGGTGCAAGTTTATTTGCTAATGAAGTTATCACTGTAGGTGCAACACCTGTGCCTCATGCTGAAATTTTAGAACAAACTAAAGATTTATTAAAAAAAGAAGGTTACACATTAGAAATTAAAGAATTTAATGACTATGTTTTACCAAATCTTAGTACAGATAGTAAAGAACTTGATGCGAATTTCTTCCAACACCAACCTTATTTGGATGAGTTTAATGCCAATAAAGGCACAAAATTAATTAGCGTTGCAAAAGTTCACATCGAACCAATGGCTGTTTATTCTAAAAAATATAAAAATATCCAAGATCTTCCACAAAATGCTACTATAGCTGTACCAAATGATCCGACAAATGAAAGCAGAGCTTTAGATATTATCGCTAGTACTAAACTAGTTAGTTTTAAAAATATCGCATTAAAAACTCCACTTGATATTAAAGATAATCCAAAAAATATCAAATTTAAAGAGTTAAAAGCAGCACAACTTCCAAGAGCTTTAGATGATGTTGATTTTGCAGTGATTAATTCAAACTATGCTTTATCGGCAAATTTAAATCCTGTAAAAGATTCTATTTTAATAGAAAGCAAAGAAAGTCCTTATGCAAACATCTTAGTAACTACTCAAGATAATAAAGATAATCCTAAAATCAAAGCTTTAATAAAGGCTTTGCAAAGTCAAAAAGTAAAAGATTTTATCAATGAAAAATACCAAGGTGCCGTAGTTCCTGCATTTTAAAACAAACCTTGAGTTTAAAACTCAAGGTTATTTATTTTTTAATAAGTTCTGTGGTAATTTTAGCTATTTCTAATTCTTCTTCTGTTGGAACAATTAAAATTTTAATTTTAGAGTCTTTTTTACTAATCTCACCATTTCTAAGTTGTGTATTTTTATCTAAATCTATATCAAATCCCAAATGTGCTAGTCTTTGACAAACTTTTGCTCTAACAATATTATCATTTTCTCCAATACCAGCTGTAAAAATCAACGCATCGACTCTAGGTAAAATCGCAAAATATGAGCCAATATATTTACTCAAACGATAACAAAACATATCAAGAGCAAGTCTTGCTTTTTCGTTATTTTCTTCAATTTGCGCTTCAATATCTCTAAAATCATTAAACCCGCAAATTCCATAAACACCACTTTTTTTATTCATTATAGTATCTAAATCAGATGGATTTAAATTTAATTCTTTTGCTAAAAATGGCAATACAGCAGGATCAATATCACCACATCTAGTTCCCATAATCAAACCTTCTAGTGGAGTAAAGCCCATAGAAGTATCTACGCATTTTCCATTTTCTATAGCACAAACACTCGCACCATTTCCAAGGTGAGCACTAATTGCATTAAATTCATTAATATTTTTACCAAGTATATGTGCAGCTTGTTTACTTACATAAGAATGTGAAGTACCATGAAAGCCGTATTTTCTAACTTGGTGTTTTTCATAAAACTCATAAGGCAAAGCATACATATAAGCATAATCAGGCATGCTTTGATGAAAAGCTGTGTCAAAAACTGTCACATTGGGAACTTTTGGAGCTGCTTTTATCATAGTTTTAATACCTATTAAATGTGCAGGATTATGTAAAGGTGCTATATGAGAAACTCTATCAATTTCTTTTAAAATTTCATCATCTACTAAACAATGTTTAGTTAAATTTGGACCTCCATGAACTATCCTATGTCCACACCCATCAAGCTCATTTAAATCATGTAAAATTCCACTTTGAGCAAATAATTCATTTACCAATTCAATACCTTGCTCATGATCTTTAATTGCTAATTCTTTTTGGTATTTTTGACCACTTTTTAGATCTTTTAGTTCTATTTTAGAGCTTTGCTCGCCTATTTTTTCTACTAAACCAGATGCTAGGGCTTCATCTTTTTCAAAAAGCTTAAATTTAATTGAAGATGAACCTGAATTTAAAACTAATATTTTCATTTTTCTCCTTATTCTTGTGCTTGAATAGCACTTAAAATCACAGTATTAACAATATCTTCCACCAAGCAACCTCTACTTAAATCATTAATTGGTTTTTTAAGACCTTGTAAAATCGGGCCAATAGCTAAAGAATTTGCTGTTCTTTGTACTGCTTTATAGCAAATATTTGCCGCATTTAAATCAGGAAACACATATACATTTGCCTTTCCTGCTACTTTAGAATTTGGCATTTTACTTTTTGCTGTTAGCATATCATATGCTGCATCAAATTGTATAGGACCTTCTAGCTCAAGTTGAGGATATTTTTCTTTAGCTATTTTAGTAGCTTCTTTAATTGCATCCACGCTAACCCCGCTCCCACTATCTCCACTAGAATATGAAAGTAAAGCCACTTTAGGTTCAAGTCCAAAAGCCTTAGCACTATTTGCACTCACATAAGCAATTTCAGCAAGTTGTTCAGGGGTTGGATTTGGCATAACAGCGCAATCAGCAAAAACCAAAACCTTATCTTCTAAAGACATGAAAAACATACCAGAAACCAAACTCACATCAGGTTTTGTTTTGATAATTTGCAAAGCAGGACGAATAGTTTCAGCAGTAGTTGTACTTGCACCACTTACCATAGCATGGGCTTTTTGAGTATGCACAAGTAAAGTCGCAAAATAAGTTTTATCTTGCACGAGTTTTTTAGCTTCTTCTTTACTCATGCCTTTGCTTTTTCTAGCTTCATATAAAAGCTCTTCAAATTCTTCATTATATTGAGAATTTTTAGGATTTATAATACGCACACCATCGATATTGATATTTAAACTATTGGCTTTCGCACAAATTTCATTGCTATCACCTAGCAAAATCAAATCAACAATTTCATTTTGTATCAAAAATTCACTAGCTTTTAATACTCTTTCATCAAAACTTTCAGGTAAAACTACTATTTTTTTATCTGCTTTTGCTTTTTCAAAAAGCTCATAAGAAAATCTTGCCTGAGTTTTATAAGTATATTCTTGTAATAAATCTTGAGTAAGATCTTCATTTTCTTTTAACAAAACAAAGTCGCTAAGCTTTTGGCTTAGTAAAAAATTTAACATAATATGATTTTCATCTTGACTTTTTGCATACAATGGAGTGTTTAGCTCTTTAGCTAAGGCTATATTTAAACTTAAATCCCCCATCAAGCCAAAATCATCTACTCCAACTACTATAGTAAAATCATTTTCTTTTTTTGTTTTTTCAAAATCTTCAATAATTTTTTTAAAAAAATCATTTAAATTTTGAGTGAATTTACCTTGATACTCATTTTTTTCAAAACTACTAAAAAAATCTATTTTAAGATTTCTTTTTGTGCAAAATGAAGTAATTTTTTCTTTATTTTTTTCACAAAAAACAGGAAAGTAAAAAGCTATTTTACCTCGTACCTTTTCTAAACACTGCTGCAAAAATTTTTCATCAATGCAGTTTAATAAAAACATAGATTTCATTTTTTCCTCTTTATTTAACAAAATAATTGTTTTTTATAATATAATTATTTTAAAATTCATCATAATAATATAAGGTTATAAAGCTATGAAATTTAAAAATGTTAATTTTTACTTGTTACCTTTTGTAATGTTTGGCTGTAGTGCCACAGTTGATCCACATATTAATATGAAACCACCTACTTATGTAGAAGAACTAGCTCCTAAGCAAAATCATAATACTCAAAGCAATCCTGGATCGCTGTTTGGTAAAGGAGATAACCCTTTATTTTCTGATAAAAAAGCAATGAATGTAAATGACTTGGTAACCGTAGTCATTAGAGAAAATGCTACACAAAATTCACAAGGCTCTAAATCTACAAGCAAAAACAACAATGTAAATTTAGGTGGTGGACAAATAACTACAGGTGCTGGACTTAGCAAAGTTAGAGATTTTGTTAATGACTATACAAATATAGGCTATACCACAGCAAGTACTTCACAATATCAAGGCACAGGAAGCCAAACTAGAAGTGAAAATTTCCAAACTACAATTTCTGCTAGAGTAATTAAGGTTTTATCTAATGGAAATTATTTTATAGAAGGAAGTCGTGAGCTTTTAATCAATGGAGAAAAACAAATCATTCAACTAAGCGGGGTTATAAGACCTTATGATATTTCTCAAGATAATATGATAGATAGTAAATATATAGCTGATGCAAAAATTCTTTATAAAACTGAAGGCGATATAGACAAATCTACACGCAAGCCTTGGGGGACAAAATTTATGGAGACCATTTGGCCTTTTTAATAAGCTAAATGGTTTTACATAAAACTTGGTGCATCATTGGAAAATAAAATCAAATCCCCATTTTGAGTTAATCTTGATAAAGTTTGCACAAGTTGAGATTTTTCTTTCAATACATAAAAATCTAATGTGATATGTTTTTGTAAAATCACGCTATTAGCCTCTGAAGTAATAATCACAAAATCAAAACATTCATTAATAATTTTACATAATTTTATATTTTCTTCTTCATTAACTTCAACTATACCAGGAGTTACTAAAACTCTTCTTCCTTGATAGCTTTTACAAAGCTCATAGCTTTGACTCATACCCTTAAAATTTCCATTAAAGCCATCATCTATGATAAATTTAGGCTCTTTAGAAATCACTTGCAAGCGATGTTCTACTGCTTTTAAATTCGATACGTTTTTTGTAATATTTTCTATTTTTATTCCTAAATAATGTGCAAGCAAAATACACACGCTAATATTATAAGCATTAAAAGCACCTAGTAAATTTGCATGAAAGTCATAAATACTATCATCTAATCTTATTTTAAAATCTAAACCTTCTAAACTTGCCCTAACATCACTTAAATACTCATCATAAAATTCATTTTCATATAAGGTGCTTGAGTGTAAAAAGTATTTTTCTAAACGCTTGGATTTTAAAGCTTGCAACTTAGCTTTGCGGATATTATCTTGAGTTTTAAAATATTCCAAATGCGCCAAACCAATCTCACCTACTATGCAAATTTGAGGATTTAAAAACTCTGTAATTTCTAAAATATCATTTTGCTCTCTTGCACCAGCTTCTACGATATAAATTTCAGTATTATTTTCCAAATTTTCATTGATATCTTTTACTATACCCATAAAAGTATTAACACTTCTTGGAGTCTTATAGCACTTAAACTCATCTTTTAAAAGTTCGTATAAAAAATTTTTTATACTTGTTTTTCCAAAACTTGCAGTTATTAGAATAATTTTTAAATTTGGATTATCGCAAATCTTTTTACTTGCTTTTTTTATAAAACTTTTCTGATTAATTTTTTCCACAAAAAAGCTTAATAAAAATGTAACTACTAAAGCTTCTAAACCTATCCAAAAAAATGGCATAAATATCAAGCTAAAAAGTAACAAAAATAAAAAATAACGCTTAATCCTAGCAGTAAAAACTAGCTTTTTATCTAAATTTTTATATAAATATCCACCATATAGTAAAGATAGAGCAAAAACTATAAAATATAAATAAAAATTTCCACTATACAAAGAAAACACAAAAGCAAAATAAGGAATTATTAAAAAATACAAATGCCATAAGGGTTTGGAAAAGTGTAAAATTATGCGTGAAAATTTATAAGAGTACCATTGTAAGACTAAAATCAGATAAAATCCAAGTAAAAAATTCAAACTTAAAAAAGCTATCATACTAATCATTTTTTAAAAATTCCTCATGTATTTTTTCATTTATAAAATCAGCATGTTTTAAAAAGAAAAAATGATCCCCATCTAATGCAAAAAATTTCCCTTTTTGTGCTAAAGAATGGATAATTGCTCCGCTTTTTAAAGGTGTAGCCTTATCTTCATTACCCCAAAAAATTAAAATAGGATTTTTAAGCTTTTGAAATTCATTTTCTAAATTTTCATTAACAACCTTTTTAAAGGTTTCATACATCACTTCATTCATGCCTTGAGCGTCTTTACTAATAAAAAATTTCCTCCAAAAATCCCCATAAGGGAGATTTTTCAAAATTTTAAACAAGGCTATTTTAAACTTCACTTTAAAACTTTTTGGTAAAACCACGCCTGCACTAGAAAGCAAAATCAAACCTTGAAAATTAGCATTTTGGCACATAATAGTCGCAACTTTTCCGCCAAAAGAATGCCCCATTAAATAATCTGCTTTTTGCTCTATCGTAGTTAAAAAGTCTTCTACAACCTTTGCATAAGCATAAGAATCCATAGGTGCATCTATACTTGAATTTCCAAAACCAGGTAAATCTAAATAAATTTGCTTAAAATCACTCAAAGGCTTTTCAAAAGCTTGTTTCATAAGCTCTTTATTAGCACCCCAACCATGTAAAATAAGAATTATTTTTTCACATTTTGGATTGATGATTTCATAACTTAAATTATAAAAATACCCATTAGAATATACTCTAGTTTTTGCCATTTCTAGCCTTTTTTATCTTTGTAAATCTTTTCTAAAAGCATCACAGCTTCATTTAAACGCTCATATTCTTCAAAGTTCAAAAGTACAGCTTCAAATTTATTGTTTTTTACAATCACTACTCTACCATTTTCACTTTTTTTTGTTTTTTCAAGCATAGTGCTGAAATTTCTTACCACTTCAGTTGCAGTATAAATTTCATCTTTGCTAAAAGTAGCCATGATTATAGCTTACCTTTTTGTCCATTAATACTATGAATAAAAGCATAATCAATCTTAATTTGCTTTTCAAATTCTATATTTTTAGCTAGACTATTAATTACATTAGTAAAATCTTCAAATAAATAATTTGCTAAAGATCCTGGATTTGGATTGATCTCATTTAAATAAACCTCATCATCTATCACAAAAAAATCACAGCGAATCAAAGCTCCTTTAAATAAAGGATTATAAATTCTAGTAAAATTATCCCTTAATTTTTGTTTTAATTCTTCACTAATATTTGCTTCACTTACTTTAGAACTTTCTGAAAAACCTAAATATTTTTGTTCAAAATCTAAAATTTCATTTTTTCTAGGCTCTTCAATAATAGAAAATTCCATTTTTTCATCTATCATACAACCTGCTAAGTTATATTCTTTAATATTACTTACAAATTGTTCTACCACAACATCCTCATCAAATTCAAAAGCAACATCTTTGGCATACTTAAGCTCGCTTTCATCTTTAACTATGCTTATACCTATACTACTACCTAATCTTGCAGGCTTTAAAATACAAGGAAAATCCAAAGATACATTTTGCTCTTTATGCAAATTTAAAACCTTATAATCAAGTGTTTTCACCCCTACGCTTTGTGCATAAAGTTTAGTTAAAACCTTATTAAAAGATAAAACACTAGCTTCTATGCGTGGACCTATGTATTTTATACCATAAAAATCAAGCAAAGCAGCTATTTTACCATCTTCACCATCTTTTCCATGTATGATATTTATCGCTATATCAATGTCAAGTTTTTTCTCACCTAACATAGTTTTTATAAAAAACCCACCCTGCTTTAACACCAAGGCTTTTTCTTTTTTATAAGCACCGCTGCTAAAAGTTTTTGCATTCATTTTTTCTTCATCTATAAGAAAAAATTCCTTATTTTTATCACAAAATATAAATTTTTTTTGTGCTTTGAGTACTTTTTTTAATACCACAGCACTTACAATGCTAATTTCATGCTCATAAGAATTTGCGCCAAAAATTACACCATATATCATTATATTTTTCCTTTTATTATGCTAATTTTTTCAAAGCCTCTTTAATAAGCTCACTAGTATTTTTACTCTCACAAGTTCTTAAAACCTTTAAAATATTTTCTTGTTTAAAACCAAGTGAAAGTAAAGCTGCCAAAGCTTGTGCTTGGTCTTGATTGGAATTTTCTATATTGATTTTTGCATCACTTAACTCAGCTATAATTCTTTTTGCACTCTTTGGACCAATACCAGGAACCTTTTTAAATACACTCTCATCGCCACTTTGCAAAGCCGCATAAAAAGTATTAGTATCTAAGCTTGAGCAAAGTGCCATAGCAGTAGTTGCTCCTATACCACTAATTTTAATCAACAACTCAAACATTTTTTGCTCATTTATATCTAAAAATCCATATAATTTATGAGAGTCTTCTTTGATAATTTGTGTGATTAAAAACTCAACCTTTTGATCTTTTTCAAAATTACTTGAGCAAAAAAGCGAAACAAAAACACCATAACTTACCCCACTTGAAGTTTTCAAAACTACAAAAGTAGGTTCTTTTTTACTCACTATTCCTTCAATTGCCACTATCATTTAGTTTCTTCCTTGTAATTACTAATAGCACGAATTTCAAAAAGTTCCATCTCATTTTCTGTATTAATTTTTTGAAGCTCAAAACATTGAATTTTTTCTTCATCATGAGGATAATAGCTTAATTCTTTTCTAGGATTTAACAAAATGAATTTAATTTCATTTAAATCCATCCATTTTCCACTTTTATTAATAATCTTAGATTTTAAAAGTTTTTCTTGAATTTTCTTAAGCTTTTCTATGTTTGCTTTTTCTTCTTCTTTTAAAGATTCTATTTTATTGGCAAAAATACTTAGATTTTCAATCTTTTGATTAAAATCTTTAATAGTAGCTTTATAAGCTTGCGGTATAGCTCTTTTTGCACTCATTAATTCTTTTACTTTTTGCTGTAAAATTCGTATGGAGTCTTTACTTATATTGATTGTGTGTTTAGTCTCTTCTATTTCTTTAGCTAAATTTTCTTGTTCTTTTTTCAATCCATCAACATGTATTAGTATCTCTTCTCCGCTTTTTTCTTCTCCAAAAGTTTTAAGATCTTGAATTATAAATTTATTTCCACTACCTTGAATTTTTTCAACATGGATTAAACTTTTAGCACTACATAAACAATTTCCGCCGAGTTCTTGTATGTAAATTTCATCAGCAATAATCTCTCCACCCATAGCCTTTTTAATATTTACTTTTTTAGCCTTGATAGAGCCATTTTCCAAAGTTTCAGCAAAAACCTCCTCAGCCTCACAATATCCTCTTAAGATATTAACCTCAACCTTTTGTCCTATGATAGTGCTTTTATGATGCATATTGCCTTTAAGAATTATCTTTTTACCTCTTAAAACAGAATCTTGAGCCATATTACCAGTAACTTCTAATTCCTGAGCCTCAACAGTAATTCTAGGACCTATTGCATCTTCTAGAGTGTTTGTATTTTTAATCACAATAATAACTTGCTTATCAAAACCCGCCCAAATAGAACCTGTACTTTTAAAATCAACCTTACTAAATTCTAAATAATTTTCTATCTCATAAATGGATTTTCTTTGTATAATAAAACCATCTTTTTTAGCAATATATTTTATACTCTCATCATCTTCTTTAACTTCAAATTTATCAGAACAAATAACTTTTTCTTTATTTATTTTTGGTGGAAGTGCTTTTAAAATTTTAAATCTTAAATCCTTGCCATCGCTACCCTCTTTTGGCTTAATTCTCTCAATAGCCACCTCATCTTTTCCTATAGGCGCTACATAGTTTCTATTCATCACATCATTATACTTTTTTAGATTTTCTAAATAATGATATTTTATTTCTTCATTTGTAGGCTCTTGCGGATTAATTCCTTTACATACTTCAAATTCAACTTCAAAATCAAATTTTTGCTTTTCTTTAACTTTAGTATTAAAATCAATAATTTGCTTTTTAAAATCAAAAATTCTAAATCCAAGCAAATATTTTTCTTTTATCATCGCTTTATAAATAGCTTCTAAAAGCTCTAGTGCTAATTTATCATGAAAAGCAATAGTTTCACTAGCTCTAACGCTGGCTTTTAATAAAGTACAAAGCTCGTTAGTATGTAAACTAACTTCAAAAGTTGAAATGCGTGCAAATTTTTTAAAATAAATTTCTATTTTATATTCTTGTTCTATATTTAATTCATGATTTAAAAATTTCTCATCTTCTTCAAAAATTTTCAACTCTTTTTCATTAACTTTTATCCATTCTTGATTATCATAAGTATAAGAAGTACTAAAACTTAACAACCTAAAATCAAGTTCATCAACTTCACATTTATTTTCAGAAGCAAATATTAAAAGCTCTCTATAAGGGTCTTTAGTGTATAAAATTTTCTTTTCTTCCATAGCTTAAGCTTCCTTATTATATATAAAATTTTGATTTTAGCAAAAATAAAATCAAAATTTAGTTAAAATTAGCTCTATTAAAAATTTTATAATACTCAAACTAATGTTTAAAGAATGAAAATTAATGAGAAAAAATATTGTTTTTAAAAATTTCATCATCAATGCCTTAGGAATTTTATTTTCTAGGATTATGGGCGTTTTAAGAGATATTGTTTTAGCTTTGTACTTAGGAGCTGGAATTTATAGCGATATTTTCTTTGTGGCTTTAAAAATGCCTGCTTTTTTTAGAAGAATTTTTGCAGAAGGGGCCTTTGGACAAGCTTTTTTACCAAGTTTTTTAAAAGCAAGTAAAAAAGGTGCTTTTTGTATAAATGTTTTATTGCAATTTAGTATTATAGTGTTTTTAACCTGTATTTTAGTGAGTTTTTTTGCTGAATTTTTTACAAAGATTTTTGCTTTTGGCTTTAATAAAGAAACAATTATCTTGGCTGCGCCTTTGGTTTCTATTAATTTTTGGTATTTGTTTTTTATTTTTTTGGTAACTTTTTTAGGCTCTTTATTAAATTATAAACAAAATTTTTTCATCACTTCTTTTTCTGCTTCATTTTTTAATCTTTTTGTTGTGATTGCAGGTTTTTTTGTCAATCAAGATGAGCCTTTAGAGGCCTTGTATTATTTTTCATATGCAACTGTCTTAAGTGGTTTAGCTCAACTTATATGGCATATTTTTGCTTTAAAAAATACTAGAATTTTAAAAAGCATGTATTTAAGCATAAAACTTAAAAAAACAAAGACCAATTTAGATAAATTTCATTCTACTTTTACCCATGGACTTTTAGGCTCTTCGGCAAATCAAATTAGTTCATTATTAGATACTACTATAGCTAGTTTTTTAATGGCTGGAAGTATTTCGTATTTGTATTATTCTAACAGAGTTTTTCAGCTTCCTTTAGCTCTTTTTGCAATCGCTCTAAGTCAAGTAAGCTTCCCAAAAATACTAAGACATTTAAAAGCAAATGAAGAACAAAAAGCCTTAGCTTTTATGCAAAAAGCTTTTGAATATTTAAGCGTGCTTTTGATTTTAGCTAGTATAGTTGGGATTATCTTAGCTAAAGAAATTGTGGAGTTTTTATTTCAAAGAGGAAATTTTAATCAAGAAGATACAAAAATCACTGCATTTTTATTACAAGCTTATCTTTTAGGACTTTTACCTTTTGGTTTGCAAAAACTTTTCTCTTTGTGGCTTTATGCTAAATTTAAACAAAAAATAGCCGCTGTAATCGCCTTTAAAACACTTTTTATATCAGCATTTTTTAGTATAGTGATTATTTTACTTATCAAAGAAGAAACTTATAAGAGCTTAGGCATTGCATTAGCTTCATCTATTAGTGCTTTTTATTTATTATATGCTAATATTAAAGAATTTGGCTTTAAAAATCTTTGGGGTATTTTTAGGGTTAAATTTTGGCTTATTAGTATAGTATTTTTAAGTTTATTTGCTCTAGGCTTATTTGAAATTAAAGATATTTTAATACAATTTTTAATTGGAATTTATCATTTTTTTAAAGGTTTGTTTTAATGGTTTTTTTTGATAGTGTTTTAAAGAAAAAATGCGAATTTATCCCAAATGAGGCAAAAAAAGCAAACATTTATCTATGCGGGCCTACTGTATATGATGATGCACATTTAGGACATGCAAGAAGTAGCGTGTGTTTTGATTTTTTAAGAAGAGTTTTGCTAGCAAATGATTATGAAGTGGTTTTTGCTAGAAATTGCACTGATATTGATGATAAAATCTTAAAAAAAATGCAAGAGAGTGGTAAAAGTTTAGAAGAAATTACAAATTTTTATATTAAAAGATATGAAGAAGATATGCAAGCGCTTAATATCTTAGAACCTGATTTTAAACCAAAAGCTACAGCTTATATTGAGCAAATGATTATATATATAGAAAAACTTTTAGAATTAAACCTAGCTTATAAACTTGAAGATGGAATTTATTTTGATACTAGCAAAGATGATAAATACTTTTATATCTCTAAAAGAAATTTAGAAGATAATCAATCACGCTTAGAAGAAAGTGTAGCCAAAAAAAATGATAGCGATTTTGTTTTATGGAAATTTGATGAAAAATTTTATCCTGCAAGTTTTGGTAAAGGAAGACCAGGCTGGCACACAGAATGCGTTGTGATGATAGAAAGTATTTTTAAAGATAAACTTGATATTCATGCAGGAGGCATAGATTTACTTTTTCCTCATCATGAAAATGAAGCTTGTCAGTGTCGTTGTAAAAACAATCATGAGTTGGCTAATTTTTGGCTGCATAATGGCTTTGTGCAAATTAATGGTGAAAAAATGAGCAAAAGCCTGGGAAATAGCTTTTTTCTAAAAGATTCTTTAAAGCTTTTTAGTGGAGAGGTTTTGAGATTTTATCTTTTAAGTGTGCATTATAGAGCACATTTTAACTATGCTTTGGAAGACTTACAAGCTGCTAAAAAAAGACTTGATAAATTTTATCGCTTAAAAAAACGCTTAAATTTAAATGCTTTTATAGATGAAAAAACTACCATAGAAAGTGAAGTAGCTAAAAATATCTTAGAAGTTTTAAATGATGATTTAAATGCCTCTAAAGCCTTGGCTTTACTTGATGAGTTTATCAATGAAAGTAATATTTACTTAGATCAAAATCTAAAAGACAAAGCTTATAAAATACAATTAGAAAAAACCTTAAAAGAACTCGCTTTTATTTTTGGTATAGGTTTTATGGATACTATAAAATATTTTCAATTTGGCATTAGTGAAGAAAAATGTCAAGAAATAGAAGAAAAAATCGCTCTACGCAACAAGGCAAAGCAAGAAAAAAACTATGCCTTAGCAGATCAAATTCGTGATGATTTAGCTAAAGAGAATATTCTTTTAATGGATACACCAAATGGTGTGGTATGGGAGAAAAATGGATAAAAATTACAAAGAAATGAAGCTTAAAGAGGTTTTTACTCGCTTTAAGCCTTATTATAAAGATTATTGGTTTTATTTTGTTTTAGCTATTATTGGCATGCTTTTAACTAGTGGTGGAACGGCAGCTAGTGCATATATCATAGAGCCTATTTTAAATAAAATTTTTATAGAAAAAAATGTTGATTTGCTTTATTATATGCCTTTGCTTGTTGTTTTAATTTATGCTTTAAAAAATCTTGGTACTTATATGCAAGTTTATTATATATCTTATGTTGGGACAGATATTTTAAGAAGATTAAGAGAATTAGTTCTTGGCAATCTTTTGCGCTTAGATATGAGTTTTTTTCATAAATACAGAAGTGGAGAATTAATCAGCAGATGTACTTCTGATATTGGAGCTTTACAAAATATAGTTTCTACTATAATACCTGAAATTTTAAGAGAAAGTTTAACCGCGATTGGACTTTTAAGTGTGGTAATTTATCAAAGTCCAAAACTTGCTTTTTTTGCTTTAGTTATTTTACCTTTAGCAATTTACCCTCTTGCTATTTTTGCTAAAAAAATCAAAAAAATAGGACGCAATACTCAAGAAAAAAATTCTGATCTTACTTCAAGATTAAGTGAAATCTTTTCTAATATAGAACTTATTAAAGCTTCTAATGCAGGTAAAAATGAAATGCAAAAATTCAGCCAAACTAATAGCGAAGTTTGCAAACTTTCCTTAAAAGGCATTAGAATTGAAGCTTTAAGTAGCCCTTTAATGGAATCTATGGGTTCAATTGGCTTTGCAATAGTAATTATAATAGGTGGTAAAGAAGTAATTGATGGAAGTTTAAGCATAGGTTCTTTTTTTAGCTTTACTACAGCTTTATTTATGGCTTATACTCCTATTAAAAGACTTTCTTCACTTTATACAAGATTGCAAAATGCAGTAGCAGCTAGTGAGAGAACTTTTTATCTAACTGATTTAGAACCACAAATTAAAGGTGGCGATGAAAAACTTGCAGAAAACATCCAAAATATTCATTTTAAAAATGTCTCTTTAAGCTATCAAAAAGATAAAATAGTATTAAAAGATGTAAATTTTTCTTTTGATAAAGGAGAAATTCTAGCCTTAGTTGGATCAAGTGGTGGAGGAAAATCTTCTATTATCAATCTTTTGATGTATTTTTTTGAAAAAGATAGTGGTGAGATTTTAATCAATCAAAAAGACATTAGTTCTTTTGATATTATTAGTTTAAGAGAAAATATTTCTTTGGTAACTCAAAATATTTATATATTTAATGACACTATAGCTCAAAATATTGCTTATGCTAAAGAATATAACGAAACACGCGTGATAGAAGTTTTAAAACAAGCTAATGCTTATGATTTTGTCCAAGAACTTGGTGGTATACATACTGAATTAAAAGAACATGGGAAAAATCTCTCCGGCGGACAAAAACAACGCATTGCCATAGCAAGGGCTTTATATAAAAATCCTCAAATTTTAATTTTTGATGAAGCAACTTCAGCACTTGATAATGAAAGCGAAAAAGCCATAGTAAGAACTATAGAAAGCTTAAAAAAAGATCGCTTAATACTCATCATCGCTCATAGGCTTAGCACTATAGAAAATGCTGACAAAATTGCTGTGCTTGATAAAGGAAAAATAGCTTCTATAGGAAATGATGCTTATTTAATGCGACATTGTGAAATTTATCAAAAATTAAAACAAAAAGCACAAAAAACTGATAAAGTTAAAGAAAATGAAAACTAAGAATTATCATTTTTTTAGTAAAATATGCTATTTTGTAAAAAAGGAAAAATATGACTTATGAAAGTTTAAAACCTTTAATATATAAATTAGATCCAGAAAATGCCCATGCTTTAGCTGAATTTAGTATGCGAACGCTAGATTATATATTTCCTGGAGGGCTTAGTTTTTTTGCAAAAGATTGTATAATAAATGATGAAATTTTAAATCAAGAAATTTTTAATTTAAATTTTTACAATCCTGTGGGTTTAGCAGGTGGCTTTGATAAAAATGCAACTATGATAAGACCGCTAAGTGCTTTAGGTTTTGGCTTTTTAGAATATGGAACTTTCACCCCAAAACCTCAAAATGGCAACGAAAAACCTAGACTTTTTAGACTTGTTGAACAAGAAAGTATTCAAAATGCTATGGGTTTTAATAATAAAGGTAAAGATGCTATCGCAAAAGAAGTAAAAAAAGTCTATCCTTTTAGCATACCTTTAGTAGCAAATATAGGCAAAAATAAAATCACTCCAAATGAAGAAGCTATTAATGATTATATTATTTTATTAAAAGAATTTAAAGATTTGTGCGATTTGTTTGTGATTAATATATCCTCTCCAAATACCAAAAATTTAAGAGATTTACAAAGTGAGGAATTTGTAAGCACCTTATTTAATCAAGCAAAAGAAATCACAAAAAAACCTGTGATTTTAAAAATTGCTCCAGATATGAGTATAGATAGTGCAATTTCACTTTGCAAAAGTGCTATTAGTGCAAAAGCTGATGGTATTATCATGGCAAATACTAGTATAGATTATTCTTTAATTGATAATACAAGAACCTTTGGTGGAATTAGTGGTAGATTAATCACTCAAAAAAGTGCGACATTTTTTAAAGAAGTAGCTAAAGAAATTTATCAAGATACTATTTTAATAGCAAGCGGTGGTATAGATAGTGCTGAACTTGCTTATGAACGCATTAAAAATGGAGCTAGTTTGGTTCAAATTTATACAGCTATGATTTTTAAAGGACCAAGCATTGTTAAAAATATCAATCAAGGATTAATTGAACTTTTAAAACAAGATGGTTTTAATCATATTAGTCAAGCTATAGGAGTTAATTTTAAATGATTAATTATAAAAAAATCACCCTTGAAAATGAACTTGAAATTTACACTTTACCTGTAAATAAAAAAAGCGGGGTTATAAGTGTAGATATTTTTTATAAAGTTGGCTCAAGAAATGAAAAAATGGGAAAAAGCGGCATAGCTCACATGCTTGAACATTTAAATTTTAAAAGTACAAAAAATTTAAAAGCAGGCGAATTTGATGAGATAGTCAAGGGTTTTGGTGGAGTGGATAATGCAAGTACTGGTTTTGACTATACGCATTATTTTATAAAATGCTCTAGTGAAAATTTAGACAAATCTTTGTGGCTTTTTGCTGAATTAATGTGTAATTTAAATTTAAAAGATGATGAGTTTCAGCCTGAAAGAAATGTAGTTTTAGAAGAAAGGCGTTGGAGAACTGATAATAATCCTTTAGGATATTTATATTTTAGATTATACAATCATGCCTTTTTACACCATCCATATCATTGGACTCCAATAGGCTTTTTTAAAGATATACAAAATTGGAAAATAGAAGATATACAAGATTTTCATCAAACTTTTTATCAACCCAAAAATGCTATTTTGCTTGTGAGTGGCGATATTAATGAAGATGAAGTTTTCAATCTTGCTAAAAAACATTTTCAAGATATAAAAAACACCAAAGAAATCCCTATAGTTCATGAAAAAGAACCTGAACAAGATGGTGCTAAACGCGTGATCTTGCACAAAGAAAGCGATACGCAACTACTAGCACTTGCATACAAAATTCCTGCATTTAATCATGAAGATATGCCAAAACTTTGCGCATTGAGTGAGCTTTTAGGAAATGGAAAAAGCTCATTAATAAGTGAAATTTTAATTGATAAATTAGAACTAATCAATGAATTTTATGCCTATGCAAGTGAAAATATAGATGAGAATTTATTTATATTTATTTGTGTTTGTAATGAAGGTATAAAAGCAGAAGATGTTGAAAAAGAGCTTTTGAAAATTCTTGAAGATGTAAAAAATGCCAAATTTGATGATGCTATCATGGAAAAAATCAAAAATACCGTAAAAAGTGATTTTATTTTTTCACTAAGCAATGCAAGTAGCGTTGCAAATATTTATGGATCTTATCTTGCAAAGGGTGATTTAAAACCTTTGCTTGATTATGAAAAAAATATAGAAAATCTAAGCAAAGATGATTTAATTCATTGTGCTAGAAAATACTTCAATGAAGACAAATCTACAACAATAATCTTAAAAAGGGGCGAAAATGGACAATAACATCATCATAGGAGCAATGACAGCTTTAATAACTCCATTTAAAAATGGAAAATTAGATGAGCAAACTTACCATAAACTTATCAAAAGACAAATCGCAAATGGAATTGATGTAGTAGTGCCTGTTGGAACAACCGGAGAAAGTGCCACCTTAACCCATGAAGAACATAGAATTTGTATAGAAATAGCACTAGATGCATGCAAAGGAAGTTCTTGTAAG
Organism: Campylobacter sp. CNRCH_2015_1657; assembly: GCF_025772685.1. NCBI lineage: Bacteria > Pseudomonadati > Campylobacterota > Epsilonproteobacteria > Campylobacterales > Campylobacteraceae > Campylobacter > Campylobacter sp. CNRCH_2015_1657. The sequence goes on along the minus strand of NZ_JAKMSO010000007.1, from coordinate 26,552 downwards.
GTTTTAGCAGGGGCAGGAAGCAATGCCACGCATGAAGCTGTAAGTTTAGCTAAGTTTGCACAAGAGCATGGAGCTGATGGAATTTTAAGCGTTACTCCATATTATAACAAACCCACACAAGAAGGTTTATATCTTCATTATAAAGAAATAGCAAAAAGTATAGATATACCTGTACTTTTATATAATGTCCCAGGAAGAACAGGGTGTGAGCTTCAAACAGAAACTATTATAAGATTATTTAGAGATTGTGAAAATATTTACGGAGTAAAAGAAGCTAGTGGAAGCATTGATAAATGCGTTGATTTGCTAGCGCATGAACCTAGAATGATACTTTTAAGCGGGGAAGATGCGATTAATTATCCTATACTTTCAAATGGCGGTAAGGGTGTGATTTCAGTTACTTCAAATTTACTTCCTGATATGATTTCAAAATTAACTCATCTAGCTTTAAAAGAAAAATACATTGAAGCTAAAAAAATCAATGATGAGTTATATAATATTAATAAAATTTTATTTTGTGAAAGCAATCCTATACCTATTAAAGCGGCAATGTATATAGCAGGTTTAACCCCTACTTTAGAATATCGTTTGCCACTTTGCAAACCTAGTGATTGCAATTTAACAAAAATAGAAGCGATTATGAAAAACTATAACATAAAAGGATTTTAATGGATACTTTTTTTCAAAATAAAACTTTAGTAATTAGCGGTGGAACAAGAGGGATTGGTAAAGCTATTGTATATGAGTTTGCAAAAGCAGGAGCCAATGTAGCTTTTACTTATAATTCTAATGCAGATTTAGCTCAAGAAATTGTGAAAGATTTAGAAAATAATTATAAAATCAAAGCAAAGGCTTATGAATTTAATATACTTGAACCAGAAACATATAAAGAGTTGTTTGAAAAAATCGATCAAGATTTTGATAGAATAGATTTTTTCATCTCTAATGCTATCATTTCAGGTCGTGCCGTTGTAGGTGGATATACTAAATTTATGAAATTAAAGCCAAAAGGTATTAATAATATTTTCACAGCAACCGTAAATGCTTTTGTTGTTGGAGCACAAGAAGCGGCAAAAAGAATGGAAAAAGTTGGTGGGGGTAGTATATTATCTATTTCTTCAACAGGAAATTTAGTTCATATTGAAAATTATGCTGGTCATGGTACAGCTAAAGCAGCGGTTGAAGCTATGGCAAGATATGCTGCAACCGAGCTTGGTTCTAAAAATATCCGTGTAAATGTAGTTAGCGGTGGACCAATTGATACTGACGCGCTTAAAGCATTTACAAATTATGAAGAGGTAAAAAATGCAACTATCAATCTTAGTCCGCTAAACCGCATTGGACAGCCACAAGATCTAGCTGGCGCATGTTTATTTTTATGCTCTGATAAGGCAAATTGGATCACAGGCCATACTTTGATCGTAGATGGTGGCACCACCTTTAAGTAATATTACCTTAAGGGTGTTTTATAAAGGATTTTAAAAGTATGAATTTACCCAATATCTTAGCTTTTATAAGGATATTATTAGCTCCACTTTTGTTTTTTTTACTTATTAATGATTTTGAAAATATCCATCCTAGTTGGGTAAATTATTTTGCTTGTGTTATTTTTAGCATAGCTGCTTTAACTGATTTTTTCGATGGCTATATTGCAAGAACTTGGAATCAAACTACTAAACTTGGAGCTATTATAGATCCTTTAGCAGATAAAATGCTTATTCTAGCTGCATTTTTAGGGTTATTACTTACACAAAAAGCTGATCCATGGATGGTTTACATTATCTTAGTAAGAGAATTTTTCATCACCGGCTTTAGAGTGGTTATGGTAAGTGAAAAATTTGATGTAAGTGCTTCTTTTGCAGGCAAAATAAAAACAACCTTTCAAATGATAGCTATTATATTTTTAATTATGCAATGGCCTTTTGCTAATATATTGTTATTTATTGCTTTAGTACTTACACTTTATTCAGCTTTTGAATACATACTAGCTTATGTAAAACATTTAAAAAAGGTATAAATTGAAATCATATTTATTTTTATTTATTATCTTAGTTATTGGCTTTAAATTTTATTCTTTTAGTTTTTTAATAACACTTTTAGTGATATCTTTTTTAATTTTTTTTCACGAATTAGGACATTTTTTAGCTGCAAAACATATGAGGGTTGATGTAGAAATTTTTAGCATAGGTTTTGGAAAAGCTATTTTTAAAAAAACTTACAAAAATACAGAGTATCGCTTATCTGCTCTACCTTTTGGTGGTTATGTTAAACTTAAAGGACAAGATGATTTAAATCCTAGTGAAAAAAATTATGAGCCAAATAGCTATAACACTTTAAGTCCTTTAGCTAGAATTTATATACTTTTTGCGGGACCATTTTTTAACTTTTTTCTAGCATTTTTACTTTATATAGCCATAGGTTTTTTAGGGGTTCAAAAACTTGCACCTGTTGTTGGAGATATAGCGCCAAACTCAGCTGCACAAAAAGCAAATTTACAAATTGGAGATAAAATCCTAGCTATAGATGGAGTTAAAATTCAAAGTTTTGAAGAAATTGGCAAACTTGTTCACGCAAAACCAACCCTGCTTGACATAGAACGCGATAATAAATTTATCAATATCACTTTAACACCGCAAATTGACCAAGGCTATAATGAGTTTTATCAAAAAGTTCAAAAACCTCTTATTGGTATAGCACCTAAGGGTGAGTTTGTTACTATTTATCACTCAGGAATTAGCAGTTTAAAATATGCTTATGAAGAAAGCATAGAAGCTTCTTTGCTTATTTTTAAAGGTCTTGCTAAAATCATCAGCGGGGAATTAGATGCTAAAAATATGGGTGGAATCATCACTATGGTGGATATAACCTCCAAAGCAGCAAATACTAGTATAGTAGTTTTATTTTTAATCACAGCTTTAATTTCCATCAATCTTGGAGTACTAAATTTACTTCCCATTCCAGCACTAGATGGAGGACATATACTTTTTAATCTTTATGAATTAATTTTTAAAAAAGAAGTACCAAAAGTATGTTTTGAATATCTTAGTTATTTTGGCATGGCTTTGCTTTTAAGCTTAATGGTATTTGTAACTTACAATGACATTACTCGTTTTATGAGCAATTAATAAGTCCTAGTAGCAAAATCATAGCGATTAAACTCGGCTATACTATTTTTACGATAAAAGCTATTATAAAATTGCTTACTTAAACTTTGCTCATAATTTAGTCTAAACTTAACCCACATTGCCGTTTGATCTTTTGCACTTGTTTTTTCATCTTGATAATTAAGTGATAAATCCAAAATAGAAATTGGAGAATAAGTAATGTTATACTGATTTTGTGTTTCTTTCATGTTAGAATTTACATTTAAAACATTTAAATAAGGTAAATCAAATATAACCCCAAACTCTGTACTATCATCACTATTATTTTCTTTTATATCATAATGATTAGCATATGCTTTAAAATATTGACTAAATTGCAATTCAGCACCAAAACTATTTTTTGCATAAGCTTGTTTATATTGATCATTAAAATAATTAAAACCCAAATTGATTTCATCAAATTCATAACGATTAATAATTCCCAAAGAATAAGCTTGCTCTAACTGCCCTATTCTTGCTTGTTTTTCTAAAAGTAAAGTAGCATTATCATAATCTAAAATTGAGTTGATATTTTTAATATTTACATTTAAAGCGTTATAATCTAAACTAGCTTCTGTTTTGTCCTTTGAGCTTAAATTTAAAACCTGTGCTAAAGAATTACTAGCAAAAGTACCAAAATCAACATTTTGAGCTTGATACTCCTGCGGTTTTTGAAAAAATACTTGTTTAGAAATTGCATTTGTTTTTTGTTCTTTAGTTATATTAACATCACCCTCACTTAAGCTTTCTTCTAAATTAGAAGCAAGCACATTTAAACATATACAACTTAAAAAAATGTATTTTTTCATTTAACCTCTTATTAAATATGTTTTTTATGCTCTATTTCGCTTATCATTTTTTCATTTATATCTTGAATTTGCTTAATATGTGCATAAATTTTTCTTTCCTCTTTGACTATTTGATTGTTTCTTATACAATCAAATAATTTTTCTATATAAGAATTTAAATTTTGATTTAAAACATAAATATTACTTGTAGAATCAAATTTGGCTAAATTTTTATCTTCTATATCTTCTATTTTGGAATTAATCACACAAGAGCAAGCTAAATATGTTTTTAAACAACACTCTAAATAAAGCAATATTTTATTAGTATCAACACTTGTCTTAGAAATCTCATCTAATAAAATTTTAGCTTTCTCATCAACACCGGTAAACACCTCTTGGAATTCTTCTAAACTTGAGTTAGATTTTTTAGCAACTTTATAAGCTTCATTAGTTATATTTTTAATATTACTCATTTGCTCTATTGATACTTTAATCATCACAGAAATTTCTTTGGCGGCCTCTTGAGTTTTTTCAGCTAAATGTCTTACCTCGTCTGCAACTACCGCAAAACCTCTACCATGCTCTCCTGCACGAGCTGCCTCAATAGCTGCATTTAATGCTAAAAGATTGGTTTGCTCTGTAATATCTTCTATAATAGATATAAAAGAAGAAACATTATTAATTTGCTGTGAAAAAGTATCCATTAAAGTATGAATTTGAGTGATATTTTCGCCTAAATTTTGCAAATCGACTGAAATTAATTCTGCATTTTTGGCACTTTTTGAAGAATGAGTAGAAATATCATTTGCTTGCTCATATATATCATGCATAGTGCTTGCATTATCATTTAATTTCACATTAATCAAAGCTAATTCTTTTTGCAAAGAATCTGACATATCCTTAGAAACATTTTCAACAACAATACTTCTTATGGATAAATTTTGAGTTTTTTCTATTTCTAAAGTAGCTTCATTAATAATTTTAGCATTATATGCGAAAGTACCCATTAAGCCTTCTAATCTTGCTTTTCTATAAAATCTTTGTTCTTTTACAGCTAAAATAGCATTAAGAATTTCTCTATTAAAAGCCTCCATTTGATCAGCTAAATCATTCACAACCCAACTTAATTTTCCTACTCCAGATTTTGGAACAGCTATATGAGTAATTCTTGCTTCCAAATTTCCTTTTGTAAGCTCATTTAAAACTTGAGTAATCCTTAAAACTTCCTTATTTCTATAATAAGCACTAGCAAGTCCAAATAACACGACTAAAGTTCCAATCACACAAAAAATAAAACCAAAAATATTATTTTCTACTATTTCCAAGATTGCCATCAAACAAAATAAAAATAAAGCGAAATAATTTACAGATTGATTGATATTATATTGATAAAACCAATTCTTCATAACTCATCCCTTTTGTATTTAAATAATCATCAAGTTTCTTCCTTGATGCACCTTTTCCACCTTTTTGCTCTTCAATCAAAAGCTCTTTGTATAATTTTTCTATTTTTTCAACTGCTTCTTTTTTGGGTTTTAAACGCATAGAATAATACCCAACAACTTCTCCTTTGGAATCAAACGAAGGACTGACAAAAGCCAAAACCCAATAAAATGATCCATCCTTTGATAGATTCTTAACATAAGCTATAATCTCTTTTTTACTCTTAAGTCTTTCCCAAAGTAATTCAAAAACAACTTTTGGCATATCCGGATGACGCACTATATTATGAGGTTTTCCCAATAATTCTTCCTCACTATAGCCCGAAAGAGAAATAAAGATTCTATTGCAATATATGATTTTTCCTGTAGTATCTGTTTTGGAAATAATCATTTGTCCGTCATTGAAAAATTTTTGATTATTATTTGGCAAAATTTTTCTTTTCATATACCCTCCTTAAAATATTAATTTTAATATACCAATATATAAAATTAATAAATCAAGGATTAAATAAGTCCTTTTTTAAGCTTTCTAATTAAGAATCTTGCAGGATGTAAGGCATGTAAAAATTCTTTTTTTATTCTTGGCTCATCAAAAATCAATGAGCTCATCACTCTAGCACAAACAATAGCACTAGCAAAAGCTCTAGATCCATGAGCAATAGAAAAATACAAAGGAATAAAATCATTTGGTATGACTTGATTTTTATTTTTATGCCATAAAAGTGCTTTATAATTTTGCATATAAAAATTTTCATCATAGGCTTGACCTGCTATGGCAAATCTATCACTAGAATATGATCTAAATCCTACTTTACCGCCCATTATCTCTAAATTTTCATCATGTAAAAACTCTTTTATGTTTTCAATATTTTGTAAATCATCATTTTTTAAAAGCGTTGTATCTTGATTAAGCCTATCATAACTTGCGCCAATAAGTTGTAAATTAAGCTCCTCATTAATAGGACAAATATATCCTTTAGAAGATAAGGCATGCGGGTTTTTTAAAAATGGTTTTAAATGAGTACATTGACCTCTTACACTACTTAATTTCATATATTTATACTCTAAAAAATTCTTAACATCAGCACCTTGAGCATAGATTAACACATCATAATCTTTTAAAATTTTTTGATTATTAAAATTTAAAGAAAACTTTTCATTTTTATAAGAATAATCTTTAAATTCATACTCAAAAAATACCCTAGCCTTGCTTTTTTGCAAAAGTGTCTTCACAAGCTCTTGAGGTTTTATACAAAATCCATCTTTTAAAAAGGCTTGATTGTTAATAATTTCAAATAAAACATTATCTTTTTGACTATCAAAACGCTCTTGCATAAGCTCATTATGAGCAAATTCATAAACCCCTTGTGGAGTTAAATTTAAAATTTGTCTATAAAATCTACTTGCTTCTAAAAAAGCATATTGTGAAAACTCACCCAATAAAACATCGGGTTTTAAAATCAAAGAGCTTAAAATTCCATTGATATTTCCAGAAGCGCCTTTTCCTAATGAATTTTCTTTTTCAAAAACATCTACTTGAACATTTCTTAAAGAAAACTCATAAGCCATGCTTGCTCCGGCTATACCTGCTCCAATAATAGCTATTTTTTGAATCTCTTTTTTTAAAGATGGGGTATTAAAATATGCAAATTTATCTTCAAATTCTAAACCATTAAAAATGGCTTGTATCATTTCTCTTTTTCTAAAACCTTTTATCTTTTGCACTTGAAAATTGTTGTTAATTAAAGCCTTTTTTAAAACACTAGCAGAAGAAAAAGTTAAAACCTTAGCATTTATTTTTGAGTTTTTAGCAACATCGTTTATAATATTATCATCAAACATATCTTGATTTTTAGAAGGTGAAAAACCATCTAAATACCAAATATTTGCCTTAAAGTCTAAATTTTGTAGATTTTCTTTAGCATCACCAAACACCAAATCTAAAAAACAATCTTGAAAATAAAACCTATAAACTCCATCCTTACATGGAGGATAAAAATTTAAAAATTGCTCTAAAACTTCTTTAAATTCCTCATAAAAACCAAGTTTTTTATAAATTTCTCTTAATTTATCTTTTTCTATATAAAAATTTTCAAAGCTAAGATAAAAAAGTCTTTGATTATGTTTTTTTTCTTTTAAAAAACGCTTTAATGTAAGAAAGAAATTTAAGCCTATACCAAAACCAAGTTCTGCTACAATAGTTTGTTTGTTTTCAAAGTCAAAAGCATTTGTATATATAAATTTGCTTTCACTTAAACCATCACTAGAATTAAAATAATAATCATCAAAATCCAAAGAAAAAGGCGCATTATTTTTTATAATAATATTTGCTTTTTTCATTGATTCTTATAAAAATAACTTTCAATTCCATTGGCAATACCAATGGCTAATAATTCTTGGAAATTTTTATTTGTCAATCTATTTCTTTCACTAGGATGGCTAATATAACCTGTTTCAATCAAAATCGCTGGCATTTGTGCTCCCACTAAAACCCAAAACGGAGCCTCTCTAACCCCACCATCAACAACTTTATATTTTTTTCTTACATTGCTCAAAATTTTTTTCTGCACATCGATAGCTAATTTATTTGAAGCAACTATTTTTTCACGATTTAAAAAATTTAAAAATGTTTGCTTGGAAAAATAATTCATTTCTTCAAAATCTGATTGATTTTCTGCTTCAGCAGCTTTTTTACTTCTTTCGCTTCTTGCAGGAGATAAAAAGAAAGTTTCAATTCCTTGCAAAGTCTTAGCTCTTTGTTTATTTGGTGCTGCATTTGCATGGATAGAAATAAACAAATCTGCCATTTTCTCATTAGCCATGGAAGTTCTATCTCTAAGGTTTATAAATTTATCAGTACTTCTTGTGTAATAAATTTTATATCCTCTTTTTTTTAGCTCATTTCCAAGTTTTAAAGCCACACTTAAAACTACATCCTTTTCTCTAACACCCTTATCTCCTAAAGTTCCTGGATCCTTACCTCCATGACCTGGGTCAATTACTATAATTTTGCCTGATTTTTTGATAGTAGCTTTTGCTGCTTTTGAAGTATTTTTTACTGGCGTTTTTTTAATCTTTTTCTCAAATCCTACAAATAGCTCATCATCATCCAAATCAAGACTAGTCTTAAAATCACTAGTAGAATTTAAAACAATTCTTACTGTAGTTTTATTAAACTGCACTATTGTGATAGATTGATTTTTATTAATATCAATTTTTTTTCTATCGCCTTCTAGAATGGCTTCAAAACTCACAATAGAGCGATACATTTTACCATCTTTAAAAGAGTTGATTTTAATATCTTCAATATCAATATCATTGTTTAATTTTAAATTAACACCACTTTTATCTTTACTTGATTTTAAAATATATAAAGGTTCATTTCTGACAACTTCTTTTTTAACTTCTGTTTTTTTAATCTCGCTTTGTTTTTTAACTATAGGTTTAGGTTCTTCTTTTTTTTCTATTTTTTCAAGTCCCATAAAAAGACTTTGATCTTTAAGCTCTATTTTTACTTTTAATTCTTTTTTAGAACTCAAAACTAAACGCATGCTAGTTGGATTAAATTGTGATACAATAATATCAAAATCTTTAAATTCAAAATTTCTCTTTGGCCCTTTTAAAATTCCATCAAAATCTGCAACATAACGAAAATTATCACCTTTTAAAGTAAAATTTTTTATATCTTTTTGGCTAATTTTTTCACTCAAATCAAGCAAAACACCATTATCTAATTTTTTAACATCAAGAATAAAAAGCTCTTTTTGTGCCGAAGTTTTTTTATCTTCTTTTTTATCTTCTTTTTTATCTTCTTTTTTATCTTCTTTTTTATCTTCTTTTTTATCTTCTTTTTTATCTTCTTTTTTATCTTCTTTTTTATCTTCTTTTTTATCTTCTTTTTTATTAGTAAAAGCCGTAGTATTAGTTTCGTTTTTTACTAGCTCTTTTTTTATTTTTTGATCTTGTATAACTTTTAAAGCATTTTTTAAACGCGAAATTTCTTCTTCACTTACTCCGCTTTCTTTAAGCTCTTGCACATAAGCCTTATCATCAAAACCTAAAAAATTTGAACTAATGATTAATCTTTTTAAAATCTCATTTTTTTCTTCATTATTATCATTAATTACGCTTTGTATATATAAAGATTTTAGTTGTTGATGTAATTGCAATTTTTCTTCTGCATTAGAGGTTAAAAAGTTTTGATCAAATTTTTTAACCTCTACATTAGCAAAAACACCAATATAAAATAATAAAAAAATAAAAAATATTCTAAGCATCTTCACCATAAACTAATTTTTTCATTAGTTCTTCTACACTAATAAGTTTATCTAATCTATACCCATTAGCTCCTGTAAAAAATAAACCTGTTTCTTTTTTGCCACTCCAAGCATCGTATAATCTATCCGCTATACAATAACCTACTTTAGTCGCTTCCTTACCTCTACCACATGGTGCAACGCAGTTGCTCACACAAGAAATTTTTGGCCCCATTCTTTTATCTACTAAATTTAAAAGATTAGTTCTTACTCCTCTTGCAGGATAACCAACCGGGGATTTTAAAAGCTCAATATCTTCTTTTTTACAATCAAGTAATACTTGTTTAAAATCATCACTCGCATCACACTCAAAAGTTCCTATAAAACGAGTTCCCATTTGAACGCCACTTGCTCCTAAAGACATCATCTTTTCTATATCTTGCTTATCCCAAATTCCACCTGCAGCAATCAGTGGTATGTCGCCCCAATTTTTAATTTCTTGCACAACTTGTGGCACCACATTTTCTAATTGATATTCATCCATTAAACATTGCTCATAAGTAAAACCCTGATGTCCGCCGCTTTTTGGTCCTTCAACTATAACTGCATCAGGTAAGCGATTGTATCTACTTTGCCATCTTTTACAAATAATTTTTAAAGCCTTAGCTGATGATACAATAGGTACCAAAGCAACATCAGGATAATCTTGTGTAAATTCAGGTAAATTTGTAGGAAGTCCTGCTCCTGAAACTATCACATTAAAACCAACCTCACAAGCATTACGAGCAATTTGCGCATAATTATTACTTGCATATAAAATATTACAGCCCAAAGGTGCGTCTTTGCAAACCTTTCTAGCATTATCTATCAAAGCTTTTAAGCCTGCTTTTGAGTAAAAATTATCACTACCATAAGGTTTTGCATTAAGTTCTTTATCTATATGTGTTCTATTTTCATAATACCCAGTTCCCACTGAAGAAATAATCCCTAAACCACCATTTAAAGAAACTGCAGAAGCAAGCTTATCCCAACTTATACCAAGCCCCATTCCACCTTGAAAAATAGGATATTTTATCTCATGCTTTCCAATTTTTAAAGCTTTAAAACTCATTATATTACCTTTAATTTTGCAAATTTTCTTTTTCCAACTTGTATAATATATTCTCCACTTTCTAGTTGGTATTGTTCATTTTGAACTTTTTCTCCATTAATACTTACTGCATTAGAACTAATCAATCTTCTAGCAGCTGAAGTAGAGCTTTCCATTTTACATTCCACTATAGCTTTTGCAAGCCAAATACTACCTTCTAAAGTAAAACTTGGCATATCACTAGGAAGCTCTTTTGCACTATGAACTTTGTCAAATTCCTCCTTAGCTTTTAAAGCACATTCATTTGAGTGAAAACGAGCTGTTATTTCTAAAGCTAAATTTTCCTTAGCTTTTTTAGGGTGTAATGAGCCTTTTTTAATATCATCTTTCATTTGCGAAATTTCATTTAAGCTTTTTTCACTTAAAAGCTCATAATATCTAAACATCAACTCATCACTTATACTCAAAACCTTAGCATACATATCTTTAGCATTTTCTGTTACACCGATATAATTTCCTAAGCTTTTACTCATTTTATTTACACCATCAAGACCTTCAAGCAATGGCATCATCATTACCGCTTGCTCTTTTTGGCAATTATATACTCTTTGAAGCTGTCTACCCATTAAAAGATTAAATTTTTGATCCGTTCCACCCATTTCTATATCACTTTTTAATGCAACGCTATCATAACCTTGTAAAAGTGGATATAAAAACTCACAAATTGATATAGGACTTTGCTCTTTAAAACGCTTAGTAAAATCATCTCTTTCAAGCATTCTAGCAACACTAAAAGTCGAAGTAAGTTCTACTATACCAGCAGCACCAAGCTCATTTAGCCATTTAGAATTAAAATGAATTTGAGTTTTACTTGGATCTAAAATCTTAAAAACTTGCTCTTCATAAGTTTTAGCATTTTTAAGTACTTCTTCTTTATCAAGTTTTTTTCTTGTGACACTTTTTCCTGTTGGATCGCCTATTTGAGCAGTAAAATCACCTATTAAAAATTGCACTATAGCTCCATGCTTTTGAAGTAAAGCCATCTTGCTTAAAACTACAGTATGACCTAAATGCAAATCAGCGGCCGTAGGATCAAAACCAGCTTTTACAAAAAAGTTTTCGCCTTTTTCATAATAATTTTTTACCAAAGAAATCAATCTTTCCTCATCAATAATTTCTGCTATTCCTCTTTTAATTTCTTTAATAATTTCTTCAATATTCATTATAAAACCTTTTTTAGTGATTATTATATGCATCATTTAAAGATGTAAAATCTAAAATCTTATACCTAGCTTTTAATCTTTCTTTTGCATTTTCAACATCTATATTATTAGGTAATTCAACTTGCACTTCAAAATAATTTGCCACCACAGGCTCTGAATCGGCTGAATTAATACTTAAAACATTAATCTGCATTTTAGCCAAAGTAGTTAGAAAATCCGCTAAAGAGCCTTTTTTATTTTCTATAGAAACAATGATTTTGTAACTTTTTATCGAGCTATCATTCCAAGAAACAAAAACCATTTCTTTGTTATCTTCTATCATCTTCATTGCTTGTTCGCAAAGTTTATGGTGTATTGTAGCACTAGTTGAATGTCTAAAAGCGATGATTTCATCTCCTCTTTTAGGTCTACAACAATAATCAAAATTAATCGTAGTTATTTTATAATTAGAACCAATCACTATGCTTTCAAATTTTTGTTCATTTTGTTCAAATTTAGCTGCTTGATTTTGTCCTACATATTTTCTAAGAGCTATAATTACCTCTTTAAAATAATTAAAATCTAAAGCAATTTGTCTGAGCTTTTTATTAAATTTTTCTTTTTCAAGCCATTCTTCTATAAGTTTAGAATCTTTATTAAATGCCGTAGATAAAAGATTAATGGCAATTTTATTGTTTAATTCTTTTTTCTTTTGCTTACAAAAATCTCTTATACTAGCTCTAGCTTTTCCTGTTTTAACACTATCTATCCAAGAGCATCTAAAAAATTCTTCCTCTGAAGTTTCAATACTAACTATATCTCCATTTTTAAGCACAGTTAAAAGCGGGACTCTCATACGATTTACAAAGGCGGTTTTTGCATGAAGTCCTACTTTAGTATGAACCTCATATGCAAAATCCAAAGCCGTAGCTCCACGCGGTAAGGTAAAAATTTCACCTTTAGGAGAATATACTGCTATATCCTCAATATATAAACTATCCTTTGCATATTCATAAAGCTCAATAGCATCACAATCTTGTATATTATTTCCTTCTTCTTTACCATGCATAGAAATATCTTCAAGCCAATCTAAATTTGGTGTTGCAATATTTCCTTCTTTATATTTCCAATGTGCTGCAACGCCAAATTCAGCAGTTTTATGCATATCAAAGGTGCGAATTTGAGCCTCTATGATATTTTTTGCATCAAAAAGTGTTGTATGTAAGGTTTGATAACCATTTTGTTTTGGCAAGGCTATATAGTCTTTAAATCTTGAAATCAAAGGATTAAAATGCGTATGTAAAATTCCCAAAGCCAAATAACAATCATAAACTTTTTCAACCAAAATTCTTACACCTAAAAGGTCTAAAACTTCATCAAGCCCCACACCTTTTCTTTGCATCTTTAAATAAATAGAATAATTATGTTTAATTCTTTTATGTATAACAAAACTACCTTGTCTAAACCCATTTTCCAAAAATAACATTTCTATTTTTGAAATAAATTCATTAAATCCAAGTTGAATTTGTTGATCTTTTGCATTTATATAATTATCAATTTGTGCATATTCATCAGGAAGCAAAAATTTAAAACTTAAATCCTCAAGTAAATTCTTTATACTTGAAATTCCAAGTCTATGAGCTATAGGTGCATATACCACCAAGGTTTCTTCGCTAATTCTTTTTTGCTTATCTTCTCGTAAATAATTTAAGGTAAGCATATTGTGCAATCTATCACAAAGCTTTATTACAAGCACACTCACATCTTCAACACCCGCTAAAAGCATATTTCTAAAAGTCAGAGCAGATTTTGCAAGTTTCTCATTGGAATTAGAATGAGTAAGATGATCTTCTCTAATACTAACTATTTTAGTTAAACCTTGAACTAATTTTGTTACTTCTTCGCCAAAATTTGCATTTAACTCTTCTTCATTACAATTTGTATCTTCTAATACATCATGTAATAATGCGGCTATAATCATAGATTGTATAGGACTTAAAAAAGCTACAAAAGAAGCTACCAATATAGGATGAACCGCATAAGGTTCTCCACTCTTTCTAAATTGCCCTTCGTGTTTTTGGATACAAAACCCCACTGCTTTTTCCAAAACAGCAGATTGTGGAAAAACCATAAAAAGAATTTCTTTTGCTCTTTGTAAATCCTTGCAATTTTTTACATCATCAACAAGTTTATCTAGCAATAACTCATCATTTACCAGCTTCAATAAATCCCTCTAATACGATTTTATCTTCTGCTATTTCATATAAAGCAATATCAGTATATTTATATTTATTTTTATCTAAATTTACTAAAGGCTCTGCGCCATTTGCAAGCTCTTCAGCTCTTTTAGCCACCACAAGAGCTAATTTGTATCTATCATCTTTTAATTTTTTTAATGCCTTTGCAGCTATTTGTTCTACTCTCATTTTTTACCTTTAATCTTGATTTTTAACAATAGAGCATAAGCTCATATCGCCTTGGATAATTTTTAATAAATTTCCTTCTTTAAACATATTACATACCACAATAGGTAAAGCATTATCTTTAGCTAGAGCTATTGCTGTATCATCCATAACTTTTATATTATCATGTAAAGCTCTTTCATAGCTTAACTCATTAAGCATAATAGCATCATCAAATTTTTTAGGATCTTTGTTATAAATTCCATCTACCTTAGTTGCTTTAATGATCATATCTGCTTGAATTTCAACCGCTCTTAAAGTTGCAGCAGTATCTGTAGTAAAATAAGGATTGCCAGTACCACAAGCAAAAATAACTATGCGTCCTTTTTCTAAATGTCTATGTGCTCTTCTCATAATATATGTTTCGCAAAATGCTTCCATTTGGATAGCACTTTGAACCCTCACATCAAGTCCAGCACTTTCTAATGCTTCTTGCATAGCTATAGAATTAATTACAGTAGCAAGCATACCCATATGATCGCCACTTGTTCTTTTTATCAGTCCATCTCTTGCAGCAGATACCCCTCTAATGATATTACCACCACCTATTACAATACCTACTTCAACATTTTCATGAATCAAACTTTTTATTTCAGAAGCTATATATTTTAAAATAGAATTTTCTATACCAAATCCATTTTCTCCGGCCAAAGCTTCTCCAGAAAATTTAACCAATACTCTTTTTCTTTTATTGTTCATTAAATTTCTCCTTTGATTTAAAACTATATCAAAATTCGCATTAAAAAAAACTAATTTATTTAATCATTTCCAAAGGATTGATATGAAAATTCTTTTGGGTTACTTCAAAAGTTAAATCACTTTCAACCCTACCTATAATATAACCTTTTTTGATATTTCTACCTACTTTAACCCCAGGGGCAATTTTGTCTAAATGTGCATAAATAGTATGTATACCATCTTTATTTTCAACAATCACAACTTGCTTTAAAGTTGGAGTTGCTTTTGCAAAAACTACTTTTCCATCTAAGACATTTCTTACCGCAGCATTAGTACTATCACTTTTTAAAACTACATTTTCATTATAGATCTTAATATTATAAATAGGATCTATATAATTTCCAAATTTTTGCTTTACCGTATAAGATTCTAAAGGAGCTATTGTCTTAGGACCACTATAGCGCTTAACACTACTTGTTTGATAGCTTGAACCCACTTGTTTTATGTTTGAATTTGGCTTTTTATCATCCTTTTTTTGTGCTAATTTTTCTTCTTCTTTTTCTTTGATAATTTTTAATTTATTGAGTGTTTTTCTTAATTCTTGCTGTTGGGCTTGCAAATTAGAAAGTTTTCTAGTATAAATTTCTTTATCAGTTTTTTGTTTAGCTATTTCTTGCTCTTGTTTTTTTCTAAGGTTTTTAAGCTCATCAATTTGATCTTTATAAACTTTTAAATTATTATTAATTGTAGTAATTTGTCTTTGCTTTTCTTCTATTTTTTTGCTCACATCTTCATAATCTTTTGAAATTTGATAAAATTCTTCTTTGAAAATTTTATCCAAAACCCCAACTAACTCCAAAGCAATAATACTATCTTCACTTTCAATATAATTTTTAGGGATTGCTAAATCATAAGCAAAATCTTTAGCAATTAAATCAATTATTTTTCCTTCGATCTTATTTTTATTTTGCAAAAGATCTTTATTTTGTGCATTAAGCTGCTCTAATGCTTTTATTTGAGTTTTCACAGATCCTTCAAGTTTAGAAGTTTTTGAAGTTAAGGTGCTAATTTCTGAAGCAATTTTTTTTAAATTTTTCTCATTATCTAAAATTTCACTAGCTAAATCTTCTAATTTTTTAGATAATTGCTTTACTATGCGTTCATTTTCTTTAATATCTTTTTGCTTTTGTGCAATTTCATTTGCAAATAAAACAGAAAAGGAAAATAAAAAAAGCAAAAAGCATTTTTTCATTTTCTAACCTTAAACATCACAAAATTCACACAAGCAAAACAAACACAAAGCATTGCTAAAAAAATCAAAAATAAATGCGTGAAAATACTTATTTTAGGCAAGCTAATGTCTACACTTTGTAAAGCTAGTTTAATGGATTCAAGATCATAAACTTGGGTAAAAAATAATACAAGCAATAAAAATGCTATAAAACAATCAATAAAAACTATCTTATAAAGCATAAAAGATCTAAACCAAAATGGAGCACCAAGCAAGCACATGATTTCCACTCTTTGAGTATGCTCGAAAAGCCAAATTTTCATTTGTTTAAGCAATAATACAAAACTAAGCAATATTATAATAAACAAGAAAAACCATAATAAAAATTTCACTAAAACTAAAAGTTTATAAATTTTTGTATGCGTTTTTGCAAAAGTCTCCACTCTAGTAATGTTAGGATTTTTTAAAAGTTTATCTTTTAAAATGTTTAACTCATCTTCTGACAAAAGCTTATTAAGCTTTAAAGTATAAAATTTTGGCAATGTAGCTTTTAAAACCTCTATGTTTTTAGCTGATATATCATTTTTAAGTCTATCTATCATTTCATTTGGATTTAAAATTTCTAAAGACTGAAAATGACTTACTTGATCCTCTATGCTTTTTTTATCTAAGTGAGTTTTTCCTACTAAAATGATATTATAATCTTTATTTAAAAGTTTTTCATAATATTCAATAGTTTTATTTGTGATAATCAAAAACTCAAAAGCAAACATCATCACCATTAAAGCAAATATCAAAGAAAGATGATTTTTAAAAGATTTCATTCATTCTCCCATTTTCTATATTAAAACGACGATAATCAAGTCTTAAATTAGTAGGAATTCTATGTGTGACAACTACCACACAAGTTCCAAGTATTTCTCTAGCTGATTTTAATAAAGTCCATATAATATCTGAAGAATACTCATCTAAATTTCCCGTTGGCTCATCACATAAGAGTAATTTTGGATTATGTGCTAGGGCTCTTGCCATAGCCACGCGTTGCTGCTCTCCACCTGAAAGTTGAGCTGGCTTTTTATCAGCTTTGAAAGTTAAATTTACATGCTTTAAAAGCTTTGCAGCTTGTTCTTTACATACATTTTTACTATAACCTTTAATCATCAAAGGTAACATTACATTTTTTTCTACACTAAATTCTTGAACCAAACGATAATCTTGAAAAATAATTCCTATTTTTTGCCTAAGCTGCAAAAGTTCAGCATTAGAAATATCCACTAAATCATTATTGCAAACCTTTAAATTTCCATTTATTGGCTCCAAATCCCCATAAAAAGATTTTAACAAAGTTGATTTTCCACTACCACTTTTTCCTGTGATAAAAACAAAATCATTATCTTTTAGCGAAAAACTAGCATTTTCTATAACAAGCTCATCATAACCAAGACAAAGCTTTTTGGCTTCTATCATCACTGCTTTTTCCTTATCATTTGTTTGAAAGTTATTTAAATCATTATTATTTAATATAAGAATACAATATTTCTCTTAATTTTTCTATAGCTTTTAAATTTTCTTTAGTTTTAAAAGGTTGCTCAAAGATAAATTCTATCTTTTGTAAGTTTAATACTATATAAACATGTTCAGGTTTATAAAAAGCACCAAAAGCTATTTTAATAACAAGTTCTTCATCTTTAATATACATTTTTTCAAAATGCAAGAAAAAATCTTCGCCTTTAAAAACTTCATTTTTAAAATTCTTTTTTATACAAGCTAATTCTTTTGTATTTAATTTTAAATCCTCAATAGCAAATTTTTGATTTTTATTCAAGCTTTTACTCTTGCTAAAACCACTAATGATTAAATCATATATATCTTTATTTTGTCTTTTCCAACGATCTTCATATTTACTTGAAATTTCTAAATTTTCATTTTTTTTGATTAAAGCTTTTAAATGTGAGAAAGTTAAAAAAGTCTCCAAAGTAAAATCAAAATACAAAAAACTATCCGTTCTAAGTTCAAATTGTCCATCTTCTTTTAAAACCCTAGCACATTCATTTGCAAAATTTAACCCCACTACTCTACGGTGAGGCTTTTTATCCCAAGGAACAGGAAAATGCAAAAAGATTTTATCCACAAGATTAGATTCAAGTACGCTTAATAATAATCTTGCATCAGTTTCTATTAATAAAACATTGTTTAAATTTTCACTTAAAGCAAGTTTAGCTACTTGTTCTAATGCAGGAGTGTAAATTTCTATACCAATTATCAGTACATTAGGATTTTGCCTAGCTTGATAAAGTAAATGTCTACCGCTTCCAAAACCTATTTCAATATAAATCTGTTTTTTATTTTTTATTTGTTCTAAAATTTCTTTTAAATCATTAGCAATTAAAGGTGTTTTTTGGATTAACCTTGTGTGTTTTAGCGCCACAGCTTCACAAACTACATCTTGAGTAAAATTTTCTTTAAATACAAGTAAAGCCTTTTGCAAATACCCAATTTGCGAAGGCTTAGTATGTTTTTCACCCTTTATAAGCCATTCTTGACTTTTTTCATCTTTTTTAATTTGTAAAAAAAATTTTTCTTGGTTTATACGCGTAAAAAGCAAATCAACATTTTCACCTTTAGCAAGCCATAAGAATTCAACTCCATCTTTTTCAAAAGGAAGTTGAATTTCTTTTAAAATTTTACACTTAAAATTTGGCATTATTTTACCGCTGTAAATTTATCAGAAGCTTTTGATTCTATGCCATTTGCATCAATTGCAATAACTTCATAACTATATACTTTTCCAGGAGCTGCAGTAATATCTTTTAATTGTTTAGATTTAATCTCTTTAAACACAGCATTACTTCCACCACCACTTCTTTTAACTATGTATTCTTTAGCTCTATCATCATTATCAATCCACTCTACTCTAATACCATCATCTTCAACAGCACACAAAACAATACTTGGCGCTAATGGTGCTCCTAGGGTAATACCTTCCACAGGCTCACTTGCTATAGGACTTTCTAGGCCATCTTTATCGACCATACTAACTTTATAATATCTTTTTTCAGCCACACCTTTAACCACATCTTCATAAGTATTTTCAGAAGTTTTAGCTACCACACTAAAAGGTAAAAAAGTAGTTGAACTTGAATAAATTTTATAATAAGCAAAATCAGCATAATCAATTTTATCCCAAGTTAAAATAATTTTTCTTGGTGCGTCTTTACTTGCTTGTAAATTACTTACCATAGGAGGAAGGGCTTTGGTAGTTGATTCTACTATTTTACTTGGAGTGCTTTTAATACCATCATAAGTTAAAGCTATGATTCTATATTGAAAACTTTCATCAGGTTTTAGCGAATCATCTATATATTCAGCACTTAAGCGATTTTTGATTCTAGCTAATTCTTTAAATTTCATATCTTTCATATTTGCACGCTCAATGATGTATGAATTTACTCTTACATCAGGATGTGGTCTCCAAACTATTTTCACACGATTTGGCAACCCCACAATAGCTTGCACAAAAGGCACTGGATCAATCACTCTATTTGTAAAAGCTTCTATGCTTACACCATCTTGAGAAACTTGTCCAAGTTCATTAAAGGTTTTCATAGAATAATAATATCTTGTATTTGGTGCTAAATTTGTATCAGTATAGTGAGTTTGAAATTTATTTTTGATTTTTGCTATAAGCTCCATAGGTGCACCAGCTGCATTTGCTCTATAAATATAATAACCTGCTATATTTTGATCATACAAAGGTTCCCATTCAAACGCTATACTTGTAATATCACTTATACTTTTAATACTTGATATTTTTGGTAAAGTATCATTTACTTGAGCAATTTGCGGTGAACTTACGCTACAAGCACTAAAAGCTAAAGCAGAACTTAAGATAATCCAATGAAGTTTTTTCATCTATCTCTCCTTGTGTAAAATTTTCTTTTAAAATTTGATAAAAATCATCAAACATAGGAGCTTTTACAAACATCAACTCTTTAGTCCTAGGATGAATAAAATAAATCAAATACGCATGAAGCATTACTCTATTATACTTTATTTTTCCTTTATATCCGTATAATTGATCTCCTAAAATATATCGATTAAAATCTGCTAAATGCACCCTGATTTGATGAGTTCTTCCTGTGTATAACTTAGCAGCTATCAAAGAGCAATTTTTAGCGCTTAATAAATTTATAAAATCTGTTTTTGCATTTTTTGCTAAAGGATTTTTAGTATTTGTAGTAATTTTTTTAAGCCTATTGCTAGGACAACGCATAATAGCTTTTTCATTACTCATTTTATCATTTTTCAAAGGCAATTCACTCAAAGCAAGATAAAATCTACCCATACTTTTATCCAAAAGCTGATTTGCTAAAAATTGATGTGCTTGATTGTTTTTAGCTATGATGATAGCTCCACTTGTGCCCTTATCAAGTCTATGCACAAGCCCTGCTCTATGTTCTCCATTTAAATTTGATAAAGCATAGCCCTTATGCAAAAGCCAATCCACCAAAGTCGCTTCTTTAACACTACTTGCACCATGCACGACAACATTAGGAGCTTTGTTTAAAACCAAAACATCATCATCTTCATATAAAATTTCTATATCAAACTCAGGCGTGTAGCTTTCTTTGGCTTCTTTTGCTAAAGGTAAAAAAATACTTATTTCATCTTTTTGTTTTATTTTTTTAGAACTTTTATTTTCTATTTTTTCATTAATATATATGCAGTTTTCTTTGATTAATTTAGCAACTTGCGAACGACTTTGCTTAAGTATATCTGATAAAAAAACATCCAATCTTTCTTCACAAAGTGATGAAATTTTTAGCATATTATATTTCCTTGTGATAAAATTTGCAATTTTAACATATAATTATGTAATATTTTATAAAAAAGGGTAGCTTTGATAAAACTTGATAGAAGAATTTTAACACATTTTGACTTTGTACAACCTCTTTTAGTGTTACCTATCATAGCTATATCTTTTCTTTTAATTTATGAGGCAAATACGCGCTTAGCTGAAAAACAATTTATCTATACTTTAGTGGGTTTTGCAGGATTTGCGTTTTTTTTCTTTTTACCCTTAAGAAGACTAATGTGGCTTATACCTGTGTTATATTGGATTAATATAGCTTTACTTTTAAGTGTGGATATTTTTGGTGTTGAAAAACTTGGAGCTAGAAGATGGCTTGAAATACCTTTTACGCATTTTACCATACAACCTTCTGAAATTTTTAAGCCCTCTTTTATTTTAATGTTAGCTTATTTGATTTATCAAAATCCTCCACCGCCTAATGGCTATGGCTTAAAACAATTTTTAAAGCTAAGTTTTTATATTTTGCTTCCGTTTTTGCTTATAGCAGGAGAACCTGATTTGGGAACAGCTTTGGTACTTTTAATAGTAGGCTTTGGAACGCTTTTTATCATAGGGGTAAATTATAAAATTTGGCTTAGTATTTTTTTAGCTATAGCCATAGCCTCACCTATTATTTATAGTGATTTTTTAAAGCCTTATCAAAAACAAAGAATTCATGACTTCTTAGCTGAAGAGCCAAGTTACCATGTAAAACAATCCATCATCGCTATAGGAAGCGGTGGTTTGAGCGGAAAAAAAGCAGATGAAGCTACACAAACACATTTTAAATTTTTACCTATTTCTACGAGTGATTTTATCTTTGCATATTTGTCTGAAAGATTTGGTTTTATCGGTGCAGTTGTAATCATACTACTTTACACCTTACTCATTTTTCATTTATTGAGTTTAAATTATAAGCTCAAAGATGATTATTTTACAAGAGTGGTGACAAATTGCATTGCTTTGTTTATTTTCATATATGTAGCGGTAAATATATCAATGACCATAGGTTTTGCTCCTGTTGTTGGTATACCTATGCCATTTTTTAGTCATGGGGGAAGTTCTTTTGCTACTTTTATGATTTTCTTTGGAATTTTACAAAATTTAATAACCTTTAGATATTTAGCAATAGAAAAAGCGGTAAAAATAAAATTCTAAATTTAAATTAAGGAAATAAAGATATAATAACATTTTTATTTTAACTTCTGGCGGATTTATAGCTCAGTTGGTTAGAGCAACCGGCTCATAACCGGTTGGTCGCAGGTTCGAGTCCTGCTAAATCCACCATTTATTTTTTACTCCCGAGTGTTTTTTTGGCAAATTATATTCAAAATATTAAAAAAGAGTTTTTATATTTTCAAAAATAGCTTTTTGTATATTATATAAACAACCATAATAATAATTTATTTTACACCTAAATTATATATTAGGTATAAATCTTTTTCATAGATAAAACTAATTATACTATGTGAGCTATTATCATACTTTATAATATTTTCTAAAGCTTTGAAAAATCACTAGGAATTTTGATAATCAAATTTTCATTTTTTAAGTTTAATTTCTTAAATGATAGGTTTTATTATCATAGTAAAAACTTTGGTTTAAAAATACTTTTTTAAAAAATATATAGTCTTTATAAAAAAGCTTCTTGGTAAATTTTATTTAAAATTTATATCCAGATTGATATAAACCTTTATATCAATCTATGTTATTGATTTAATATCATCATATAAAACTTCATCTTGTGAATTTGGATTTGTAAAACCTTGTTTTAAAAGCATATATCTATTAAACCTAGTTACATTACCCAAATTCTTTAAAACATCTCTCTTGTATTGCTTTTAAAATCTTGCTATTTTTTAAATCAATTACAAAGTTTTTATTTTCATTAACAAATCACACCTACTAAATCTATCATTTACCTACTTCAATCTCACATTCATAATCATATTAGATAAAAAGATACTATCTTTATTAAAGCTTTTTAAGTTATATTCTAGTTTTAAGTATCTTTTTTGTATATCTTGCATTAAAGTTGAAAGATTGTATAAACTTAAACTTTCTAATATATTTATAAGTTCTATCTTGCTTAAAGTATTAAAATCATTTAACAAGCTAAGATAATTACTTATAATAGAAGAAGAATTGATATTGTGAAATACAATTTTATTTTTTATATCTTCTTTAATAAAAAATTGATTATTTTTTATATAAAAATAATCTTTAAGATGATGATCACTTAATATTTGATTGTAAAAACTTAAAAGACTTTCTTTACTATTTAAGTCTATAAAATTTAAAAATATATTTTCTTTTAATAATACTTCTTGTAATTGTTTTAAGTTTTTAAAAGCTTGATTTATACTAGAAGTATTTTTTAAAGCATAAATGATATTATCATCTTTAGAAATTTTTCTATTTATATTATATTGCAATAAAGGATTTTTATAAAGTGTATCACTATTGATCAAGATATTGATATGAAAAGATTCTTTACTTTTATTAGTTAATTGAAGCAAAAATATAACATCTTTTATAACTTGTAAAATATCATTTGCTACTTCACCATAGCCCCAAGTAAAGATAATATGATTATCATCTATATTTGTAGCACCAAATAATAAAGAAGGTGCAAAAATTAAAGCACTAAGGAATAAAATGTAAAATCTTTTCATCAATTGTATTAAAGAAGTTAAAGAGTTTGTTTGATATAATTATATTAAGGGTGCAACGCCAAAGGGGCGCAACCCTTTAGCGTTAATTTACCGCCCAGAAGGGAGGTGAGCATAATGCTAACAAAAATTATCCTTATAATTATACTCTTAACACTTTGCTATGTCAAGGCTCATTGAGTACCCCCTGCTTTTGCAGGGTTTAGGATAATCCCTTTGGCTTACCAAACAAACTTTTAACTAAACTCTATCTCCTTTCTATAATTTTATTTTTCTTTTTAATTAGTAGGTTTTCTTGTTAAATTCTCAAGATTGCTTTCAACCTTTTCTTGTATTTTTATAGAATCAGCTTGTATTTTATCTACATCAATACTTCCAACAATATCAGCAATAAAATCACTTAAATCTATTTCACTAAAATCTAACTTTTGAAATTCTTCTGGAGTAAATCCTCTACAATCAGGACTCTTTGGAGAACCCCAACCTCTTCCAATTTGTGGGCATCCTTGTTCATTAAATATTCTTGCTAATTTTGAATTAAAACAACAATGTGTTTTTTTATGCTGAATACAACCTATGAATTTAATTTTTTTAGAGCAATATTCACCAACTTCTACACATCTATTTTGCTTATTGAGTTTTGCTAGCTTTTTTTCATCTTCTTTACAAGGTACAAGCCCTATAAATACTTTATCTTTATCACAGCAACCACCACCAGTTAAACCAAAAAATTTGTCTTTAGAGCGACATCTATTATCTTTTCCATTAAAGATAAAAATTTGTCCTCCACAAGAACCATCATCTTCCCAACCATTATTATTTTCATCATTAATACCAACTTGAGTATCTTCATCTTCGATATGGCTAGTGCTTTTTTAAAACACAACTATTACATTTAAAATAGTTATCGTTTTAAACATACAATATCTTTACTAACTTCTAAAACTATCTAAAGCATAGCATTTATATTTTATTTTACAGTATAAACAGGACATAAAATAAAATATTTAGTATAGTATAATGTAGAAGAAAAAATTTAAATGGTAATGATTTTAAAAATATTTATAGCTTTGAAAAAATAGCTAAAATTATACTAGGGGTTAAATCTTTAAAATAAGATTTAATCTACTTTAGCAATTCATATAATAGCAAATATTCTATTTTTGAAATTGTTTCTTGAATATATTAACACTTACTCTTCATTAGTCAGGCAGTATTTTTCTTTATTAGAATTTAAATTCACAATATTCTTTCCTTGAAATTCACACTCTAAAAATTTTAATACATCACCTATTTAGCAAAACAATATCACTTTTTTACACATTTTTACAATAAAATACAAAGTATGTGCAAAAGTATGTGCAAATGAAAAATATTTCATTAAAGTATGGATGTTTAGGAATTTAGTTGGTAAATTACACGCCTGCTAAATCCACCATTTATTTTGCATTACAACTTGATTTTCAAAAAAACATTTTCCAATGATTTTTTAGTATTTTGATAATATTTTTGCAAATTTCTTTCTTTTTGCTTTCTTCTATTTGGAGTTTATCTAAAAAAGTTTCTTCAAGAGTGTTAATAAGTTGCATACATTCTTTTGCATTAAATCTTTCTACTTCGTTTAAAGGCGATAACGCTTTTAACAATAAATCTTTATATTCCATAAGAGTTTTAATATCTACCTCTGAAAGCTGGGCTAACAGAGATAGAAATTGTGCAAAATTATACAGTGGCATATATTTCTTTCTTTTTCCACAACATTATAAAATGTGCCTATATATCCGACTAATAAAATCTTTCATGATCTCCACCACCAAAAGTAACCGCTCGTGTTTCTGTGACATTTACACCTAAAGTATTAAATCTCATTGTAAAAGTAGGAGTATCGGTCAATGGTTTAGTGCACCATGTAGTTGATATTACAACTTTTGCTTCACCAGAATTATCAAATTCTTTATCCCATCTTTGTATAATTGGCACAGTTTGACCAAGGCCAACTAAGAGATTAGTTCCACTAAAATCAACTTTTTCTCCTGCAATTCCATCGGTTAATGTTAAAGTTGCACTGGTGTAGCATGAAGCAGGATCTTTCCAAGTATCATATATTGCATGAATGCGTTTTTGCACCTCAATACTTCCTACAATTGCTTCGGAATCAGCTCCATCCCATTCTTTATATTTCACTTTAAGACTAAAAATTCTACCGGTGTGTTCAGTAACTTTTCCAATAGGTTTAAAATTTAAATAAACTGAACCTTTATCATCAGTATGAAGCGTGCCTTTATTTACAAAATTAGTATAACCAAGATACTGATCTGGTTGAACATCTACACTAGAGTTTGGAATTAGTCCATATAGCTCTATAGTTGCTCCTGTATCAAATGGAATATTTTTTACATTTATTCTTGGACGAATTGGACCATTAAATACAGCTGTTTCACTAGCTTTTTCACTTCCATCTTCATATTCAACGCTTACTGTTATCGGACGAACATTAGGATTAATTGTTCTAAACTTAGTTAGCGCAGCACCTTTACTATCAAAATATTTTGGAATTAGATCTTCTTTTGGAAGTACTCCATCGCCGACAATACTCCATTTTATTTTTGCATAAGGAGTGCCTTTTGCCAATATACTGACAGTTTCAATCAAATATGGATTTAGCCTTGTTTTACCAAGAGTTAATTGAATTGGAATCTTCTTATAATTTAATTCTTTACTTAAATTTTTACCCAT
>NZ_JAKMSO010000006.1:0-85713 GCF_025772685.1 Campylobacter sp. CNRCH_2015_1657 | reverse complement strand
GAGTTTTAGTAGATTATAATATAATATTAGGATGATGTTAAATAAATTAGATTTTTTCTTAAAAGATAATAATATATTTCTAAGTGGTTCTGCTGGAGTTGGTAAATCATTCTTAACTACAGAACTTGTTAAATTATATAGAAAACAAGGTAGAATTGTTGTTGTATTAGGTTCTACTGGATTAAGTGCATTTAATATAGGAGGAGTTACTTTACATAGTTTTTTTGCTTTTAAAAGATGTCAAAATTATGATGAGTTATATTATGAAGATAGAAAGCAAAGGGATAAACTAGAAAAATTAAAGAGAATTTTAAAGCAATGTGATTTATTAATTATTGATGAAATTTCTATGATAAGTGCATCTTTGATGGAAATGATTTATTATAGATTAACAAGAAGTGACTTTAGTGGTAAAATTTTATTAGTCGGTGATTTTTTTCAACTTCCACCTGTAATAAACTACAAAGAGAATCAAAACACTTTATTTCAAAATACTCTATATGCTTTTTCTTCTCAAGCTTGGAATGATTTAAAATTTGTCAATTTAAAGCTTAGTATTACTAAAAGAACTTTAGATAAACAATTTTATGAATATTTATTTTTTCTTAGAATTGGCAAAGTAAATCAAGAAATACTAAGTTTTTTTAAAAAAATGTTAATTTATCCAAAAGATTTGCTTGAGTATATGGACGAATATACCCTATTGTGTGCTACAAATAAAAAAGCTAATTGTATAAATGCTAAAAAATTAAATCTTTTGCAAGGTAAAGAAAAAATATTTAAATCAAGAATGGAAAAATTAGATCATACTTTAGATGATAAAATTTATGAGCAGTGGATTAAAGGATTAAATTCTTTAGAGGAGTTAAAATTAAAAATAGGTTCTAAGATTATTTTTTGTGTAAATAATAAAGAGGAAAATTATTACAATGGAGAACAAGGAATTATTTTAGATTTTATAAAAGATAAAGAGCAAGAATATATTCTGATAGAGAAAAGTAATGGTGAAAGATTGAAATTAAAATCATATGAATATACCTTAGAAGAGTATGAGTTAGACAAAGATGAAAAACTAGAAGTTAAGATAAAAGCTAAATTTGTTCAATTTCCTATAAAACTAGCTTATGCTATAACAATCCATAAATCTCAAGGTATGAGTATTGATAAATTAATATGTGACATTGATGGAATTTTTGAAAAAGGACAATTATATGTATGTTTATCAAGGGCCATTAATCCTTGTAATTTAAAAATCATATATAATTATAAAATGCCTTTTGAGGATTATTTTTTAAGAATTTTAAAAACCGATAAAGAAGTGAAAAAATTTTATTTACAAGAAAAATTTATAGATTTAGAAGAAGATGAGGAGATAATATGAAATGGATTATAGCTTTGCTTTTAATGTTTTTTAATATCCATGCTAGTTCCTTGAGTATAGAAAATTTTAGAACTGATTTATATTCAAAGGTTGGAAATAATACTTTAAAAAAAATTGAAATGAATTTAGATTTTGAGGGAGAAAATTTAGATCAAAAGAAAATTATAGATGCTTTAAATACCATTGTATCTAGTTATTTTTATGAAGATTTATTTACAGAAGTTGGTAAAAATAATTTTAAAGAAACCTTGCTTAAATTTAGTAATAAAAAATATAAAACTCAAATTAAAAATATTTATATTTTAAAAATTAATTCGGTAGCTAAGTTTGACTTGGAAGAATTTAAGCGTTTTATAAATGATTTGGAAAAAAAAGATGACAATACAATAAAAACTATCAAACAAAAGGAAATTCAAGATAATTCCAAAGTTGCAAAAAATACGGATCAAAATAATACTCAATCAAAAGATATAAACACCGATCAAATAAACAACAATGATAAAGATGATAACAAAAGTTTTAATCAAGATACTAATACAAGTAAAGAGGCTATGGATATGATTTTAAAAACCATGGAAAAAACTCAAATGCAAATGTTAGCTCCAAGTAAAGAACAGCAAGATTTGTTTAATGAAATACCATTTTGATTATTGAATAATATCAAAATGGCTTGGGATTTTTGGTATAAAAATATTTTCGTTGATATTTTGATCAAATTTCTGATTATAAAAATAAATACTAACTAAGTTTCCCAACTCATCTTTATAAGAAATATTACTAAGATTATCATTTTTTAGTTTGATATTATATGTGATATTTTCGTATTTTGCTTCATAATTTTCATGAGATATTAATTTTGCATTTTTAAAAATTTCTTGAAGATTTGGTAAATTTTGCAATTGAGTATAAATAGCTTGTTCTAACTCAGGCTCTATGATAATAACTTCTTTGTGATTGATATAAATTTGTTTTTTATTTGGTTTAGTATAATTCCAAAAGGCTTTATTTTGAGTAATGATAAAATTTCCTTTATAATTTAGTGAAGAATTATTGCTTTGTACCTTTTGTTCAAAATTACTACTAAAATTTTTAAAATTTATATCAAAAGCAAAAATACTACAAACAAATAACATTAAAAATATAAAATATCTCATAATTATCCTTTAAAAATTTTGTAAATTATATAAAATTTATCCAAACAAAACTTTTTATATAGTTCTAATTAAATTCAAGGTATAATCTAGCATATATTTTTGTAATTAAAGGTAAAAAAATGTTTTCTAGTGTATTTAAAGCAATATTTGGCACAAAAAATGATCGAGAAGTAAAAAAATATTTAAAGAGGGTTGTGCAAATTAATGCTTTAGAATCAAAATACCAAAATTTAAGCGATGATGAATTAAAACAAGTATTTATAGAATTTAAAACACAAATTCAAAAAGAAGAACAAACTTTAGACCAAATACTGAATGATGTTTTTGCAATAGTTAGAGAAGTAGGAAAAAGAACTCTTAATATGCGCCATTTTGATGTGCAATTAATTGGTGGTATGGTTTTACATGATGGAAAAATTGCTGAAATGAAAACTGGGGAAGGTAAAACCTTGGTTGCAACTTTACCTGTTGTATTAAATGCTATGAGTGGTAAGGGTGTGCATGTGGTTACTGTAAATGATTATTTGGCTAAAAGAGATGCAGAGCAAATGAGTGCTATTTATAATTTTTTAGGTTTTAGTGTAGGTGTGATACTTTCAGAACAAAATAGTGATGAGGCACATAAAAAAGCTTATGAGTGTGATATAACTTATGGTACAAATAATGAATTTGGCTTTGATTATTTACGCGATAACATGAAATTTTCAAAGCTTGAAAAAGTACAAAGAGAGCATAATTTTGTTATAGTTGATGAAGTAGATAGTATTTTAATAGATGAAGCAAGAACTCCGCTTATTATAAGTGGGCCTACAAATAGAACTTTAGACGGCTATGTCAAAGCAAATGAAGTAGCAAAACAAATGCAAAA
Source organism: Campylobacter sp. CNRCH_2015_1657 (assembly GCF_025772685.1). Lineage (NCBI taxonomy): Bacteria > Pseudomonadati > Campylobacterota > Epsilonproteobacteria > Campylobacterales > Campylobacteraceae > Campylobacter > Campylobacter sp. CNRCH_2015_1657. The sequence continues at coordinate 82,310 of NZ_JAKMSO010000006.1, read as the reverse complement.
AGGCCAAGCAGCTACTACTCCTCAAGAATTGCCAAGTGGTGATTTTGTTGTCGATGAGAAAAATAGAACTATTATGATTACAGAGGCTGGAATTTCTAAGGCTGAAAAATTATTTGGAGTAGAAAATTTATATAGCTTAGATAATGCAATATTGGCCCATCAGCTTGACCAGGCTTTAAAAGCGCATAATTTATTTGAAAAAGATGTGCATTATGTATTAAGAGATAAAGAAGTTGTAATTGTTGATGAATTCACGGGAAGATTAAGCGAGGGAAGACGCTTTAGTGATGGTTTACACCAAGCATTAGAAGCTAAAGAAGGGGTAAAAATTCAGGAAGAAAGTCAAACTTTAGCAGATATTACTTTCCAAAATTATTTTAGAATGTATAAAAAGTTAGCAGGCATGACAGGTACTGCACAAACTGAGGCAACGGAATTTTCTCAAATTTATAATTTAGATGTAGTTTCTATACCTACAAATATACCAATTGCAAGAATAGATAAAGATGATTTGATTTATAAAACTCAAGAAGAAAAATTTAAAGCAGTTATTGAAGAGATAAAAAAAGCAAATGCAAAGGGTCAGCCAGTTTTAGTGGGAACTGCAAGTATTGAAAGAAGTGAAGTATTTCATAATATGCTTGTAAAAGAACGCATTCCTCATCATGTGCTTAATGCTAAAAATCACGAGCAAGAAGCTTTGATTATCCAAGATGCAGGTAAAAAAGGTGCAGTGACTATAGCTACTAATATGGCAGGTCGTGGGGTTGATATAAAAATAGATGATGAAATAAGAGCTTTAGGTGGGCTTTATATTATAGGAACTGAGCGTCATGAAAGCAGAAGAATAGACAATCAACTTCGTGGTCGTGCAGGGCGTCAAGGTGATCCTGGTGTAAGTAGATTTTACTTAAGTTTAGAGGATAATCTTTTGAGAATTTTTGGTGGTGATCGCATAAAAAATATCATGGAAAGATTAGGTATAGAAGAGGGCGAGCATATAGAAAGTCGTATTGTTACAAGAGCTGTTGAGAATGCGCAAAAAAAAGTTGAAAGCTTGCATTTTGAGAGCAGAAAACATTTGCTTGAATATGATGATGTGGCAAATGAACAAAGAAAGACTATTTATAATTATAGAAATGAATTGTTAGATGAAGAATTTGACTTGCAAGATAAAATTTTAAAAAATATTGCCGAGTATAGTAATCACTTAGTAAGCCAAATTTATCTAAATGCAGAACTTGAAGATGATGTTAAGCATTTTGAAAGCTTAAAGCAAAAAGTAAGTTATGAGTGTAATCTTGAGCTTAGCGAAGCTGATTTTAAAGATTTAGGTGTAATTGAAGCAGAAAATAAATTAAGTGAAATTTTAGAAAAAGCTTACAAAGATAAAATGAATATTATTGAAGATAAGGAAGCTAGAAGAATTGAAAGAATTCTATATCTTCAAATTTTGGATAATCTATGGAGAGAGCATTTATACCAAATGGATATTTTGAAAACTGGTATAGGTTTAAGAAGTTATAATCAAAAAGATCCTTTAGTAGAATACAAAAAAGAAAGTTATAATCTTTTCATGGAGCTTGTTGAGCGTGTTAAATTTGATAGTTTGAAATTGTTATTTAATGTAGTTTTTACTCAAAAAGAAGCACAGAATTTTGAAGAAAAAAGCCATGAACAAAACGAGCAGTTTTTAGCTAGTACCACAGAAAGTGGTGTTGATGAAAATGGTGAAGCACAAATTACTAAAGTGCCTAGAAATTCACCTTGTCCTTGCGGTAGTGGTAAAAAATATAAAGAATGTCATGGTAAAAGTGGTCCTAAAAAGGGTATTTTAGCTTAAGGTTTGAAATGAATTTAGTTATAGTTGAAGATGATATAAATATGAGAAAATCACTCGAAATTGCTTTGAGTGAGTATGAGGAATTTGCTATAAAATCTTATAAATCAGCAACTGAAGCTTTAAAAAAACTAAATGATGATGTTGATTTGATTATTACAGATATTAATATGCCGGGTATGGATGGTATTGAATTTGTGCAAGCTTGTGAGAATAAATATGATTTTATTATTATTACAGGTAATGCAACGCTAAATCGTGCCATAGAAGCAGTAAGACTTGGAGTAAAAGATTTTCTAGTAAAACCATTTGATATTAATACTTTAGTAACTGCGATAAAACGCGCAAAAATAATTCAAGAAAAGACTTCTAAAAAAACAAACAAAAAGATTATCAAAAAAGAAGAAAATCAAGATTTTTATGGCACTTCTAAAGCTTTAGAAGATTGTTTAAAATTGGCTACTAAGGCTGCTAAAACAGATGCAAGTGTGCTTTTTTTTGGAGAAAGTGGGGTAGGTAAAGAAGTTTTTGCAAATTTTGTGCATAAAAATTCAAAAAGAGCACAAAAACCTTTTGTGGCAATTAATATGGCAGCAATTCCATCAAATTTGATAGAAAGTGAGCTTTTCGGTTTTGAAAAAGGTGCATTTACCGATGCTAATACTACTAAAATAGGGTTGTTTGAGCTTGCTAATGAAGGCACTTTGTTTTTAGATGAAATAGGTGAAATGCCTTATGAAATTCAAGCAAAATTATTAAGAGCCTTACAAGAAAAAGAAATTACAAGATTAGGAAGCACTAAGAGTATAAAGATTGATGTAAGAATTATTAGTGCAACTAATGCTCATATAGAAAAAAAGATTGCAGATAATGAATTCAGACAAGATTTATATTATAGGCTTAATACTATTCCTATTAATATACCACCACTAAGAGAGCGTCAAGAAGAAATTTTGCAAATTGCACAAAAGGTATTACTTGATACATGTAAAGAATATGATTTTAATGAAAAAACTTTAAATCAAGAAGCACAAGATGCTTTGCTAGCTTATGATTTTCCAGGTAATATTAGGGAGTTAATTTCTATTATACAAAGAGCTTGTATTTTAAGTGAAAATGATGAGATTAGCGCTCAAGATTTATTCTTAGAAAGTAGAAAAAGTAAAGATATTAAAAATCTTGAAAAAGAATTGATTTTAGAAGCTTTAAAAAATTCGCAAGATATTGCAGAAGCAGCTAAGCTTATAGGGATGAGTGAAAAAATTTTTAGTGAAAAAATGAAAAAATACAATATTACTTAAAAAGGATGGATGATGAAAAAAATAGCCATTGTAGGTGCAACTGGAGCAGTCGGAGAAGAGCTTTTAAATGTTTTGGATGAGCTTGATTTCCCGGTTGAAAGTATTTTACCATTAGCAAGTGCAAAAAGCGCAGGTAGTGAAGTAGAATTTAGAGGAAAAAGTTATAAAGTAAAAGAATTAACTCCAAATGTTTTTAAAGAAAATCCTGTAGATATTGCTTTTTTTAGTGCCGGAGGAAACATAAGTGCTGAGTATGCAAAATACGCAGTAGAGTGTGGTGTTGTAGTGATTGATAATACTAGTCATTTTAGAATGGATGAAAATGTTCCTTTGGTAGTTCCTGAATGCAATAGCGAAGATATTAAAGATTGGGAAAAAACAGGAATTATTGCTAATCCAAATTGCTCTACTATACAAATGGTGCATGTTTTAAAACCACTTGATGATGTATTTAATCTAAAAAGGGTAGATGTAAGTACTTATCAAGCAGCAAGTGGTGCAGGTAAAGAAGGTATGGAAGAATTAGTTCAAGGAATGCAAAGTTTTTTTGCTTTTAAATTAGATGAATTTGAGGCAAAAACTTTTCCATATACCTTAGCTTTAAATTTAATTCCTCAAATTGATGTTTTTAGTGAAAATGGCTACACTAAAGAAGAATTAAAAATGGTAAATGAAACGCAAAAAATATTGCATAAAAAACTTGAAATTTCAGCAACTTGCGTAAGAGTTCCTGTGCTTAGAAGTCATAGTGAAGCTATTACTATGCATTTTGAAAAAGATGTTGATGTTGTTAAGGTTAGAGAGATACTTTCTAAAGCACCAAGTGTTGTTGTGATTGATGATGTAGAAAATAAAAAATATCCTATGCCACTTTTTACAAGCGATACTAATGAAACTTATGTAGGAAGAATTAGACGCGATATTAATCATAAAAATATTTTACACTTATGGTGCGTGGCTGATCAAATTCGTGTAGGAGCTGCTACAAATGCAGTGCGTATTGCACAAAAATGGCTAGAGTTAGTTTAAAAAGGAGAAGAATGCTAGAAAGATTTTTTGAGAATTTATTGGTTAAGAGCCGTTTAGTCACTATTTTGCCTGTAATTTTTGGCCTTATAGGAGCTTTTGTTTTATTTTTTATTGCAAGTTATGATGTGATTAAAGTTTTAAAATATGTATTTGAGTATTTTATGTTACCTAATTCTACGGTAGATTTGCATGAGGATATTGTTGGTTTGATTATAGGGGCTGTAGATTTATATTTAATGGCTTTAGTTTTATTTATATTTTCTTTTGGAATTTATGAACTTTTTATTAGTGAAATAGAAGAATTTAAACAAACTAAACAGTCAAAAGTTTTAGAAGTGCACAGTTTAGATCAACTAAAAGATAAACTTGCAAAAGTTATTATTATGGTTTTAGTTGTAAATTTTTTCCAAAGAATTTTACAAATGCAACTAAATACGGTTTTGGATATGACTTATCTTGCAGGTTCTATTTTAGCTCTTTGTATAGGACTTTATTTTTTACACAAAAGTGATCATTAAAATAAGGAATAAAAATGATTTTTATTGATGCATGTTTTAAAAAGTCAACCCCTTATACTCCAGTTTGGATGATGCGCCAAGCAGGAAGATATTTACCTGAATATATGCAGGTTAGAGCAAGCGCTGGAGATTTTTTATCACTTTGTAAAGATTATAAAAAAGCGAGTGAAGTTACCTTACAACCAGTAGATATTTTGGGTGTTGATGCAGCTATTATTTTTTCAGATATTTTGGTAGTACCTTTAGAAATGGGTATGGATTTAAAATTTGAAAAAGGCGAGGGCCCTATATTTTCAAATCCTATTAAAACAAAAGAAGAATTGGAAAGATTAGATGTTGAAAAAAGCATTAAAAATCTTTCTTATGTTTATGATGCACTAGCATTTACTAGAGAAAAACTTACACAAGATAAAGCTTTGATTGGTTTTTGTGGAAGTCCTTGGACTATTGCTACTTATATGATAGAGGGTGGTAGTAGTAAAAATTATGCAAAGTGTAAAAAAATAGTCTATCAAAATCCTGAATTTTTACATCAAATTTTATCTAAACTTACTTTTGTTTTAAAGTATTATATTCAAGAGCAAATTAGAGCAGGTGCTAATGCTATACAGATATTTGATAGTTGGGCAAGTGCTTTAGAAAAAGAAATGTTTTTTGAGTTTTCTTTTAAATATATGCTTGAAATTGCTGATTTTATAAAGGAAAAATATCCGCATATTCCTGTGATTTTATTTCCTAAAGGGGTAAGTGGGTTCTTAGATGATATAAATGGAAATTTTGATGTCTTTGGAGTAGATTGGAGTACCCCTTTAGAGTTGGCTAAGGAAAAACTAGGCGCTAAATATACTTTGCAGGGTAATATGGAGCCTTGCAGACTCTATGATAAAAAAGCTATTGAACAAGGTGTGGATAAAATTTTAAATATTATGCAAGATAGTGCACATATTTTTAATCTCGGACATGGAATTTTACCTGATATTCCTGTTGATAATGCTAAATATTTTATCAAGCTAGTTCAAGAGAAATCTAAAAAGTGAGTAAAATAACTTTTGGGCCTATAAGTTCAAGAAGATTTGGACTTTCATTGGGAATTGATTTAAGTCCAAATCAAAAACAATGTAATTTTGACTGCGTTTATTGTGAATTACAAGCTGCAAAACCTTTGGAAAAATCTTTAATTTATCCTAAAATAAAAAATATTATCGATGAAGTACAAAGTGTATTGAAAAGTAATGTGCAATTTGACTTTTTAACATTAACTGCAAATGGTGAGCCTACTTTATATCCTCATTTAAAAGAATTAGTTTATGAGTTAAATAAAATAAAACAAGATAAAAAACTCTTAATCCTAAGCAATGGTAGTGGAGTTTTAAATTCGGATATTTTTGATGCTTTAATGTATATTGATGTAGTTAAATTTAGTCTTGATAGTGCAATGGAAAAAACTTTTTATAGAGTTGATAGGGCTTTAAAGCAAATAAAACTTGAAACAATGATAGAACAAATGATCGCCTTTAGAGAGAAATTTTTGGGTGAGCTTGTTATGGAAGTTTTAATTGTCAAGGGATTGAATGATAACAAAGATGAGATGTTGGCTTTAAATGAAGCATTTGACAAGATAAGACCATCAAGAGTGGATTTTAGCACTATAGATAGACCGCCTGCGTATCCTGTTAAAGGTATATCTTTGGAAAAGTTGGAAGAATTAAGTATGTATATTACTAGTGTGCCTGTTGTGCTTGCTAAACATTATTACAAAGGTGAAAAAATTGATTTTAATATCCAAGAGCTCTTGAAGATGCTGCAGCTTAGAGCGCAAAGTGAATTTGATATAGAAAACAAATTTAGTCAGCATAGTAAAGATATATTAGAAAAATTAATTAAAGAACGAAAAGTTGTTGTAGAAAATTTAGCAGGAGTAAAATTTTACAAAAAAGCGTAATTTTTTATAAAAAATCTTGACAAAAAAGTTTTTTTCTTATATAATATCATTTCTTATTTATTGATGTTCCGGATTAGCTCAGCGGTAGAGTAGTCGGCTGTTAACCGATTGGTCGTAGGTTCGAATCCTACATCCGGAGCCACTTCATAAAGTTAACCTCATGTATATTTTATAATAATCTAATTTGTAATTTATAATTATATTTTTTGATAGTTAATTAGTATTTTCTTATTTTATGAAAATACTAATTTTTAATATCAAAAGTAAAAAATTTACTTTCAAAATTATTCCCTACTTTTTCATATTGAAACATAGCAGGTTCTAAATTTTGAACTTCATGATATAATAGTCCTAGTGCAAGTCTTGCTTCTAAGGTTTCTTCATTTTCTAATTTTGCAAGCTCTAGTAAAGCTATGGCTGAATTTGGATTATTAGAACCTATCGCTGCTACTGCGGCTAAAAATAAAGTTTGTGCATCTTTGATTTTATAATCATCTATTAAGATATTGTAAAGCGTATATGCTTCTTGATATTCTTTAGCAAAAATATCAACATAAGCTAGAGCAAAAATCAGCCCGATGGAATTTTTATTACTCATAGCAAGTCTTTTTTTTATGTCATTTCTAACATGATTTAACAAGCCTGTAATTTGCATAAGTGTCACATAGCTGTCTTTAACTATACCAGCTCCACCAAATAAAGAATTATAATCAAGCTTGGTTGTTAAAAAATACATTTGTGCTTGTTTGGCATACTCTTTAATATCAAGATTTGTGTTTTTAGAATTAAAATATAAAATATTGCTAATAATATCCTCACCGAGCAAATCTTTTAATTCTTTTATTTTTTGATTTCTTAAAATTTCAAGATTATTGCCATTAGCAGCTACTATAGCAAACATTAATTCCAAAGGAGTATTTTTGCTATTTGAAAGGTTGTCTAAATAAGGAATCATAGCAGTAAAGTCACTTTTAACTAGATATAGTAAATATTTATAGATATTATGATTTTGATCGATATTATTATCTGCTTGTAAATTTTCCAAAAGTTCATTAGCAAGTTTGGTATAATCTTTTTTTACTAAATCCATGCAATATATGGCAAAAATACCTGCAATATAATTTTTTGGATTTAAATGATAAGCAGTTGAAAAATGTTTATATGCATTATTATAATCTTGCAGTTGTGCATAAGTTAAAGCAAGATTATAATGAATTACATCGTGAGCATGATAAATTTCACTTAAATTTTTAAATTCTTGATTTGCTTCTCTTAGATGAAAATTAAAAGCTAGATTGATAGCATGAGATAATTCCACATTAACGCCTGATAAAGCTTTGCTTTTAACAAGCAATTCATTTTCATACTCATACCCTTGTATGAAATTTCCCAAATCAGCTTTTGTGATGAGTTCCATGCTTTGTTTTATATCAAAAACGCGATAAGGTGAAAAATAAAAAAGTAAATCATAAATTTGTTGTTTTCCTGTGATTAAACTTTTGGCAAAATGTTGCTGCGCTATATCAATATTTGAAAAATTTCTTTTTAGTCTTGTTTTTATGTTATAGTATTTTGAGCCAATAGCTCTATCTTTTACATATAAAGTTTTTAAAATTTGTGCACCATTGTCAAATTGGCCTGTTTTTAATTCTACTAAAGCTAGAGCCATTTTGCTTCTTATGGCTTGATTTTCTATTTTTGATGCTTTTTCAAGATATTCTTTAGCTTTTTTATACTCTCCTAGTTTTGCATATAATAAACCTAAGGGTAAGCTTGCTTCATAATCTTGTTGCTTTTGCAAAAGATTAATGGCGTTTTGGTCAGATTTTAATAATGCGTAAATTTTTGCCCCAAGGTAATAAGACTCCCCTTGATAGCTGTTGATATTACTTGAACGCATGAACATTTGTAAAGCCTCTGGATAAAATCCTTGATAGTAATTAATTAATCCTAGATAATAATCATACAAAGAAGATTTAGAATCTTGTGGTAAATGTACTCTTGCTAAATCAAGATAATATTTAAATTTCTCTTTATCGCCTAGATTAAAATAACACACAGCTATATTAATAGCTGCTGCAACTTTGTGTTCTTCTAATTCTAAAGATTGTTTGAAATTCTCAACAGCACTAATATAATCTTTTTGTTTCATTTGAGCTACACCAAGATTATAACTAGATAAAGATTGATTGAAAATATTAATATTATTATAAAGCTCTAAAGCACTTTCTATATCACCTTTTTCATATAATAAATTTGCCTTTTGTACTACAAGATCTAAAGCAGATTGTTTCACCTTTGTGATACTTGTACTAACATTATCTTCTAAAATTGGATTATTTGTGATTACTTTTTTATCTTCTTTAAAAACAAGAAGTAAAACTAAAATAATAAATAAAATTAGAGCAAGAGCACCAAGTGTTGAAATCAAAATAAGAAATTTTTTATCAAAAAGCTTTTTCTTTTCTTCAGGTTGTGATGCTTGAGGTTCTTCCTCTACTCTTTGAAAAGTACTTTCTTCTTCCTCTAATTCAGGAGGTATTGTGCCAGGAGGGATAGTTTGTTCTTCCACTCCTGGATTTTCATCAATCTCTGAAAAAGCTTTTTCTTGATTATCTTGTTCTTTAGGTGTTACTTCTTCGGCCATGTTTTCTCTTAAAAGTATTTTCTTAATACATCAGGAATTCTTATATTTCCATCTTTTTCTTGATAATTTTCCATAATAGCTACTAAGGTTCTACCAACAGCTAGCGAAGAACCATTAAGTGTGTGAACTAATTCATTTTTGCCCTTATCGTTTTTAAAACGGATCTTTGCACGTCTTGCTTGAAAATCTTTACAATTTGACACAGAGCTAATTTCACGGTATTTGTTTTGCGATGGAAGCCATACTTCTAAGTCTACTGTTTTCGCAGCAGAAAAGCCCAAATCTCCCGTGCAAAGCATTAAATGCCTATGTGCTAGGCCCAAAGAGCTTAGTAAATCACTGGCGCAATTTAACATTTCTTCAAACATCAATTCACTTTGATCAGGCTTACATATACTAACAAGCTCTACTTTTTCAAATTGATGTTGCCTTATAATACCTCTTGTATCTCTACCCGCGCTCCCTGCTTCTTGTCTAAAACAAGCACTATAGCAGGTCATTTTTAAGGGTAGTTCTTCTTGAGTTAAAATTTCATTAGAATAAAGATTAGTTACAGGAATTTCAGAAGTTGAGATGAGATATAAATCATCATTTTCTACCTTATACATATCATCTTTAAATTTAGGAAGCTGTCCTGTGCCATACATGGTCGCGCTATTTACTAAAAATGGTACATTGACTAGCTCAAAACCTCTACTTCTATTAAAATCAATCATATAATTTACCAAGGCTCTACTTAGTAAAGCTCCTTCATTTTTAAGCACACAGAAACGACTTTGTGAGATTTTAACCCCTCTTGTAAAATCAAGCCAGTTTAATTTTTCTCCTAAATCATGATGTTCTTTGATTTCAAAATCAAAACTAGGAGGTGTTAGAACTTTTTTTAATTCTACATTTTCATCTTCATCTTCTCCAAAAGGCACGCAATCATCAGGGATATTTGGTATTGCTAGGGCAATTTGTTCTAGTTTTTCTTCTAGCGTGCTAACGATTTTTGACTGAGTATTGATTTTTTCTTTATTTTGGCTTAGTTGTACTTTTAAGCTTTCTTTATCTTGTGCTGTTGCAAGCTCTTTACTAAATTTATTTTGAAAAGCTTGAAATTCTTCCAAAAGTGCTTTTTCTTTTTTTAAATTTATAAATAAGTCGCTAAGTTCTTTGAGTAAATTTTCATCTACTTTTTTAGCTTTTAGTTTTTGTGCAATTTCATCAAAATTATTTTGCAAAAGTTTTAAATCTAACATTCTAACTCCTTTTATAGTCCTATTTTAGCATAAATTTTTTCCATTGTTTCTCGGGCTTGTTTTTTTGCTTTGCTTGCTCCAAATTCTAAAATCTCATCGATTTTAGAAGGATTAGCTAGTAATTTTTCATATTCTTCCTTAGCCGAGGCAAAATACTCATTAATGATTTCATTTAAATACATTTTAAAATGCCCATAACCTTCGCCACCTTTTTCATAACGACTTTTTAAAGTTTCTTGTTTTGTTTTGTCTAAAAACAATTTTGCGATTTTAAATACATTACAATTTTGCCAATCTTTTGGATCTTCTAAAGCCGTGCTATCTGTAACAATAGAAGAAATTTGTTTTTTAATAGCTTTTGGTGTATTAAAAATATCGATTGTGTTTTGATAAGACTTGCTCATTTTAGCTCCATCAGTACCAGGTACTACTGCAACTTCATCATTAATTTTAGCTTGAGGTAGGGTAAAAATTTCACCCCATTCATTATTTGCTTTTAAAGCTATATCTCTTGCTATTTCAACATGTTGAATTTGATCTTTACCTACAGGAACTACTTGAGCATTAAAAAGTAAAATATCTGCAGCCATTAAAACAGGGTAAGAAAAAAGCCCATGGTTGGCATTTAAACCTTTGGCAATTTTATCTTTATAGCTATGTGCTCTTTCTAAAAGTCCCATTGGGGTAAATTGAGAAAGAATCCAATAAAGCTCCATCACTTCTTTTACATCACTTTGTAACCAAAATACGCTTTTTTGTGGATCAATTCCTAAACTTAAAAAAGCTGCCGCAGCTTTGAGTGAATTTTGTTTAAGTTTTTCTCCATTAAAATTTGAAGTCATAGCATGATAGTTTGCTATAAACATATACATTTGATTTTCTTCTTGCATATTTAGCATTTGTTTTATAGAGCCAAAATAATTTCCTATATGTAAATCCCCACTTGGCTGTAATCCTGTAATAATTCTCATTTTACCTCTTTTTTGATTTCTTTAATTATTTCTTGGATATTTTTGTTTTCAATGTTTATAATGATATTTGCTTTTTTTTCATATTTTTTAATTCTTTGATCAAATAGTATTTTAGCATTGTTTGTGTTTGAAAATAAGGGTCTTGTGGCCAATTCTTCTTTATTTAGTCTTTGCAAGAGATAATCAAAACTTGCTTTTAAGTAAACGATAGTACCAATATTTTTTATTTTTTTTTGTTCTATGAAGCCACCACCGCTTGCAATAGAACAATTTTGCACATAAGTTAAAAACGAAACAAGTTTTTTTTCTTCTTTGCGAAATTTTTTTTCTCCATATGTTTTAAAAAATTCACTAATTTCAAGATTAAATTTTTCTTTGATTAAAACATCTGTATCTAAAAAGAATTTATCATATTTTTTTGCATAAGCCCTTGCTATAGTTGTTTTACCACAGCCCATAAATCCTACAAAAAGGAGGTTAGTTTTCTTGCTCATCTTTGCTACCTTTTTTTCTTGAAGCTAAAATTAAAGGTACACCTTCAAAGTTAAATTGTTTTCTAATTTGATTTTGTAAATATCGTTTATAACTAAAATGTAAAGCTTTTGGTCTATTCATAATTAGAGCTATTTTTGGAGGTGCTAAGTCGTATTGAACTGCATAATAAATTTTCACTAATTTACCATAATCATGTGGTAGCGGGTGGGCTCTTGTGGCTTCTTCTACCAAAGCATTTAATTTTGCTGTTGGAATTTTTTGGGTGAAATTTGCAAAAACTTCTAAAATTTTATCCAAAAGCACATGTATTCTTTTTCCACTTAAAGCTGATACGCTTACAACGGGCGCATAAGCTAGGAATTTAAAACGATCTAGTTTTAATTCTTTTAAAGTTTTATCAAAATCAAGCTTGCTTTTATCCCATTTATTAAGTACGATAATCACACCTAAACAATGTTTAGCAGCAAGTCCTGCGATACGCTCATCAAGTTCGTTAAAACCTTCAGCTGCGTCAAGTACTAAAAGTGCAATTTGAGCATTGGCTAGGGCATATTCAGTTCTATTAAGTGCATAACGCTCTAAACCCTGTATTTTCCCGCGTTTTCTAATACCCGCAGTATCTACAAATTCGATGATTTTATCTTTATGCATAATGCTTTCATTAACAGGATCAATTGTAGTGCCTGCTATATCGCTTACCACGCTACGTTCTTCTTTTACTAAAGCATTTAAAAGACTTGATTTTCCTACATTAACCCTGCCGATAATTCCCACTTTAATATGATTTTCATTAATAGTTTTTAGCTTAAAATCTCCGCTATTTTCATCAAAATTTTCTAAATAACTTTCAAAGTCTTCTTCTTCATCTGTATTTAAATAACTTTCATCTAAAAACTTACTAGCCCACATACAAAGCTCATCAATGCCTATATTATGTGTTACAGAGATATTAAAAACTTCTTTTACTCCAAAATTAGAAAATTCCCAAGATCTTTCCTCATCTTTTTTGTTATCGACTTTATTGATTACTAAAGCTATGGGTTTGTTGAGTTTTTTCATTTCATAAAAAAAAGCTTTATCTTCATCATCAGGTAAAAATTTTCCATCCACCATATAAAAGATAATATCACTATTTTTAGCAGTTTTAAGCGAATTTGCTTTGACATTTTTAAAAAGCTCATTACTCTCATCAAGCCCGCCGCTATCTATCAACAAAGCTTTTTTGCCATCAATTTCTACTTCTATTTTATTAGTATCTCTTGTAGTTCCACTTATGTCACTAGTTATCGCTATGCGCTTTCTTGCAAGTCTATTAAAAAGACTTGATTTGCCAACATTTGGTTTTCCTATTAAAATAATACTTTGCATTAATACTCATTTTTTAAATTTTTATTTGTGATTATATAAAAATTGCCTTAAAATTAAGCAAAAAAGACTAAAATAACAGGAATTTTATATGGAATTTATATGTTAAGAATAGTTAAAAAGAATTTAGGTATATATTTTATGATTATTGCTTCTATAGAATTTGCATTTGTAGGTGCTTGTGCAAAAATTCTTAGTGAAGAATTATCATCGATTGAAATTATGTTTTTTAGAAATATTATAGGCACAGCTTTTATGCTTTATGCGCTTTCAAAATTAAATTTTCATAAAAATGGCGGACATCTTGGACTGCTTATTTTTAGAGGTATTATAGGAACGATCGCTTTATATCTTTTCTTTTATAATGTTTCTAATATTTCATTAGGTGGAGCTTTTGCTTTTCAAAAAACAGCGCCTATTTTTATAGCTTTGATTGCTTTTTTGTTTTTTAAAGAAAGTTTGGGATTAAAAGCTTGTTTTGGGATTTTGATTGCTTTTATAGGAGTATTATTAATCTGTCAGCCTTTTGCAGATAGCACTACGCATTCAGGTTTTGATTTAAAAAATAGTATTTTAGGAATTTTAAGCGGTTTTTGTGCAGCCTTGGCGCTAACTAGCGTAAGAGAGCTTAGAAAATCATACCCAGCGCCATTTATAGCTTTATCTTTTGTTTTAATTGGTACTCTTATGCCTTTAATGTCTATGATTGTAGGTTCTTTTTATGAAATAAAAGAGCTTGATTTTTTAATTGCTCCTTTTGTTATGCCTAGTCTTAAAGCTTGGATTTTTATTGTTTTGATGGGAATTTTTGGAGCAATGTATCAAATTCATGTTACTAAAGCTTATGGAGTAGCAAAAAAGGCAGGAGTTGTCGCAGGAGTTAGCTATATAGATGTAGTTTTTACTTTATTTTTGGGCATATTATTAGGAGATGAATTTCCTAGCTTAATGGTTTTTATAGGAATTTTTAGCATTATTTTAGGAGGAATTATTTTGGTTAGTAAGCAAACAAAAGGAAAGAAAAATGGAAAATAAAACAGATTTAATTTATGGTTTAGAAGATAGACCACCTTTTGCTAAGGCATTTTTTGCTGCATTAGTGCATTTAATGGCTATGTTTGTTGCTGTGATTACACCTGCTTTGTTAATTTGCAAAGGTCTTGGGATAGATGATACTAATACGGCTAGAATTATTTGTATGTCGCTTTTTGCTTCAGGTGTTGCTTCGCTTTTGCAGATTAAAACTTGGGGTCCTATAGGGAGTGGACTTTTATCTATTCAAGGGACTAGTTTTAATTTTGTTGCACCTATTATTTTAGGTGGGCTTGTTTTAAAAAATAATGGTTTATCGCAAGAAGCAATGCTTGGAGCCATTTTTGGCACTTTAATGCTTTGTTCTACTACTGAAATGATTATTTCACAAATTTTACCTTTTATTAGAAGAGTGATTTCGCCTTTGGTTTCAGGTATAGTTGTGATGATTATAGGTCTTAGTTTGATTAATGTTGGCCTTGTGAGTGCAGGAGGTGGATTTGCGGCTAAGGCAAGTGGTGAATTTGGTTCTTTGCAAAATTTATTATTAGCCGGAGTTGTGATTTTAAGTATTGTTGTTTTAAATCGTTTTAATAATGCCTATATAAGAATTTCTTCTTTATTTATAGCTATGATAATAGGGCTTTTAGTAGCTATGAATTTTGAAAATTTTAGTTTTAATTTTAATGAAAATTTACCTTTAGTGTTTTTACCCGATCCTTTACATTATGGTTTGAGTATTGATTATAATCTTATTTTACCTTTGATTTTAGTTTTTATGGTAACTTCTTTAGAAACTATCGGCGATATTAGTGCTACTAGTGAAGTTTCAAATCAGCCAGTTAAAGGCGAACTTTATGCAAAAAGATTAAAAGGTGGGGTTTTGGCCAATGGTTTTAATTCCTTTGTTTCAGCCTTTTTTAATACTTTTCCAAATTCATGTTTTGGGCAAAATAATGGCGTTATAGCTTTAACAGGTGTTGCAAGTCGATATGTTGGATTTATTGTAGCTTTTATGTTGATGATTTTGGGTTTGTTTCCTATTGTGGCTGATATTACTTTGCAAATTCCAGAGCCTATTTTAGGTGGAGCAACTTTAGTAATGTTTGGTACTATAGCTGCAACGGGAGTTAGGATTATTTCTAAGGAAAATCTAAATCGTCGTTCTATTATCATCATAGCTATGAGTTTGGGTATAGGGCTTGGAGTTTCTAATAATCCTGATATTTTAGAATTTATGCCAATGTGGTTTAAAACTTTATTTTCTTCAGGGATTGCAGCAGGTGGGATTACGGCTATTATTTTAAATTGCGTTTTTCCGCTTGAAGAAAATGAAAAAAATAAAGTAAAATAATAAAAAATAAGGAAAAATAATGAAAAAAATGATACTAATAGCAGGTCCTTGTGTAATAGAAAATGAAGAACTTGTTTTTAAAGTTGCACAAGAGCTTGAATGCTTTTTAAAAGATGATAGAATTGATTTTTATTTTAAATCAAGTTTTGATAAAGCAAATAGAACTAGTATTAATAGTTTTAGAGGGCCAGGTCTTGAAAAAGGCTTGGAAATTTTGCAAAAAGTGAAAGATAAATTTGGCATGCAAATTCTTACTGATATTCATGAGAGTTCTCAAGCAAGTGTTGCGGCTGAGGTTGTAGATGTTTTACAAATTCCAGCCTTTTTATGCAGACAAACTGATTTATTAGTAGCTGCTGCTAAAACAAAAGCCAAGGTAAATGTAAAAAAAGGGCAATTTTTAAACCCTGAAGATATTAAATACAGTGTAGCTAAAATTTTACAAACTAGAGGCATTAATGAAGAAGGTTTTGAAATAGCCAAAGAAAATGGAGTTTTTGTAGCTGAAAGAGGTTCGAGTTTTGGCTATGGAAATTTGGTCGTAGATATGAGAAGTTTGGTTATCATGAGAAAATATGCTCCAGTTATTTTTGATGCTACTCATAGTGTGCAAATGCCAGGAGCAAACGGTGGAAGTAGTGGAGGCAAAAGTGAATTTGTAGAGCCATTAGCAAGAGCTGCTGCTAGTGTAGGCGTAGATGGATTTTTCTTTGAAACGCACATTGATCCTTGCAAAGCTTTATGCGATGGACCAAATATGCTTGATCTTTCAAGACTTAAAAACTGCGTAAATACGCTTTTAAAAATTCAAGAAATCATTTAAAAAAGGAAAATTATGAAGATAATAGAGGGAAATTTAAGTTTAAAAGGTGATGAGAAAATTGCGATTATCAATGCAAGATTTAATCATATCATCACAGATCGTTTAGTTGAAGGTGCTAAAGATGCTTTTTTAAGACATGGGGGCAAGGAAGAAAACTTAAGTCTTATCTTAGTGCCAGGTGCTTTTGAAATTCCTTTTGCATTAAAACAAGCTTGTGAGAGTAAAAAATTTGATGGAATTTGTTGTGTTGGAGCAGTAATTCGTGGAAGTACACCACATTTTGATTATGTAGCAGCTGAAACTACTAAAGGTATAGCAAGTGTAGGGCTTGGAGCTAATGTGCCTGTGAGTTTTGGAGTTTTAACAACTGATACCTTAGAGCAAGCCATAGAAAGAGCAGGTAGTAAAGCAGGTAATAAGGGTTTTGAAGCTATGCTTACTGTAGTTGAAATGCTTAATTTAATCCAAAAAATTAAGGCTTAAAATGGCTACTAGACACCAAGTAAGACAAAGTATAGTTTCTTTGCTTTATGCAGCACAGTTAAATCAAGAAAATAAAGATTTTATCAATGAATTTTTGGATGAGAAAAAAATTCGCAATGACCAAAGAAAATTCACTCTAGATTTATATGATGGTATCAATGAGCAACTAACTTTGCTTGATGAGAAAATCAATGAGTGTTTAAAAGAGCACAAATTAGATGGAGTAGCTAGTATAGAAAAGGCCATTTTGCGTTTGGGTACTTATGAGATTTTATTTACTTCTACACAAAAAGCGATTATCATTAATGAGGCTATAGAGCTTGCAAAAGAAATGGCAGGAGATAATGCTCCTAAATTTATCAACGGGGTGTTGGATAAAATTAACAAGGAAAAGCAATGAAACTTTGTGTGGCTTTTGATGTGTCAAGTTATGATGAGTGTATTAGTTTGGCTAAAGAATTAAAAGGTTTAGATCTTTGGGTTAAAATAGGGCTTAGATCATATTTAAGAGATGGAGCAAAGCTTTTAGAGGCGATTAAAAAAGTGGATGATTTTAAAATCTTTTTAGATTTAAAGCTTTATGATATACCAAATACCATGGCAGATGCTTGCGAAGAGCTTGCTAAACTTGATGTGGATATGTTTAATATCCACGCAAGTGCAGGTAAAAGTGCTATGTGTATGATTATGGAGCGTTTAAGTGCTTTAAGCAAAAGACCTTTGGTGCTTGCTGTATCTGCTTTAACTAGTTTTGATGAGCAAGAATTTTTTAGTATATACAAACAAGATATCAAACAAGCTGTTAAGGAATTTTCTAAAATTAGCTATGAAAGCGGTCTTGATGGTATGGTTTGTTCGGTATATGAGAGCTTATTGATTAAAGAAAATACAAATACAAATTTTATTACACTAACTCCTGGAATTCGTCCTTTTAAAGAAAATTTAGATGATCAAAAAAGAGTAGCTGATATACAGTGTGCTAAGGATAATCTGTCAGATTTTATCGTGGTTGGAAGACCTATTTATAAGGCAAAAGAACCTAGAATGGTTTGTGAGAATATATTAGAGCATTTAAAATAAGCCTAGAGGCTTATTTTAAATAAATTTTCATTTTCTTATTTTCTAAAATAATTCCATCATCATCACTAATAATTTGAAATTCTCCGTTAAAATACCTTAAGAAGTCGTTTTCAAATTTCATAGATTCTTGATCGCAAAGCATTTTTGTCGAAGCAAGATTATCTTCTATTTTGATACTACTTCCTTGATCTTTATAGTTTCCAAAAAATCTATTACATCCTGATACACCAAAAACTCTTTTATCTTTATTATCAAAACTAATGCTCGCTTTAGTATTTTGAGGAAGTTCATGATTTTTTCCATTAGCTTCATAAGAACTTATAGTAAATTCTTTGTTTTGTAAATCATCAACACTTAAATTTGCCACAGAACACCCACTAAAAATAGCTAAGCTCGCTATACTTAATGTGATTATTTTTTTCATTTTTATACTCCTTTGATTTATACATGAAAATGTTTTAATTCATCCTCTAAATTTTGACAAACTATATTTAACTCATGAGCAACATCTAATAAAATTTTTGAAATTTCTTCATTTTTATCACTTAATTTTACCGTTTCTTGCATTTTATCAAGCAAAGATTGCAAAGTTTCTTGTGTGCTTGAAATTTTTTGCATGCAAGCATTTGCTAAATCTCTTGCATTTTCATTGCAAACTTTTACTTCATTGGTTCCTTCTACAAGTTCTTTTGCATCTTGATTTAAAGAGTTAATTTCGTTAGCATTGTGTTTTAACTCTTTAGAAACTTCATTGATACTATCTACTAATTGTTTGGTTACGATGGCAATATTTTTTAAAAATTCTTCTGAATTTTGAGCAAGATTTCTTACATCTTCAGCAATAACTGAAAAGCCGCGACCAAATTCTCCAGCACGCGCAGCTTCAATACCTGCATTTAAAGATAATAGATTGGTTTTATCAGCAATTTCTCCCATCATGTCAGAAGCTTTTTTAATCTCTTCTGCTTGTTTTTCCATAACTTCTACTTTTTGAGATAATATATCTTCATTTTCAGCTACAACTTTTACCTTATCTACTACTTGATTTAATGAGTCAAGCATGGTGTTTAAAACTTCAAAAGATTTTGTATTGGCTTTATTTGCGTTATTTGAAAGTTCAGCAAGATCTTGTAATTCTGTATGAATTTGCTCACTTAAATGATAAGATTCATCAGTTTTTGTATGACCTTCTTTAGTTCTATTTGCTAGATCAAGTGCATTAGCATTTAAAAGTTTAGATTGTTTATCTACCATTTGAGAGTTTTTATTAGTAGAAACTACTGCATTTTGAATTTTTTCAATAAATTGGTTGATGTAGGTGCAAGCTTTACCTATTTCATCGGTGCTTTTTATATTAATTCTTGCGCGTAAATCTCCATCGCCGCTAGCTAGTTCTTTAGCATGTTTTAAAAGATCTAAAACAGGATTACCTACAACTATTTTCAAGATATAAAGTACGGCAAAAACGGTAAAAAGTAAAGCAACGCTAAAGATTATAATATAAGTTCTAGCTGAACTTGCCAAATCATCATCTACATGTTTTAAATCATTATACATATCCATAACACCTAAAACATCGCCTTCTTTAGCATTAGCATGACAAGCAAGACAACCTTTATTGGCGATAAGTGGGCGTATAAGTCTTAGATAATGTCCTTGTTCGTTATTGATTTCAACAGCTTTAATTTCTGGCTTGTTAAATTGCTCGTTGATAATACTCTCATCACTTTTTGTAAAATGTTGTATTTCAAAGAGCTCAACTGTGCTTTTTGAAGGATAAATTTTAATATCTTTTATACCTTCTATTTCACCAGCATCTTTTATAGCTTGTTCTATAATAGCAGGATCGCCTAAATTCATTGCCATTCTTAATGTTTGAAAAACAGAAGTGCTTAAAGTATCTAAATGTGCACGGCTGATTCTATCTGTAGTTTGTTGAGAATCTTTTTGTAAGATAATCTGCATGATAATAAAACTAATTAGCAATGTAGAAATCATTGCTAAAGATATTTTTGCACCTATGCTTTTAAACATTTAAAACTCCTTTTATTAGTGTAAAAAGTGTCTTATGCCGCTAAAGTATAATGCGATACCATACTCATTAGCAGCTTGAATAATATCCTCATCTCTTATGCTTCCACCTGGCTCAATGATGGCTTTTACTCCTATTTTGCTAGCTTCATCTATACTATCTCTAAATGGAAAGAAAGCTTCACTTGCTAAAACACAACCATTTAGATCAAGCCCCATTTCCTTGGCTTTATTAATAGCTGCTTTAGCTGCATCGATACGACTTGTCATACCCATACCAATGGCTACCATAGCTCCATTTTTTACATAAACTACATTGTTTGATTTAGTAAATGCAGCAATTTTCATAGCTATTTCAAGATCTTTTAATTCTTGTTCATTAGCTTTTCTTTCGCTTTTTAAAATCGCATTTTTTAATTCATCTTCTTTAACTTCATCACTATCTTGATATACAAAACCACCATCTATGTGTTTAAAATCATATTTATCATAAGCTCTAGTTAAAAATGGCGCTTTTTGTGTAAAGATTTTAATACGCTTTTTATCTTTAAAAACTTCCAAAGCATCATCGTCTACATTTGCTGCAATGATTACTTCTATATAAATTTCATTGATTTTTTGCGCTAATTCTTTGTCTAAGGTTCCATTGATAGCAACAACTCCTCCATAAGCACTCAAGGTATCGCATTTAAGAGCATGGATATAGCTTTGGAGTAAGTTTTCTTTTATGGCAAATCCGCAAGCATTTGCATGTTTGACTATGGCTACTGCCGGAGCTTTATCAAAAGCACTTGCTAAATTTAAAGCCGCGTTAATATCGGTTAGATTGTTAAAACTTGCTTCACCTTTTAAGGTTGTAAAATTGTGTGTGAAAAAGTCATCAAATTCATATAAAGCACCTTTTTGATGAGGGTTTTCTCCATATCTTGTGTCAAACACTTTTTGACCTACGATAAATTTACTTGCACCAAAGCCACCATTAAAACGCTCATTCATATAATTTGCTATGTAAGCATCATAATTTGCTGTATGCTCATAAGCTTTGATCATCAATGCTCTTCTAAAATCAAGATCTAAAGTATTATCTTTTAAGGCTTGTATGATTTTATCATAGTCTAAAATATCACAAACGACAATGACATTTTTAAAGTTTTTTGCACCACTGCGTATCATAGCAGGACCGCCAATGTCGATATTTTCTACAATCTCATCAAAATCTTGGGTCAAAATTGTAGTTTTTTTGAAAGGATATAAATTCACACAAAGTAAGTCTATGCTTTCGATGTTGTAATCTTTGGCTTGTTTTTGATGATCTTCATTTTCTCTTTTGTATAAAATTCCACCATGAATTTTTGGGTGTAATGTTTTAACACGCCCTTCAAACATTTCAGGGCTTTGAGTAAATTCACTAACTTCTTGTACTTGTAAATTATTTTCTTTTAAAAGCTTATAAGTACCTCCGGTGGATAAAAGCTCATAACCTAATTTAGTAAGTTCGCTAGCAAATTCTACAACACCTTCTTTATCACTCACACTAATTAGTGCTTTCATTAATTTTTCCTTTCTATATATTGTTTTAAAAATTCATATGATTCATTAATTTCTTGAAATTTTTTAACACCTTCTTTGATTTTTTCTTCATCACTATTGTTTGCGTTTAAAATATCAGGGTGGTATTTTTTGGCAAGTTCTCTATAGCGTTTTTTAAGCTCTTGTAAGTTTGCATTTTCATTTAAGCCTAAAATTTCACAAGCCTTTTGTAAATTCATACCTGTATTTTGTGTTTGCATAGAGTTTAAAAGTTTTTCAAGTATATTTACATCAAGTTCAAAAGCTCTAATGATAGCTCTTAAGACATCTTTTTTGGTATTGTTAAGTTCTCCATCAATCAAAGCCATTGCTACTAAGACATTTAAAATATTAATTCTTTCTTGTTGCGGTAAAGGCACTTCTTTGATAAACTCTTTGGCTATATCAAAAGTATCATTTAAAGTATTTTTATGTTCATTAAAACATTGTTTTAAAAAATCTCTTTCTTTTTTATCTTTAGCATTATAATCAAGAATTTGTGAGATCATATTTGCTTCGTTCTCGCTAACTCTACCATCACTTTTTGCTATTTTTGCTAAAAGCGCTATAACATAATAGTTTAATCTCCTTTTAAAGCCATCAATCCTTTCTTCATGATAGCCTTGTTTAAAACCTTGGGAGAAGCTTTTAGCTCCTTTTTTGAAAGAGCCTAAAAGATCATCTTTGCCCCAAGTTTTGTAATACCAATAAAATGCAAGAATTGCTAATACCAATAAAACAAAAAGCATTTCTATCCTAAATATTCTTTAAATTTATCAAAATAAATTTTTTGTAGTTTTACTAAAGATATCTTAATATCATCTAAAACGAAATCTTTTTCATTTAAAATTCCAAGTTTTGCAAAATTAATTTTCATTTTGTTTGCAAATTCAATAAAATTTTCTTCATTTTTAACACCAATTACAACTCTAGTTGGACTTTCTTCAAAAATAAAACTTCTGTTTTCAAAATTTGTTTTTACATTTATACCTAAATTCGCCTTTGCGCTCATTTTGGCTAAAGTCATAGCAAGACCACCTATGCCTATGCTATTAGCACAATCAAGTAATTTTGCTTCGTTTGCTTTTAGTAAGAAATCCCATAGTTTTAATTCTGCTTTAAAATCTATATCTTCAAGCTCTCCTGCGACTTTTTGATCTAGTACTTTAGCAATCAAAGATCCACCAAAACTACCTTTACTTTCTCCTATTAAATAAATAGCTTGCGTTTCTTTACTAAAGTATGATTTTAAAACATTTTCTGCTTTTTCGTGAATACCAACGCAAGCTATGGTTGGACTTGGAAAAATACTTACTCCATCGGTTTCATTATATAAAGAAACATTTCCGCTTACCACAGGGGTATTGAGTTCTTTACAAGCTAGTTTAATACCTTCACAACCTTGAGCAAATTGCCACATTACTTCAGGGTTTTGTGGGTTGCCATAGTTTAAACAATCACTAATTGCCAAAGGTCTAGCTCCCGAGCATGCTATTTTTCTTCCTGCGCTTGCAACGGCTGCTGCTGCACCGATTTTTGGATTTACATAGTTTAATCTTGAGTTGCACTCAATGGCCATAGAAAGCAAGCAATTATTTTCTTTAATTCTAATACTATTTGCACCTAAAGCCCCATCGCTTTTTAAAGTGTTAGTTTGTACGCTTGAGTCAAACTGCTCATAAATATAAGCTTTATTGCTGATATTTTCATTTGCAAGAAGTTTTTCAAAGGCTTCTTGAGTGGGAATGCTAAGTTTAAATTGATAGTTTTTTATTTCATCTAAGTATTTTGGCTTAGCCACAGGTCTATCAAGTATAGGTGCTTTTTCGCTTAGTGGTTCAATAGGGATTAGACCAACTAATTCATCATGCCAAAATAATTCCATTTTGCCAGTATCTGTAACTTCGCCTATAATGGCTGCATCAAGCCCCCATTTATTAAAAATCTCAATAACTTTTTCTTCATAGCCTTTTTTAGCACAAATTAGCATTCTTTCTTGAGATTCACTTAGCATTAACTCATAAGGAGTCATACCTTCTTCTCTCATAGGAGTTTTATCAAGGTAAAGTTTCATCCCGCTACCACTGCGTCCTGCCATTTCAAAAGAGCTTGAAGTAAGTCCTGCTGCACCCATATCTTGAATTCCAACTATATAATCAGTTTTGAAAAGTTCCAAACAAGCTTCCATTAATAATTTTTCAGCAAATGGATCACCAATTTGAACAGTTGGTCTTAAGCTTTTGCTAGATTCATTAAAACTATCGCTTGCCATTACAGCTCCACCAAGTCCATCACGACCAGTTTTTGAGCCTACATAAATTACAGGATTTCCTATACCTTCAGCCTTTGCATAAAAAATATCTTCGATTTTGCAAGTTCCAAGTGCAAAAGCATTAACTAAGATATTTCCATTAAAGCACTCATCAAAAGCACATTCTCCACCTATAGTAGGAACACCCATACAATTACCATAGTGTGAAATTCCACTTACTACACCCTTAACTAAATATTTTTGATGTTTGCCTATTTTTTCATCATGGATATTACCAAATTTTAAAGAATTCATACCTGCAACAACTCTAGCACCCATGGTAAAAACATCGCGTAAAATTCCACCCACACCAGTAGCTGCACCTGCAAATGGCTCTATAAAACTTGGGTGATTATGACTTTCTACTTTAAATACAGCAGCCATTCCTTTGCCTATATCTATTACTCCAGCATTTTCACCAGGACCTTGGATTACCCAAGGAGCTTTAGTTGGAAAGCCATTAAGGTATTTTTTACTTGATTTATATGAGCAATGTTCACTCCACATTGCAGAAATCACTCCAAGTTCTAATAAATTAGGTTCTCTACCTAGTATATTTAAAATTTCTTGATATTCCTCATCGCTAATTTTGTGTTGTTTTATAACTTCTTTATCCATAATTATCTCCTTTTTATTTTCCTAAACAAAAATTACTAAACATTGCATCTAAAATTTCATCTCTTTCAAAATTTTTGGTAAATTGAGCTATTTCTCCTATGGCTAAATTTAATTCAAAAGCAAAAAGTTCTAAAGAACTTTCCTTTAATAAATCTCTTGCACGCAAAATAGCTTCACTAGCATTTTTACAAGCATTGAGTATTAAGGTATTGCTAATTAGCATTCCATCGCCATCTAAAGTATTTAAGTATTCATTTAAACTTTCCTTAATGGCTTGAGTGTTTTTTTGGGCGCAAATGCGTATACAAGAAGTGCTAATTTCATGTTTAAATTTGGTAGCCAAATCGCTTTTATTTAAAACATAAATGATTTTTTTATCACAATCTTTTAAAGCTTGTAAAATATGTTTATCTTCTTCTTCAAATTCTTTAGATCCGTCAAAAACAGCTATAATAATATCTGCTTCTTTAATGCTTTCATAACTTAAGTTGACTCCGATTTTTTCTATCTCATCATCTGCGTTTCTTATACCTGCTGTGTCGATGATTTTAATTAAATGTGAGCCTATTTTTAAACTTTCCTCGATACGATCTCTTGTGGTGCCTGCAATATTAGATACAATAGCTCTATCAAATGCTAAAAGCGAATTTAACAATGAACTTTTTCCGGCATTTGGCTTGCCGATAATAGCAACTTTAAAGCCATTTATAAGACCTTTTTTACTTAAGGAAATATCTACTATATCGCTTAAAAGTTTTGAATTTTTTTCACACATAGTAATGATTTGATCAAGTAGATCTTGCGGTAAATCATCATCTGCATAGTCAATGCTAGTTTCTACAAAAGCAAGAGTTTGAACAAGGTCTATTCGAATGGTGTTTAAAAATTTACTTAAATCACCTTTAATATTTTTTGCTATGATATTTGCAGCACTTGTTGATTTTGACATGATAGCATCTTGTATGCTTAAAGCTTTTAAAAGATCCATTTTGCCATTTAAGCAAGCTCTTTTGCTAAATTCTCCAGGATTGGCAAGGCGCGCGCCTGCTAAAACAAGCTCATCGAGTAAAATTTCACTCAAAGAAAAACCGCCATGAAGTTGAAATTCCACAATATCTTCTCCTGTAAAAGAGTAGGGTGCTTTAAAATAAATTACTAAGGCCTCGTCTAAAAAGTCACTATTGTTTTTATAAAGTTTGCATAAGTGCGCATAGCGTGGTGTGAGTTCTTTTTTGTGGGTAATTTTTAATGCAAGTTCTAAAGCTTTTTTTCCACTTACTCTAATGATGCTTATAGAGCCCACTCCGTGAGCTGTAGCAATAGCAGCTATCGTGTCATTCATTCATTTTTCTTCAAAAAATCATTCACAACGATATATCTTTGATCGTCATTTTGTTTGATAGCTACATACTTATCAGGAAAGCGTTCTCTTAATTTTTCTAAAGCAAGTTTTAGCCAAATTCCATCTAGTGGTTTTGTTTGAACTCTTCCAGTGTTCTCTACTTTTTCTATGAGAATTTTTAAATAACTATCAATAGCTTGGGTTTGGTTTTCCAAAAATTGTGCTATTTCTAGTCTTGGTTGAATTTTATATTTAGCATTAAGCCAATTATAAAGTAAATATGAAAAAGCTTTATATCTGTGAGCTTCTTTGCCTATAAGCAAGGCTGCATCTTCTCCATCAAGTTTAATTAAAACACAGGTTTCATCCCAAACGCTAACTTGCACAACTTTAATATCAAAATCAAAAGTTGCTAGTAAATTTTCTAGTGAAATTTTTATCTCATCAATATAAGAAACAATGTTTTTTTCTTCTGAAGACTCCTTATGAAAAGAATCAAAAATAGCATCATTTTTTACTTTGTAATGTTCTTTAGGTTGAGCAATATTTTCAATTGGTTTTTGAAAATTTTCTTTATATTCTTTTTTATATTCATTTTTTTCAAAATTTTTTTGAGAATATTTGTTAAATTTCTCATTTTGATTTTTTTTAGGTTTTTCATTATGGACTTTTTGAGTTTTTTTATGTCCTTTAATACAGATTATCGCATTTTTTTTAAAAAGGCCAAAAAATCCTGCTTTAGCATGTTGAATAACTTCGTATTCTAAGTCAATCACAGAGCACTCAAGTTGTTTTGAAGCTTCTATGAGTGCAGTTTGTAAGTCTTTAGCTTCTATGTTCATGTTTAGCTATTTCCTCTTTTTTATGGTTTTTGAAAAGCTTATTAACAATTACTTGTTGGATAAGTGAGCATATATTATTTACACACCAATACAAAGTTAAACCTGCTGGGAATGTTAAGAAAAAGAAAGTGAAAATTAATGGTAAGAATTTCATAATCTTTTCTTGCATAGGATCTTGTATAGCCATTGGTGTAATAAGTTGTTGGATAAACATAGTTAGACCCATAAATATAGGTAAAATAAACCATGGATCCATCACAGATAAATCTGTAATCCAAAAAGCCCAAGGTGCAGCTTTAAGTTCTATGGCATTTAGTAAAACTCTATAAATTGCAAAGAAAATTGGAATTTGAATGAGTATAGGTAAACATCCGCTCATTGGGTTTGCACCATGTTTTTTATAAAGTTCCATCATATGTAAATTCATTTTTTGTGGATCACCTTTGTAGCGTTCTCTAATTTCTTTCATTTTTGGTGCTAAATCTTTGAGTTTATTCATAGAAATCATTGATTTGTAAGTAAGTGGGAAAAGAATAATACGCACAATTAAAGTCATCACTACGATAGCCCAACCCCAATTACCCAAATAACCATGTAAGAAATTTAAAAATTCAAACATAGGTTTAGCTATAAAAGTAAACCAACCATATTCTACCACATCATCTAAATCCGCATGAATGCTTCTTAAAATTTCATGCTCTTTTGAACCTATATATCCGGTTGCTTTAAAATTGTTAGTTGCGCTTGCAAAAACGATAGAATTTTCGTGATTATCTTTAGTAACTACTGCATTTAAAGGTTTTTCGAAATTATAAAAGAAAGCACTATAATAGCGATCTGAAGCTGCCATAAGGGTTACATTAGAAAAACTTTCATCATTTTCTACATCACCATCTTCTAACATTGTTATTTTATCATCTTTATCTAAGATTAAAACCCCATGTACTGTATAACTATCAACTGCTATATTTGGACGATAACCTGGAGTGATAAAATAAGCTGTATCTTTGCTTAGATTTACTTCTAAATCATAATTTCCATACTTGTGAAAAGTGATTTTTTTAGTTATTATTAGATCATTTAAATTTTGAGTAAGAATTAATGTTGTATTTTCATCATTTACATTGATAGTTTTTTGACTAGCTGTATATACTGTATTGAATGCCTCTTGATTTATCTTTGCATCACTAAATCTTATTTCTAGTGGCAAAGGTGATAAAGAAGTATCTACTAGATTAATGCTTTTACCATTTTCATCTTTATATTTTTCATCGCTTAGATAAAATTTAGCTATTCTACCTAAAGAGTCAATATGTGCTTCAAAATGCTCACTTTTAACAACTGCTATTTCTTCTTTTTGATTAACACTAAGTTCTGTCTTTGGAGCTTGTGTATTTGTATTTGCGGTTGTAGTTTGTGGAGCTGAATTGTTTTGTTCTATATGAGTGATATTTTGCTCATTTTGTGGTGCTTTTGGGATAAAAAAATAATCATAAACTACAAAAAATAAAAATGATAATACAACGGCAATTAATATGCGTTTTTGTTGGGATAAATTTTCTGACACGGATTGTCCTTTGGAAATATAATCTTAATTAAAAAAAATTGATTATCATTGCAAGGGATATAAAAATAATTGAGTTGTTTTAAAGCATTAAAACTAGGTTTAAAACATACACCTGAGTTTAGAGTATTCTTGCGTATTTTAGGATAATCAATACCACCTTTAAAAAACGGATTGCATTTTAAAATTCTTAAAAAAACTGCACCAAATGCTTTAAAAATATTATTTTTTTTAAATTGCCATAAGGCATATTCAGAACAACTTGGATAATACCTGCAGCATTGTGGCTTAAAAGGGCTGATAAAGAGCTGGTAAAATCTAATAAGTTTTAAACAAGCTATTTTATACATCCTATTTTTTTCAAACCCCATTTCAAGTTTTTTTCTAATTTTAAAAAAGGAATTTCAGTAATACTTGTCTTAGCTACAAGTATGTATTTCCCGTTTTCGACTTGATTTTTAACCTGAAAAAAAGCTGATCTTAAGAGCCTTTTGGCTCTATTTCTAACGACAGCTTTTCCAACTTTTTTACTAGCAACAACAGCAAATTTTTTTTCTTTACTTAAAGTATAAAAGATGATTACACCTTCACAGTGCCACTTTTTACCTTCTTTATAAATTGTTGCAAACTCTCCTAAGTCGTTAATACTTAGAAAATCTTTTATACCGCTAATCTTTTTCTACCTTTAGCGCGTCTAGCATTGATTACCTTGCGACCATTTTTGCTTTTCATACGCACGCGGAAGCCATGAGTTCTTTTTTTAGGAGTTTTGTGTGGTTGATATGTTCTTTTCATATTCTTTCCTTAACTTAAAATAAAAAACAAAATAATAAGCGTGTATTTTATCAAAATCTTACTTAAATCTGCTTTTAATTAAGAGTTATTTTAAAAGTTTTTGCTAAATTTTTGTTTTATTTTTATGTATTTTAAGGAAAAATCATGAGTTTTGAAATTTGTGAGAGTAAAAAAGAAGATTTAGAAAAAATTTTAGAATTAATTAAAGAGCTTGCTATCCATGAAAATATGCTTGAAGATGTAAAATGCACAACTAAAGAACTTGAAGAATCTTTTTTTGAAAATAAATATGCTAAGGCTTTAAGTCTAAAAGTTGATGGTAAAATCATAGGTTATGCAATGTATTATTTTACTTTTTCGTCTTTTTGGGGTTTAGGTGGGTTATATCTAGAAGATATTTATATACAAGCAAAACATAGAAAAAAAGGCTATGCAAAAGCTGTTTTTAAATATTTAGCACAAATTTGTAAAGAAAAAAATCTTAAAAGATTAGAATGGGTATGTTTGAACGATAATGATTTAGGGGTTGAGTTTTATACTAAATTAAATGCAAAGCATATGAATGAGTGGAGAACTTATCGTTTAGAGGGTAAAAATTTAGAAGCATTGATGTAATGAATAAGCGTAATTTGTATTATTTAAAAGCTTTTGGTTATGAATATTTTAACGAGCAAAAACAAATTAGGCATTTTAATTTAAGTTTTAAAGAATTAAACGAAAGGGTAAAAACCTGCAATCTTTGTCATTTTTCTAGACTAAGAAAGCATAGTTTAATGGAAAAAGAAGCCAAAAATGCTAAAATTTTGATTTATCAGGCCTTTATTGACAAGGAAGAGAATGAAAGTGGAAAGTTTTTTGCTTCTAAAAATAAACAAGAACTTTTGAAATTATGCAAGGAGCTTTTAAATTTAAAAGATGATGAGATATATTTTTCTTATATGTTTAAATGTTTTAGTAATTTTAAAATAGACGATCAAGCATTAAAATTATGCTTGCCGTATTTTTATAATGAGCTTGATTTTATAAAAGCAAAGATTATTTTATGTCTTGGCCAAGAAGCTTTTGCAAGTTTGGGTTTTGAGAATTTTCAAAAATATAAAGGACAATGTATGTATTATAATAATGCCTTATTTTTGCCAAGCTATGATTTGAATTTTTTGAGTAAAAATCCTAGCTTTTATGCTGAATTTATAGAAGATATTAAAAAAATAAAAGGTTATTTATGAGAAAAAGTTTAGTTTGTTTGATGATGAGTTTTGTTTTAACTTTAAATGTCTTTGCGAAAGAGCAAAAACCATCGCCCATAGAACCTAGTGAGTCTTTTTATCCTAATTTAGAATTTCAAAATTGTGATAATGATTGCTTATTTACTTTGTTAGAAACAGGACTTTATTTTAATTTTTTATCAAGATTTAATAATGATAATGCAAATGAGCTTTTAGTTAATATCTATACCAAACTTTTAAATTCTATTATAGATTTTGAAAAAAGAATTCAAAAAAATGCTAGCATAAAACTAGCTATTGTTATACCTGAACAAACGATTAAAAGTTATTCTAATACTATTATAAATTCAAGCATAGCGTATTTATTAAGACAAAGAGCGCAAATAAAAGTAAAGGTGTTTTTAATAGGCACAGAAGATGAGAGCAAGATAACTAAAGCTTTTAAACAAGCTCAAGATGAGAAATTTAATTATATTATCGCAGGTTTTACAGATAAAGGTGTGAAAAATTTATTAAAAGAAAGCCTTGATTCTAATGTAAAGGTTTTTATTCCTACTGCACATAAAAGAAATTTTGATACGCAAAATGAAAATGTGTATTTTGGAAGTATAGATTATCAAAAACAAATCCAAAAACTTTTGGAATACTCCAATGGTAAAAATATTATTTTTTCAGATGGAACAGCCTTAGCTAATCGCTTAGATGAGAATGTTTTAAACGCAGGTAATGGTAGTGAGAAAATTTATACTATTAATAGTTCTAAATTTGATTTTAGAAGCATTTTAAATCAAAATAGAAGTTTTCAAGATTCTAGTATTATTTTAAATACTTCTTTGATTAAAACAGCACTCATAAGCTCACAAATAAGAACTTATGATATAGAGCCTTTTGTATTATTATCAACTCAGATTAATTATAATCCTATCTTGCTAAGTTTAACGCAAATTAATGATAGAAAAAAACTTTTGCTAGCAAATTCCATTTCTAATGAGGATCAAACTCTAAGCTATCTTAATGAGCTTTTTTCGCAAAATATTAACTATAACTGGATAGCTTATGCAACTAGCGTGGGCCTTGATTATTTTTATACGCAGTTTTTAGATAAAGATTCTCAAAGAATTTTTGATGAGGGTTTAAATGATAATCAATTTGACTATAAGGTTAAAATCATTCGCTCGCAAGGCTTAGGTTTTACTCCTTTGCAAGATCAGTAAAAACCTTAGTTATAGTCTCATCTATAGGGGCTACTTTTTCATTTTTTAAAAAAGCTAGGGTAAATTCAGCTTCAAAAAGCTTGGTATTTTCTTTATAAATCTCTTGTTTTATACAAACTGAGGCTTTTTTAAGCTTTGTGATAAATGTTTTTACTTCTATAAGATCTCCAAGTTTAGCGGGTTTTAAAAAGTTACAATTTGCTTTAGTAAGTAGGAAATGTCCTGTATTTTTATCAAAAATTTTTGCATTTTTTTGAAAAAATATCTCACTTCTTGCTCTTTCGCAAAATTTTAAGTAGTTGCTATGGTATACCACTCCACCTGCATCGGTATCTTCATAATAAATTCGTATTTGCATTTTAGACCTTTTATTTTATATTGATCGGAAAATATCGCTTACAATCAACTTTTTTTATTGATAAATTTGTTGAAATTCTACTTAAAATGTCATAAGAAAAGCATAAAATATTCTTGATTTTATATCTTATGTTAAAATTGTATTTTATATCATTGAAAAAAGGAAAATCATGCAAGTTTTGCAAAAAATGTTTAAATTGCTAGCTATTATGGCTTTTGTTTTTAGTGTGAGTGCAAATGCACTTAGTGAGGGTAAAGAGTATATTACTTTAAAAACACCTATCCCAAATGCACAAAATTCTCTAATAGAGGTATTTTCTTATCGTTGTATTCATTGCTATAATCATCATCAATTTCACACTCTAGCAAAAGTTAAACAAGCTTTACCAAATTTAAAATATGATCTTTTCTCGGTAAGTTCTATGCTCGAGTACGGTGGTGCTTTAAATGAGATGTTTGCTTTAGCTTCTTTTAAAGAAAAAGCTTTAGGTTTAGATGTTACTAGTGAAAAAAGTCTTACTTATAAGCTTGCTGATGTGTATTTTGTAAGTCATTTTGAAAAAAAAATAAATTTAAATAATCTTGATTTATTTTATAAAATAGGTTTAAATGCTATTGGTGCTAGTAAAGAAGAATTGCAAAAATTTTTACAAACTAAAGAAGCCAAAGAGCTTTTAGTTGCTTATGATGTAGCTAATGAAATTTCAAGAAATTATGGCACGCCTGCTTTTGTAGTAAATGGCAAATATCAAATCAATCCTGAGTATATCACTTCTTTAGAAGAACTAATCCGTATAGTTAAAGAACTTTCTACCAAGTAATGCTTTTTTAAGCATTGCTTTTTGTAATTTTTGCGATAAAGTATTATTATTTTTTATTTTTTTAATAATTATATTTTCATTTTGAAATTTTTTCTTATTGTTTAATTAATATTTAAGTTATATTAATATAACTTTAGCATGTTTATAATAAATTGCAAATATTTATTATATATAAAATACAAATAGGAGAAATAAAATGAAATTCAACTTAAATAATTTGTCAAAAGCAATGGCGGCAGCTGCTTTTGTTCTTGGTGTGAGTGCAAATGCACTTAGTGAGGGTAAAGAGTATGTGGTTTTAAAAACACCTATCCCAAATGCTCAAAATTCTTTAATAGAAGTATTTTCTTATCGTTGTACACATTGTTATGATCATCATAAGTTTAATACCATGTCAAAAGTCAAAGAAAAATTACCACAATTAACTTATAAATTTTATCCTGTTAGTTCTATGGGTGATTATGGTAAGCAAGCTAATGAAATTTTTGCTTTTGCTGCTTTTAAAGATGAGCAAAATAAAGTAAGTCAAAGCGATAAAAATAGTTTAACTCATAAAGCTTCTGAAGCATATTTTAATGCTTATTTTAAGAAAAAACAAAGATGGGGAAATGGAGCCAATCCTGAAGCGTTTTATGAAGTAGGATTAAAAGCAATTTCAGCAAGCAAAGAAGATTTAGATAACTTTTTAAAAACTCCTGAAGCTAGTGAAATTTTAAAATCTTATGAATATGCTAATGATATCTCTAAAAACTATGGTACGCCTGCATTTGTAGTAAATGGTAAATACCAAATCATACCACAAGCTATCACATCTCCACAAGCTTTGATGGAAATAACAGAAGAATTAAGCAAGATGTGATTTGAGGTATTTTATGAGTCCTTGTCCTATTAGTAAAATCACTACTTGGCAAAATACAAGAGTTCCTTGGTTGATAATGGTTATAGCTATGGTAGGCTTAACTTTTATAGCACACTTTTTGTTTCAAGAATACCTTTATATGGAGCCTTGTGAGCAGTGTGTTTATATAAGATTTGCTATGTTAACTATGGCTTTTGGTGGTATTTTAGCCTTGATAGATCCTAAAAATGATTATCTAAAAATTTTTGCTTATACTTTTGTATTTTGGGGTATATGGCTTGGTATAGAGTATTGTATTACTCTTAATCATATCCACGAGGTAGTACATTCAGAAAATCCTTTTGCTGGTGTTGATGGGTGTAGAGAAATTCCTATATATCCTTTTAATTTACCATTGCATGAATGGGCACCAGGATGGTTTTTACCAACAGGTGAGTGTGGTATGGATACACCTATAGTGCCTGAAGATGTTTATGGTAGTTTAAATGCTTTTCAGAAATTTTTTGTTGGAAATCCTCCAAATTTTGAAGATGGGTTGTATAGTAATGGTTGGTATTTGATTCCTAGTATGGAATTTATGAATATGGCAATTTGTTGTTTGTTGGCTTTTGTTGTTTGTTTGGTGATTTTAGGAAGCATGTTTGTTTCTTATACATTTTCACATTCTAAGGCTAAATTTTATGCTTTGATTGTTTTAATATTAGTAGTTTTGCTAAAAATTTTAGGTGAGCCAAGTGTGCAAATAGCTTAATAATATAAAAAAGGAGAAAAAATGAAGATTAGTAAAATTGTAAGTAGTATTTTGCTTGCTAGCAGTGTTGTTATGGTAGTGCCTAGTGTTTCTTTGGCTATGGGTGGACCTAGTGGTGCTAAAATTGATTGGGAAATTCAAGGCAAAATTGGCGCAGTAAAGATGAATCCTTATGGTTTATCTCCGCTTAGTGCTGTAATTATGGATGGTGGATACAAACTAAGTGATGTAAGCGTAACTATAGTTCCAAAGCCAAATGGACAGACTATATCTTATAAGGTTAGCCCTAATAAAATTAAAACTTATGGAGGAATTCCTGTTTTTGGACTTTATCCATCATATTTTAATACAGTAAAAGTAAGTTATACTAAAACTGCTTTTGGAAAGAGTGAAAAAGTAGTAGATGAGGTATATAAAATAGCAACTGGTGGAGTTAATATAGAGCCAAGTGGAAGTATTATGCAAAGAGGTGTGCCTTTTGAAAAAGTAGAAGTGATTAAAGTAGATAAAGGTTTTGAAGATAGGTTGTATTTGGTTAATAATGCTCCAGGGAAACAAAGTGGAAAAGGCTCTCAATCTGTTTGGAATAACCCAGCAGGTGGTGCAATGGAATGGGATGAGAATTCAAATGCATTTATCATTGATACAAAAGGTGAAATTCGTTGGTATTTTGACAATGATAAATTAATGGATTGGAATAATATTTACAACCGTGGTATTATGATGGGATTTAGGCAAAATACTGATGGAGCTTTAACTTGGGGTTTTGGACAAAGATATGTTAAATATGATTTAATGGGTAGAGAAATTTTTAATCGTCTTTTACCTTCTTCTTATATAGATTTTTCTCATTCTATGGATAATATGCAAAATGGAAATTATCTTTTAAGGGTGGCTTCTGCTAATGTTAAGCGTCCTGATGGTAAAAATGTGCGTTCAGTACGCGATGTGATAGTAGAAGTTGATAAAAATGGTAATGTAGTAGATGAGTGGAGATTGTTTGAAATTTTAGATCCATATAGAGCAAATGTAATCAAAGCATTAGATCAAGGTGCTGTTTGTTTAAATATTGATGCGAGTAAAGCAGGGGTTACTTTAAGTGATGAGGATTTAGCTAAAATGGATGCAAGTGATTCTTTTGGCGATATAGCAGGCACTGGGGTAGGGCGTAACTGGGCTCATGTAAATAGCGTAGATTATGATCCAAGTGATGATAGTATTATTATTTCAAGTCGTCATCAAAGTGCTATTATAAAAATAGGACGCGATAAAAAAGTAAAATGGATATTAGGAGCACACAAAGGATGGGGAGAAAAATATAAAAAAACACTTTTGCAACCTGTTGATAAAAATGGCAAAAAGATAGTTTGTGAAGATGAGTATAGCAAATGTCCAGGATATGAAAACGAAGAAGGTGGTTTTGATTTTACATGGACACAGCATACTGCTTTTAGAATAGATGAAAAATCTGACAAAAGATATATTTATATCACAGCTTTTGATAATGGCGATGCAAGAGGTATAGAGCAACCTGCTTTTGCTTCAATGAAATACTCAAGAGCAGTTGTGTATAAAATAGATCAAAAAAATAAAACCGTAGAACAAATTTGGGAGTATGGAAAGCAAAGAGGCAATGAATGGTTTTCACCTGTCACTTCTTTAGCAGAATACCATAAAGATAAAAATTCCATCATGGTTTATAGTGCTACTGCTGGAATGTCATTTGACTTAAGTAAGGGTGCTGCTGTAGGTGAGCCAAAACCTGAAATAGATGAATTTAAATGGGGAGCTAAAGAACCTTCAGTACAAATTCGCTTTAGCGGAGCAAGTACTGGTTATCAAGCTATGCCTATTGATTTAGAAAAAGCATTTAAATAAGAAAAAAGGGCTTTTTTAAAGCCCTTTTAATTTTTATAAATATCCTGCACCTAAAGCTAAAAAATAACCTACTATACAAGAAACAATCACACCAATTAATCCTGGTAAGATAAAGCTATGATTGATAACAAATTTACCTATTTTTGTAGTACCTGATCTATCAAATTGTATAGTTGCAAGATCGCTTGGATAAGTTGGTAAAATGTAGTATCCATAGCAAGCTGCTGCAAAAGCAATGATAATACCTGGTTCAACACCAATTCCTAGTGCAAGTGGCACAAAAGCTGCAATTGCTGCTGCTTGAGAATTAACAAATTTAGAAATAAGTAAAAGCATAATAGCATAAGTCCAAGGATGTTCTATAACGATATTACCTAAAGATTCTTTCATCATAGGAGTATGCACTGCAAACATTGTATCTGCCATCCAAGAAATTCCAAAAACAGCTACTAAGGCTATCATACCGGATTTAAAAATTTCATTTTTTGCAATTTTGCTTGCATCAAGTTTGGTAAAAATGATTAGCGCTGCACCTGCTAAAAGCATAAACATTTGAATAGTTGCTACCATATTCATAGGTTTGGTAACGCCTTTTGAGGTAAATTGTGGTCTAAGCTCTGGAAAAGCTCCAAGTATAGCTACTATAGCAATAGCACCTAGGAAAATCCACATAGCTACCCATTGGATAGTTGGAAGTTTTTGTCCAAGAAGAGTTTTACTATCGCCATAGATATATTCTCTTTGTTCTGGATTTTTAATCTTAGCTTGAAAATCCTCATCTTTATTAAGATCTTTTCCTCTAAACCAAGAAAAAATTCCTATAGCCAAAACACCTACTAAGGTAGAAGGTATAGTAATAGCAAGTAAATCTACATAGCCATCAAATCCTGCTAAAGGATGTTTATTAATTTCTGGATTTAAAAGTAGAGCTGTTAAGCTTACAACTGCAACTGAAACAGGACTTGCGATAATACCAAGTTGTGAAGAAATACTAGAAGCAGCCATTGGTCTTTCTGGGCGAATACCATTTTTAATAGCAATGTCATAAATAATAGGCATCATAGTATAGACAACATGCCCAGTTCCACAAAGCATGGTAAGAATGCAAGTTACAAATGGCGCTAAAATAGTTAAGAATTTAGGATTTTTTCTTAGAACTTTTTCTGCAATTTGCAACATTACATCCAAACCACCACTAGCTTGCAAAGTTGCACTAGCAACAACAACAGCTAAAATGGTAAGCATAACATCAATAGAAGGTTTTCCAGGTGCTACAGCAAAACCAAAACTTAAAACTAATAAACCTATACCGCCTAATAAGCCTAGAGCGATACCGCCTTTTTTTGCCCCATAAAAAAGACAAATAAGAACAACAATTAGTTGAATACTAAATTGAACACCTTCGCTAAGGCTAGTTAGTATTTCCATACTCTCTCCTTATTTTTGAAATATGTGAGAGTATAATCCAAGTTTTATTAATAGTAAATAAAATTTTTTATTATTTAAATAAATATTTACCAATATTTTGAATTTATTTATCAAAATATTAGTTATTTTATATTTATTGATAATATTTTAAGATTACATAAAGAATTTTACTGATTTTTTCAATAGAAGCTATTTCACATTTTTCATCTGTTGAATGAGGGTTATGGATATTTGGTCCTATTGAGCAACATTCTAAAGGTTGTTTTTCACTTATAATGCCACATTCTAAACCAGCATGTATAGTGTAAAGCTTGGCGTTTGGGTTTTCTTTTTTAAAATAACTTAGAATTTCTTCTCCAAATTTAGTATCTTTATTAGCCCACGGTGGATAAAAATTTGCACTTGAAACTTCGCAGTTTTGCATCTTAAAATAAGTTAAGGTTTCAAATTCTATGTTTTTAAGTTCTTGTAAATCATTAGATCTTGCAAAAAGCTCAAAATGAAATTTGCTATCTTTTTCATAAGCTAGTGAAAGATTGATACTTGTTTGAACTAAATTTAATTGATGATTGAAAGTTCTAACTCCTTGTGCAAAAGCATTAATGAGATTTAAAATAACTTGAGAATTTTTATAATATGTTCTTTTGATTTTACCTATATAATTTACTTTAAAATGATCATTTTCTTTTGGAGGATTTTTAAAAAATGCTATAACTTTAGCATGTTTTGGTATAGAATTTATTCTTTCACCTGCTTTAAATTCGCAAAGTTCTCCTTGATTTTGAGTGATAAAATAGCTCACTTCTTTAATAGAAGATTTAATATTTTTAACAATATCAATTCCCGAGTGCCCACCTTTAAAATCAATTGCTTCTATCTCATAACAATCTTCTTCTTTTTCATCTATTTCTAAGTTTAAACTAGCAAAAATATCTACCCCACCAGCACAACCTATAACAACTTCATCATCGCTTTCGTGGTCTAAATTTAAAAGCTTGCTTGAGATCAAAGTATGGGTGAGATTGTTTGCTCCACAAAGTCCAACTTCTTCATCATTAGTAAAAAGACATTCTATATTTTCAAAATCTTTTAAAGCTTGCATCATTAGTGATACTCCTATGCCATTATCTGCACCTAAGCTTGAATTTTTAGCCTTTAAATATCCGTTTTCTTCATATATTTGTATACTTGGAGCTTCTCCCATGCAAACCATATCATAATGACTTTGTAAACAAATTTTAGGATTTCCTTTGTGTGCGTGGATATTACCTGCTTCATCAACGCTTACTTGGCAATTTTGACTTTTAGCAAAATCAATGAGAAAATTTTTCAATTCTTCGGTTTTGAAACTACAATGAGGTATTTGAGCAATTTGTTTAAAATTTTGTATAATTTCTTGCATAAATTCTCCTTTTTATTGTAATTATGGCATATTTTTATATAGATGAGGTTTAAATGAAATTTTCTAGGAAACAAATTAAATTATTTATAAACTTATTAAAAGATCCGAAGAAATTTTTAATCGCACTTTTTTTAGTTGCTTTTGCTTATGTTTTAAACTATGATAGTGGTTCATATATCAATGCTAAAGTAAGTCGTGTAGTAGATGGAGATACTATTGAGGCTAAATTCGAAAATGAAAAGCTTAAAATCAGACTTTTTGGTATAGATGCGCCTGAGAGTGATCAAGCTTATGGAAAGATGGCTACGCAATTTCTAAAAGCTATTGTATTAAATAAAGAAGTAGTTTTAAATGTAAAAGATGAGGATAAATATGGTAGAATTTTAGCCATTGTATATTTAAATGATAAAGATATTAATCAAGTTATGGTTAAAAATGGTTTTGCTTGGGCGTATGAGCATTATAGTGATTTATATATAAATGAGCAAAATTATGCCAAGATAAATAAAAAAGGATTATGGGAAAGTGAAAATCCTATAGAGCCTTATAAATGGCGTAAGCAAATAAGATTAAAATAGGATATAAGATGTTTAAA
Organism: Campylobacter sp. CNRCH_2015_1657; assembly: GCF_025772685.1. Taxonomy (NCBI): domain Bacteria; kingdom Pseudomonadati; phylum Campylobacterota; class Epsilonproteobacteria; order Campylobacterales; family Campylobacteraceae; genus Campylobacter; species Campylobacter sp. CNRCH_2015_1657. The sequence continues at coordinate 42,583 of NZ_JAKMSO010000006.1, read as the reverse complement.
AAAATATTATTGTTTGGATTTTTAGTATTATTTTTTAGTGGTTGTTTTGTCAATGAAAGAGGGATCTCAAATCGATTTTACGATGATTGTAAGGAATATTATGATGCAAGTGGGACTTATCATAAAGAATGTCCAAAGAATTGGGTGGATTTACCTTTAACCCCCGATTCCTTTTAAGACTGCATTAAGTTCTTCTTGCATTGATTCTTGTTTAGTTGTTTCTTGCTGATTTTGATTATTATTTGTAGCGGCTTGATTTTGTTTAAGTTTAAATATATGATCATCTGTAGTAATAACTTGAAAAGATGCGTCAAAAATTTTAATCTCATTTACAAAACCAGCTACTTTAACCTCTCTTTTTCTTGAGTCATCGCTAAATAAAGCACTCGCTTCAAGATTTAAAATATCTCCCACTTTTAAAGGAGCATAAAAAAAGCTTCTTGAGCCTATTAAGACGCTAAATTCTTTATTAATTGCAGCTTGCGCTATGTAATTTGCTGCATTAAATACAAAGCCACTATGCACTAATCCTAGTTCATCTACTGCCATATCATGGGTTGTGATTAAAATACCTTTGGCGAAATTTTTTTCTATATGAGAAATACTTCCTGCTAAAGTATTGTTTATCCCTGGACAAGTGATAAGTTCTGATTTGATACGATTTAACTCTTCTGGATCTATTAATTCTTCTATGGTAACAGCACTTACTGTTCTTGCCATTTTTACACCTTTAATTTAACATAAACTCTTTTTGGTGCTTCATAGCCTTCGCAAGTTAAATTTGAATCATTTTTATCTAAAAATTGATCTAAAGAATAAGAATCAATCCATTGTGTTTTTCTTTGTTCTAAAAGATCGGTTTGTTTAGTTGTTATAACTTCAAATTCACTAAATCCAGCTCTATAACACCAATTTCTTAAACCTAATATCGACGGAATGAAAAAAATATTTGGTATTTTTGAGTAAGTTTTTTGAGGAATAAGTGCTATTTCTCTTTCATCTTCTATATACATAGTGTCTAAAAAGACTATGCCGTCTTTATTTAAAGATTGTTTGAGTTGTTTTAGCATGGCTATAGGATCACTACGATGATAAATCACTCCAAGACAAAAAATCACATCAAATTTTATGCCATAATTTGGTACATCAGCTACGCCTAAAAGCTCATATTGTATAGGAGTTTTTGCAATGGAGTTTAAAAGTAAAAATTGCAAATAATACTTAATAGAAGGATCAAAACCAATGAGCTTTGAAGGATTAAATTCAAGCATTTTAAACATATAATAACCATTGTTGCAGCCAATATCTGCTACTATTTTGCCTTTTATTTCTTGCATATAAGGCTTTAAAATATTAAATTTGATAAAACTTTGCCATTCTGTATCTATAAATAAATCATTAATTTTAAAAGGTCCTTTACGCCAAGGTTTTAATTCTAAAGTGATATTCTTAATCTCATCATCTAAACTTTTATCACAAAAAATATCAAAACTTTCATTTATAAGGTAATTTGAATTTTGATTTTTTTCACTAAGTTTTTGAATTTTTTCATATAAAGGATGTTTTAAAACTTGCTTAAATAAAGCATTATTTTGCATATTTTTCCTTGAAAAACTCCCTTATTTGGGAGTTTTTATTATTGAAGTAGGCTTGCTAGTTTAGTTTGTAACATTACATTTGAATGAGCATTTGCAAATAAAAATGCATTTTCTTTTAGGTAATTTGCATTAAAATCATTGATATTTTGAGCTAAGTCATTATTTTGTAATTTGCTTTCAGCTTCTTTAGTGTTAATACTAGTTTGCAAAGATGAGTTGATATTAGAATGGATAGCGTTAATTCCAGCACCAATATCTGCGCGTAAAGAACCTACTTGATCTTGAAAATCACGAATTCCGTCTTGATTTTCAAGGCTTAAATTTGCTGTGCTTGGTTGATTTAAATTAATACTTTCAACCCCAGTACCAACAACAAAATCCATACTCTGAAATACATTTTTTCCATTAAAAGTCGCATTAGAAAAAGCATCATTGATTGAAGTTACAAGTTTGCTTGCTTCAGAATTTAGCATACTTTTTTGTCTGTCATTTAAAGCAGCATTGTTTGAGCGCACTGAAAGTTCATTAAGTTTATCTGCAGTAGCTGAAATGTTATTTAAAGTTGAATCAGCAATTTGTAAAACTCCTATGGAATCATAGGCATTTAAAATACCTTGATCTATAGTGCTATATTGACTTCTTAAAGAATCAGCTATGGCTAAATTTGCTCCATCGCTCCCATCTATAGCACGGATTGCAGCTATGTTTTCTAAAGCTTTTTCTTGGCTTTTTTGAGCTTGATTTAAGTAGTGATTTTGTTGAGTTGTTCCTATATCGCCTATTTTCATCTTTGACTCCTTTTAAAGACTTATTTTATTATATCATTTTTTGTTTTAAAATTTAAGAAAAACAAAATTACTTGTGATAACATGATAATTTTCATCACAACTTCACTTGCACCATGAATTTTTATAAATTCTTGAGTTTTAGTTGCTTCTTCTCCTAAACTTTGTGCTTCTAAAACATAAGCAGTGAAGTAAAATACAAAAAGCAAACTTAGTGCCAAAATGATCAAAGAAAGCATAAATTTTGAAAAATTTATTTTAAAAGTTAAATTTTTGTCTTTAAATGAAAAAATTTCTATTAAAATAGACAAAACACTCACACCTAACAAAACATAGCCAAATTGCACAAAAATGTGTGTCATTAAAAGCCCACTTTGAAAATGAGTTAAAACCCCTTCACCTATGAATTTAGCAGGATAAAATATAGTCGGAGCTAAAAACACACCTATGCTAATTTCAATCCCAATTAAGCTTGCTAGTAAAAATAAATATATTGATTTCATATTTTCTCCTATAATAAAGATAATTATAGTCTAATTTTTTAAATTCCATGCAACAAAGGCTCTATCAAATCCATTATAATCTTGATAAAAAGTAGCCTTGAAATCATTTTCTTTTAAAATTTTATTTAAAATTGTTTTTTGATCATAGCCAAACTCACATGCTAAGACTTTTGTGTTGTGATTTTTGGCAAAAAGAATAATTTCATGTAAAATTTCCCAACCTTTATCTCCACCAAACAAAGCATTGTGTGGTTCGTTTTGAACCCATTTATCTAAAGGATAGTCATTTTTTATGTAAGGAGGATTAGAAAAAATAAAGTCAAAATTTCCTTGTATATTTTTAAAATCACAAAGTTGAAAATTGATTAAATTTGAAACATTATGAAAATCTGCATTTTTTTTAGCAAGCTCTAATGCTTTTGGATTGATATCACAAGCTTGTATAAAAATTTGTTTTAACTTTGCTAAGCAAATACTTAAAATTCCACTTCCAAAGCCAATTTCAAGTATATTTTTAAAAGAGTTATGATCTAAAATTTCTAAACATCTTTCAAGTAATATTTCACTATCAAAACGCGGTATCAAAACCCCTTTTTTAGTAAAAAAATCAAAACCATAAAATTGTGTTTTTTGAAATAAATACTCAAAAGGCTCACCATTTAAAAATCTATCTACATATTCTAAAAAAACTTTTTCATCAATTTGAAATTCAGGATTTAAAAAAATCCAAGCCTTATCTTTTTGCAAAAGCTCACAAAGAATAAAAAGTATATATTCTTTGTGAGTAGGATCTTTTGCGTAAGCTTGCTTTAAAGCTTGTTTGATTGAAATCATTGCAAAGCTTTGATTCTATCATAAATGCAAGGATGACTTAGATGAAAGAAAGTATAAATTTTACTTGTTTTAACAAAGGCTTTGTTTTCTTTTGCTAAAGCTATGAGAGCATTTTTTATATCTTCTTTAGAGCTTAGTTTTGCTCCGTGTAAGTCAGCATTAAATTCATTTTTTTGACTCATTTTATTAAGCAGTGGAGAAATAATAAAAGTAAAAATATTTCCAAAAATCAATAAAAGTGCAAAAACTCCAGCATTCACTCCATCTAAATGACTTTCAATATAAAAAAAGTTTGGTAAATGTGCAAAGATGAAAAATAAAGCAAAAAGCATCAAAGCACTAGCAAATAACATTTTTAGCAAATCTTTATGCACAAAATGTCCTAGCTCATGACCCAAAACAGCAATGAGTTCTTTTTCTTTTAAAGCATTTAAAAGTGTATCAAAAAGTACTACTCTTTTGCTTTTAAATAAGCCACCAAAATAAGCATTTAATCTTTTATCTCTTTTGCTTGCATCGATAACATAAACACCATTTGCACTAAAGCCACATTTTTGCATTAAATTAGTGATTTTTTCTAATAAATTTTCATCTTCAAGTTTTTTCATTTTGTTAAACATAGGTGCAATAAGTGTAGGGTAGATGAGATTTATAATAAGTATAATTATAAAGCTTAGAGCAAAAGCCACTACCCACCAGTATGTGTTAAAAAATTCAAAGCAAAATACTAAGGCATAGATGATTAAAAAGCCAAAAACAAGCATTAGAGCTAAAGATTTAATGCTGTCTTTAACAAAAAGTGCTAAAGTCATATTTGAAAAGCCGTGTTTTTTATCTTTTATAAAGCTTTCATAATAGCTAAGTGGTAAATTTAAAATACTAATAATCAATAAAAATACAAGCAAAAATAAAGTATTTTCTAAGGTAGAATTTTCTTTTATAAAAATTTCTTTTAAATACAAAAAGCCAAAGCTAATCCAAGAAATGTTAACCATCAGATTATAAAGATTAGAAAAGATTTTGTATTTTTCGTTTTCTATGGCGATATTTGCAGCATTTTTATAATCTTGTTCATTTAAAATAATTGCTTGTTTTTCTCTTTCTTTTTTTAAAAAAGAAATTTGCACATAAGATATAAAAACCAAAAAAGCTGTGTAAATACATAAAATAGTTATCAAAGTCATAGTTTTTCCATGTAATTTTTTTGTGAAAGTATGCAATAAGAAAGTAAATAGGCATAGGTAAATTACCTATGCTGTATAAGAAGAATTCTTGTTTATGTCAATTAGAATGAGTATTTAACGCCAATATTACCAGTTAGGTAAGTTTCATCAGTGTTATCATCTTTATTGCCTAAGATTTGTTTAGCGCCTACACTTAGATCAATAGAAAATCTATCTGTAACGCTAATATTGCTTCCGATAAGGATTTTACCGAAAGTTTTATCTTTTTCAGCACCAGCTACATTGTAGCTAAAATCACTTCCTGTAAAACGACCTTTAAAATCATCCCCACTCATAGCAAAAAATTGTTCGATTTTTGGAGTTACATAGAAATAGCTACCACCATCAAAGAATTTTCTAAATTCTGCTCCAATTTCAGCACTCGCTGCAAAACTATCCATTGAGTAAACTTTTTGAGCCCAAAGACCATTTTCTGTATAATCTGGAGTTTTTCCATAGTAAACATTTAATCCAATCAATGGTTTAATATCAAATTTATCACCCATATTAAATACATATCCATATGCACCACTTGCACCTAAGAAAGTTTGAGTGTAGTCAGATTTATTGCTGGTTCCATTTAAAAATCTTTCTTGATCTGTATAGCTAAATTGTGCATATGTTTTGATGTCAAATTCATGTTGCCCATTTGTTATTCTTGAATACGCACCAAATTGTAAATTGTCTGCATCTTGACTGATAGAATTGTAGTTTAATTTAGAGTCAGCATAAGTTAAATATGCTCCAAATAATACTGAATCACTAAATTGTCTATCTATACCTAGTGTAATACCATATACAGAGTCGCTTTCGCTACCTATCATATTTGCTCCACCAAATGCATTAGACCAAACACTGTTTTCGCCTTGATTTCTATCTTGCATCATTCTAGTTGAAATAGCCATTTCATTAGCTAGGTTGATAACTTGGATAGCACCTTGGCGATTAGAGTTATTTGCACTTTCTCTAGCTGAGTTTACTACATTTTTAGCCTGTTGTGCATTTCCTACCATAGCATCGGTTAAAGCACTACCTGCTGCTTGTTGTCTGTTTGATGTTAAGATTGAACCTAATACAGCATCAATTTGACTATTAAATGCAGGTGATTTATCATCTACATTGATTGCATTCATTTTGCCTGTTAAATCTTTAATTATTTGTTGGTAGTCTGCTTTAGTGAAATCTTGTTTTGCGTCCGCCTTTGGTTGAACACCAGGTGCTTCATTCATCAATCTTGTATATTCGGCAATCATTGATTCTAAAGCTAATTTTTGAGCATCTTTTAAAGACTTAGCAAGACCTTTTTTAATACTCTCATTCCAAGCTTTTGTATCAACATTAGCACTGATATATAGAGAATTTCCTACTACTTTTATTTCATGATCTACATCTTTTATATTTACCTTTATTGAGTCAAAACTTTCGTTATATTTTTTAGCTTCTTCTGCACTTAGTCCAAGAGCATCTGCTGTTGATATAGCTGTATAAACACCTGCTGTATTTGAAGTTGTAATGTTTTTATTAAAACCACCATCAGCACTTAGCAAAAAGATACCGTTTTCACTTACTGGAGCATTGGTAGCGCTAAATGTTGAGTTTGTTATATTTGCTTTTCCAGTTATATGAAAGCTATGGTTACCATAAAAGTCAAGATTTGCATTTGTTGCAGCAAAATTACCTTTTACTAGTAAAGAACCATTTGCACTTTGACTTCCTAAGGTACCATTGCTAATGAAAAGATCAGCACCATTAAGTAGAGCTAGATTTCCTTCTATAACCCCAGTATTGCCTACATTTAATGAAGTATCTTGACCCAAAGCATTATTTTTGCCATCAAAAATTATTTCTTTTGCTTTTATATTAAAAGAATAAAATTTATCTTTTTCTCCATCAAAATAATGACCGATTTCCGCATCTTGGCCATTGGCACCAACATTAAATGTGCTTTTAGCTGCATCTATATTTAGGTGATTGATAAATTTGTTTGTTTTGCCATCAAAACTAGATCCAATGACAGAAGAGATATTGTAGATAGAACCTGTATCTTTATCTACTATGAAAGAGTAATTTCCGTTTTTATTTTCATCTTTTAGGTTAGAATCTGTAAACGATATCCCCCCCCCCTATAACAGCATGAGCTGAACTAGCTACCATAGTAGCAACGCAAGCGGAAAGAAAAATTTTTCTATTCAACTTTTTCATTGTTTTTGAAACTCCTTAATAAATTTTTATGATGAAAAAACATTATAACAACAATAACAAAAAAAGTCAATTAAAAACAAATAAAATTTACGATTGTTAATATAGAATAAATAAAATAATAAAAAATTATTATAAATTATCCTCACTTTTTTCTAAAATCTCAAAATAAGCTTCTTCTAAAATACTAAGTTCACTTTCTAAGGAATTTAGCTTTTCATAAAGGGTGTTTATACCTAGCTCTTGATAGATTGTAGGATTACTTAGAGCATTTTTTATTTCTTTTATTTCTTCTTCTAATTTATGAATTTTATCAGGATATGAGTTTAAAATTTCATTTTCTTTATAGCTTAGTTTTTTACTCGATTTTTCTTTTATTTTTACACTTGTGGTGGTGTTTGTTTCTAAGCTTTTAGAAAATTCTTCAAAATCTTTGTATTCTTTTTCATTTTCTAAATATTCACTATAAGAAAGAACTTCTATATTAATATTTGCATTATCTTCAAAAGCATAAAGTTTAGTTGCTATTTTATCAACAAAATATCTATCATGTGAGACAAGCAAAATCGCGCCTTCAAAAGAAAGTAAGTATTCTTCTAAGATATTAATCGTAGCTATGTCTAAATCATTTGTTGGTTCATCTAAGATTAATACATCATATTCTTTGGTAAAAAGCAAGGCTAAAGCAACTCTGTTTTTCTCACCCCCACTTAGCACACTCACGCTTTGCTCTAAAAATTCTTTTGGAAATAAAAATTGTTTTAAATACCCATAAACATGCATATTTTTACCACGCACTTGAATGTGATCGCCGCCATTTGGGCAAAAAATTTCTAAAAGTTTTTTATCAGTGTTTAATAAACTTCTGCTTTGATCAAAATAGCCTATTTTAACTTCACCTCTTTTAATCTCTCCGCTATCAAGCGGAATTTGATCAAGTAAAATCTTTAAGAAAGTAGATTTCCCACAGCCATTTTTACCTACTATGGCTATGCGTTCACCTTGTAAAATTCGTGCATTAAAGTCTTTAAAAAGTGTCTTGTTGGTAATAGACTTTGAGATATTTTTAAGTTCAAAAAGCATTTTTTTGCGGTTTTGGCTTTGAGTTTGGTTAAAATTTTTACTTGCTCTTTTGATTTCAAGTTGTAAGCGTTTGATAGCTCCTGGGTTTTTCTTAGCTTCTTCACGCATTTTAAAAATGCGTTCTTTGCGTCCTTCGTTGCGTTTAAGCCTAGCTTTGACTCCTCTTCTTAGCCATTCTTCCTCACTTTTTAGTTGCTTAAGCAAGGTTTCATGGTTTTTAGCTAAGGAAGCTAAAATAGCTGCTTTTTTTTCTAGATATTGCGTATATCCACCCTCAAAAATGCTTAATTTTCCCGCTTCTATTTCTACGCATTTTTGCGCTATAGCATCGATAAAATACCTATCATGAGAGATGAAAATAACACACATTTTAGAGGCTTTTAATCTTTCTTCTAAAAAGTTACTCATATATACATCTAGATGATTAGTTGGTTCATCAAGCAATAATATATCAGGATTTTTTAGCAAAAGTGTGCAAAGCCCTACGCGTCTTATTTCGCCCCCACTTAAAGAGCAAAGTGTTCTGTCTTTGTATTCTAATAGTTTAAATTCTTCTAATATTCTTTGTATTTTTTGGTCTAAATTCCATGCGTCTTTTGAATCTATAAATAAACTTAATTCATCTACTTTTTTTAAATATTCTTTATTTTCAGGATCAAAAGCTAGTTTTTCATTATAGCTTTCAAATTCTTTCAAGGCTTGGTAAATTTCTTCAAGTTCTTTTTTGATGGCTTCGCTTACGCTTAAGGTGCTTTCAAAGCTTACTTGTTGGTTTAACATACCTATACTAGCGTTATTTTGTTTAATTACTCTACCGCTATCTAGTTTTAAAGTTCCCATAAGGGCTTTTAAAAAGCTTGATTTTCCTTCGCCATTTTTGCCTATAATGGCGATTTTTTCTCCTAAATTTGCACTAAAATTTGCATTTTCTAAAACTATTTTTGTATTAAATTTCTTATTTGCATCGATTAAATCTATTAAAGCCAAATTTCTTTCCCAAATGTTTTTTACGATTTTACTTTAAAAAGTATTAATTTTGCTTAAATAAAATTACGCCATGAGAGCATTTGTTTTTTTTACTTTATTAGTTTTATTTTTTGCTTTGGCAAATTGGTATATTTATAAAAGATTTTTAAGTAGGGTTGATTTTTTAAAACCTTATAAAAAGTTTGTATTAGCTTTTGTTTTAATAGTTTTTGCATGTGAATTAATCTTTTTTATAAATATGCGCGGGGACTTTTTACATGAAAAGTTTTATTATATTTTAGCTATTTTTCCTACTGTTACTTGCTTTTTCTTGCTTTTTGGAGTGATTTTTGAATTTGGCTCTTGGATTTTTTTTAATGAAAATAAAAAAGAGCAAATTTTCAGTGTCCAAAGAAGAAAGTTTTTAAAATTAATTTTTGATTCTTGGCTTATTATACTTAGCGTTAGTATGGTATTTAAAGGTTTTGTAAATGCTATTAGCACACCTAAGGTTAATGAGGTAGATATTAAAGTTAAAAATTTAAAAGAAGATTTAAATATAGTTTTACTTTCTGATGTGCATTTGGGAAAAAATTTAGGAGAAGATTTTTTAAAAACTTTAATCGATGAAGTTAATATTTTAAATGCTGATATGGTCATTATAGCTGGGGATTTAATCGATGCAGATATTGCTAGTATGCCTTATATTAATTTATTAGAAAATTTTAAATCAAAATATGGTACTTATTTTGTTTATGGAAATCATGAGTATTATAATGATATAAATGCAATAAGCAAAAAGCTTAAAACTCTTAAAAATTTCAAAGTTTTGGAAGATGAAAGTATTGATTTTGGGGATTTTACTTTAAGTGGGACTTTGGATTTGGCTGCCAAGCGTTTGGGTTTTAAAGAAAGCAATATAGAAAAAATCAAAACTCAAATCAATCAAGAAAAGGTTAATATTTTAATCACTCATCAACCAAAGTATGTAAAAACTTATGATATAAGTGGGTTTGATTTGATTTTATCAGGACATACTCATGCAGGACAAATTTTCCCTTTTTCTTTGCTAGTATATTTAGAACAAGGTTTTGTGTATGGGCTTTATAAATTAAGCAAAGATAGTTTGCTTTATGTAAGTAGTGGAGCTGGATTTTGGGGGCCTGCTGTGAGATTTTTAGCCCCTAGTGAGATAGCTTTGATTAGATTAAAAGGAGAATGAGTGGGATTTAGCAATAGTGCTTCAAAAATGTTTGGAATCATAGCAAAATATAAATTTCCAAAAATCATACAAAAAAATATTAATAAAGCTTATGTAAATGCTTTTAATATCAATATGAGTGAATTTAAACCTTTAGAAGAATATGAGAGTTTAAATGCTTTATTTACAAGAACTTTATTAAATGAGCGAGAATTGGAAGATGGCTTTATAAGTCCAAGTGATGGTAAAATTTTAGAACTTGGAAGTAGCTTTCAAAATGATTTAAAAGAAAATTTAGCCTTTAGCATTAAAGGTTCAAGTTATAGTATAGAAGAGCTTTTAAAAAACTCAGCTAGTAAAGAAGAATTGGAAAATGGCATAGATTATGCAAATATTTATTTGTCTCCAAAAGATTATCATCATTATCATGCACCTTGTAATATGCAAATTTTAAGTGCTACTTATATGAGCGGGGCCTTATTTAGTGTGAGTGAGGCAAAGTTAGCTAAAATTATAAACCTTTATACTAAAAATGAAAGAGTAGTTTTAAAGTGCTTAGTGGAAGGAAAATTTATACTTTGGATGGTATTTGTGGGTGCGCTAAATGTCGGTAAAATGCACTTTAGCTTTGATACTAGCATACAAACTAATGCAGCAAATTTTGATTTTACTCATACCTATGAAGATCTTTTTGTAAAAAAAGGCCAAAGACTTGGAAATTTTGAGCTAGGTTCAACTATAGTTTTAATCGCTCAAAAAGGGTTTTTAAAATTTAGTAAAAATGCTTATGAGCAAGTTGAATTTTCTAAGAAGATTGCGGACTTTGCTTAGTCTCATCTTCATTAGCAACTTTATATAAAAAGGCAAAAATTTCAGCCACTGCTTTATACATATTAGGTGGGATTTCATCGCCTAGATCAAGTTTGCTAAGCACTTCTACTAAGTCTTTGTCTTCTTTTATGGGTATGCCATTTTCTTTGGCTAAAGAGATGATTTTAGCAGCGTTTTCACCTTTGGTATTAGCTAGGATTTTTGGTGCATTTTGTTCTTCTTTGTTATAGCCTAGCGCAACGGCTTTTTTTGTTTTTTTAGCCATTTTTAAGCCCTTGTGTCAAAACCCATATTAAAGTCATTATATTCTTCTTGATTGTGAAATTTACTTTTAATTATATCGCTGATGAAAAAATTAGAGCTTAGAAGTCCTACTTTAACTAAGGCTTTTTTTAGTTCATGTGCTCTTTCATAAAGTTTTTTTCTAAAATTAGCATTTTCTATCATCATATTTATATCGATGTATTTATCATTACTTAGAGATAAAAATACATTGATTTTTCCTAATTTTTCAAATTCAAGATTAATTTGTGCATAAAATTTATCTTTTTTACCGCGTTTAAAAACTACATTAGATTTTTCTAAATCATCCCAAAAAAAAGGTAAAAAAGTATGAATGCTATTATTGGCTAAAGATAAAAGTTGGTTAAATTCAAGCTGAGCTATAAGACGATTTGCTTGATTTAGTATGCTTTCATTGTCTAAATTTTTGGCTAGATTAGAAACTTGCAAAAGAGTGGATTTAATATCTTTTTGTAATTCTGAAGAAATTTCTGTGCTATCTTTTTGGGTGATTTTTCCAAGATCTTTTATAGAAAGTTCTAATTTTTTTTCTATATTTTTTATATCATCTAAAGAATTTTTTGCCTCATAATTTTTAGGATCTAAAGCTTTTAAAACTTCATTGAGTTTTCTTCCTATTAAGCCTAGTTCTTTGTTTAGATTGTTTAAAAGCTCTTCTTGTAAATTTTGGCTAAAATTAAGATTTTTGCTTACATTTTGTTTGAAAATATCTTCTAGTAAAATTTTGCCTGAAGTGCTTTTAAATATATCCTCTAACTTAGTATTATTTGTTTGTAAATTTTGACTTTTATTATCATTTTTACTTAAATCTTCAGTATTTTTTTGTGGTGTTTTTGGCTCTTCTTTGGGGTTTTCTTTGATATCTTTACTTTGTGGTATTTTTTCTTCTTTTGTGTTTTGAATTTCTTTATCTTTTGCTATGCTTTCTTGTTTTTGTTGAGTTTCTTTTTTATCCTCTGTGCTTTTTTGTGGAGTTTTTATTTCTTCTTTTAACTCTTCTTTGATGTCTTTAGTGTGTGGAGTTTTATTTAAATTTTCTTGTGTTGTTTCGGTTTTGTTTTTGTGATTTTTTATATCTTTTAAAAGTATTATAAAATCTTTTATATTTTGGCTAAGCTCTTTTAGTATATGAGTGTTTTGAATTTTTATGTTTTCGGGTTTAGCTAGTTCTTTGTTGATAAGTGTTAAATTTTTATTAAGATTTTTGATAAAATTATCCGCAATATTTTGGAGTTTTTCTTGACTAATAGAACTTGGGTTTTTATTGATATAATTTTTAAAATTTTCTATTTTATCAAATAGCTTAAAAAGTGTTTTGTAGTTTGTATTTTCCAAAGAAATTTTATTATCTTTTTTGTGATTTTGTAAGATGTGAATAAGCTCTTTTAAGGTGCTTGTAGTATCAAGATTTTTAAGATCTAAATTACTTATATCGTGTTTTAAATTTTCACTTGTAGCGCCTTTTATAGTACTTAAAAGATTAAAAAAACTCTGTGGTAAATTTTGTTCTTTTAAAGAATGATTGAGCTTTGCTTCTAAAAATATGCCTGAATTTTTCACTAAAGATGAAAGATTTTTATTATTAATATCTTTAGCAGGCTTGACTAAATCTTCTAAAATTTTAAGCAGTTTTTCAAATTCAGGATTTTTTGAAAGCTCTACTTGGAGTTTTTTTACTTCATTGGCAAAATTAGGTGCAAAATTTAAATCTTTATGATTTTTTAATACTGCCAAATCAGGATCTTTATTGGTTTTGATTTGATCTAAAAGTTTATTAAGTAATTCTTGTAGTTTTTGATCAATTTTGCTAATATAATCTTTGGGTAATTTAACTTCAGAATCGCTTTTGGAAAATAAAGGATTTTTTAACGCTTCATTGAGCGAGGTTTTTTTGTCTGATTTTTCACTTTTATTTTCTTTATTTGTTTCATTTTTTGCAAACTGATTTTGATTATTAGAGATATTAGTTATCATCTAGCATTACCATATTACCAGGTTTTCTTTTAAATTTGGTAAGTTTTTTAAATTTTGGTTTATCGATGGCAAATAGTATCAAAATACTTAATAAAACTATATAAAAATACATAAAGCCATAAGCTTGAAAATAATACATCAAAGTTCCCAAAACTGCAGGCGCGAATAAAGCACCAAAAGAATAGGTAAAAAGAACTGCTCTGCCAAGTTCAACTCTTTTGCTAGGATTATCAAGCATATCATTTGCTCTTGCTAAAGAAAGAGCGTATAAACAACACATACCCATGCCTAGCAAAAATCCAAAAAAGTATTTTAGATAAATATTATATTCTAAAAGTAGTATGCAAAGCATAGCGCTTAAAGCAATAAAAGCACACAATATAATGGCAAATTTTCTGCTAATTTTATCAGAAAGAGTTCCGATATAAAGTTGCGAAATAAAGCCACCTACCATAGTAGAGAAAATAAAAATAGAAGCTTCTTTTGCACCAAATCCTTGTATAAGCACAAATAAAGAAGCCATGGAAAAAAAGCCATTTAAAAGCATGCCCGCTATAAAACTTGTTACTAAGGCTAAAGGCACTATATCAAAAACCTTAGGAATGGAAATTTTTGTTTTTTGTGGCAAAATAGGCTCTTTAATGCGGATTAAAAATAAAGGAATGGAAGCAAACATAATAAAACTAGCGCTTAAAATAAATACTGTATTACTTGGAAAGTCAAAAGACATAAGTAAAATTCCAAAACCTGATGATGAGTAAAATACAACCTCATAAAAGGCTATCACTCTTGAGCGAATAGTGTTTTTTGCTTTTTCATTAAGCCATGATTCTATTACCATTAAAAGTGCATAATAGCAAAAACCTAGCAAAAATCTTAAAAACATCCAAAAATAAAGATTAGAATTTAAGCTATGAAGCATGGTGGCTATACCAAAAATAATAGCAAAAATTCCAAATGATCTTATATGTCCTACTTTAGAAACTATTCTATGGGCACTAATTGTACTTACCATAGCACCAAGAAAATAACAACTTCCTATTACGCCTATATAAAAATTACTAACATTATTATGTTTTAAAATAATAGCTATGGAATTTACTGTTAAAGCACTTCCTATGAAAACAAAAATCATACCAAGAAATAATGCTGTTAGTGATCTAATCGTTCTTTTTGAGCTTAACATTTTCTTATTAAAAAATTATATATTAATACCGCTATGGGTGTGACAAACATTGCACAAAACAAGGCAAAAATACTCATTAAACCTTGAAACTCTAAAAATAAAAATCCTGCTATTAAAAACACATAAGCAAAAATTTTAAATAAAGAAAAAAAAGCTAACGCGTTTTTAAAAATACTTTTAAATTTTGGTTTTAAATCGTCATCTATATAGATAAATTTTATAATTTTTGGCAAAGAATATTGTTTTTTAGCAAAAATTTGTAAAGGTCTTTGCGTAAAATCATAATTTTTAGCTGCTTTAAAAATAGAATTTTTATAATTTAAAAAAGATATTAGAATGATTAAATTTTGAGCTAAAAAGCCAAATTCAAAGCTTATAAAGGTTTTAAAGCTTAATTCTTTGTAAAAAAAAACTCCTGCTAAGAAAAGTAAATTTAATCCTAGCAAGAGTTTTAATAAAATTTTAGGCTTTAGGATCATTTTTTAAATCTTTATAGCGATTTTCTTCTTTAAATTCTTCGTAACTTTTTACTTGTGCTTTATAGGCTTTGTAAACATTTAAAATCGCCGCAGCTACCCCTATAAACACTCCTACCCAAAAAAGCCAAACAATACCGGTTAAGTTTTTTAAAAAATAGCCTATACCAACTCCGATTAAAACAGCCACAACCATGGATATACCAAGGCTTAATCCATCTGCAGCTTCTATACCTTTGCGAATGATTTTTTGTCTTTTATTCATAATGCTTTAAAACTTTCTTGTGCTGCTTGTATAGTTTTATCAATGATTTTTTTATCCATACATTCACATATAAAACCTGTTTCAAATTGAGATGGTGCTAAATATACACCTTTGCTTAGCATCTGTGCATGAAATTTGGCAAATAATTTAGTATCTGATTTTAAAGCGTCTTGATAATTATTAACAGGGTTTTCACAAAAGAAAAATCCAAACATAGAACCAACGCAATTAACTTGCAAAGGAATTTTGCAATCATTTGCAGCTTCTTTAAAGCCTTGAGTAAGTCTTTTGCCTAGTTTTTCTAATTTTTCATATAAGCCTTCATAATTTCTTGCTTTTTTTAAGCTCGCATAACCTGCAGCCATAGCAAGAGGATTGCCACTTAGTGTTCCTGCTTGATATACCCCGCCCAAAGGACTTAATAAATCCATGATTTCAGCTCTTGCAGCAAAAGCAGCTGCAGGAATACCTCCGCCTATAACCTTACCAAAAGTTACTATATCAGCTTTTATATTATTAATCCCAAAAGAGCCAAGATATGAAGCTCTAAAGCCACTCATAACTTCATCAAAAATTAAAAGAATTTGATACTCATCACATAGTTTTCTTAGCTCTTGTAAAAATTCTATTTTAGCAGGTACTAAACCCATATTTCCTGCAATTGGCTCTATGATGATACAAGCTATATTATCATCATTATTGATTAAGTTTTTAACACTATCAATATCATTATAAACAGCTACTAGAGTATTTTTAGCTACATCGGCTAAAACTCCTAGTGAGCTTGGGGTATTAAAAGTAGCTGCACCGCTTCCAGCACTTACTAATAAAGAATCAGAATGCCCATGATAACATCCTTCAAATTTGATGATTTTATCTTTTTTACTAAATCCTCTTGCAAGACGAATAGCACTCATAGTAGCTTCAGTGCCACTACTTACAAAACGGATTTTATCCAAATGTGGCCAATCTTTTAAGATAAATTTGGCCAATTTAGTTTCAGCTAAAGTTGGCGCACCAAAGCTTGAGCCATGCTCTA
Source organism: Campylobacter sp. CNRCH_2015_1657 (assembly GCF_025772685.1). NCBI lineage: Bacteria > Pseudomonadati > Campylobacterota > Epsilonproteobacteria > Campylobacterales > Campylobacteraceae > Campylobacter > Campylobacter sp. CNRCH_2015_1657. The sequence continues at coordinate 26,117 of NZ_JAKMSO010000006.1, read as the reverse complement.
ATGCTTTTTTACAAGCTTTTTCAATATCCTCATCACAATGTCCAAAAAGTAAAGGTCCCCAACTTTGCACATAATCTATATAAGTATTTTCTTCTATATCGCTAATATAAGCACCTTTGCCTTGTTTGATAAATAAAGGATTGCTACCTACACTTGCAAAAGCACGCACTGGGGAATCTACCCCACCTGCTATATGCTCACAAGCTTCCTCAAAGGCTTTTTTATTGTTTTTCATTTTTTACTCCTTTTATTGCTAGTAATATAATCATAAAGTGATTTTATTTCATCTTCTGTTAGCGAGTAAGTTGGCATAATGCTTTTTGCCTCTTGAGGTTGATTTAGAATTTTTCTAAAACGCGTATAAGGAATGTTTTTAATACTTGGCACAATAAAAGGAATTTTTTCTCCATTTTTAGTGTAATAACCTAGTATTTGTTGACCTCCATTGCCATGACATTTAGCACAACTTATGCCTCTTGGATTTTTGTAAAGGGACTCTTGGTATTCTTTAGGAGAGATAAAATCTTCAGCCCAAGCACCATAAATTATAAAAAATAAAAATAATACAATTTTCATTCATTGCCTTTAACAAAAAAAGAAGTTTTGTTATGATACAATTTTTTAAGTTAAAGAAAGCTATAAAATTTAAGGAAAGAAATGACACTTTTAGATGGTAAAAAGCTAAGTGATAAGTTAAAAGAAAATTTAAAACAAGAAGTATTAGAACTTAAAGCTCAAAGTATAGAGCCTTGTTTGGCTGTAATTTTAGTAGGCGAGGATCCTGCTAGTGCTACTTATGTGGGTTCTAAAGCAAAAGCTTGCGAGCAATGTGAAATTAAGTCTTTAGTTTATAAACTTGATGTAAATACAACCCAAAATGAGCTTTTGGCTTTGATTAATACTTTAAATCATGATGATAGTATAGATGGAATTTTAGTTCAACTTCCATTGCCATCGCATATTAATAAAGATATAATCTTAGAAAGTATTAACTTTAATAAAGATGTAGACGGCTTTCACCCCTTTAATGTCGGAAATTTAAATCTTAATTTAAAAGGTGGTTTTTTACCATGTACACCTTTAGGCGTTATGAAAATTTTAGAACATTATGATATAAAATTACAAGGAGCTAGTGTAGTTGTAATAGGAGCTTCAAATATAGTAGGCCGTCCTATGGCTACTCTTTTGTTAAATGCTAATGCTAGTGTGAGTATTTGTCACATTTATACAAAAGATTTAAAAGCTTATACAAAAAATGCTGATATTGTTATCGTAGCAGCAGGTTGTCCAAATCTTTTAAAAGAAGATATGGTTAAAGAAGGTGTGGTGGTAATTGATGTTGGGATTAATAGAGTTGATGGAAAAATAGTAGGCGATGTCGATTTTGAAAATGTTAGTAGAAAAGCTAGTTATATCACTCCTGTACCAGGTGGAGTAGGGCCTATGACTATTGCTATGCTTTTAGAAAATACTATAAAATCAGCTAAAAATAGGATAAAAAAATGAAATTTTTGAAGAAAATTTATAAATTTACACAATCTTGGACGGGAACTTTAGTAGTTGTTTTATTGATTATATTTTTCTTTATACAAGCTTTTACTATACCAAGCGGTTCTATGAAAAATACTTTATTAGTAGGGGATTTTTTATTTGTAAAAAAATTTTCTTATGGTATTCCAACCCCGCATATTCCTTGGGTGGAAATTCCTGTTTTACCTGATTTTAATAAAAATGGACATTTAGTAAGTGGTGAAGGTCCTAAAAGAGGGGATATTGTGGTATTTAGATATCCGCATGAGCCAAAAATTCACTATGTAAAAAGATGTGTGGCCAAAGGTGGAGATGAAGTAGTTTTTGCAAATAAAACCTTATATGTGCGTATGGTTGAGGGTGATGAATATATGAAAGATTATTATCCTAATAAAACAAAAATCATAGGTGGAAGACTTTTTGTAAAAGAGCCTTTTGTGGAAAAAGGGATACATTATGATTCTAGAGTGGATATAGACAGTGTATTTTTTCGCTATTTAAATTTGGGGCAATTTGCTATGAAGCCTGCTTCTTTTGATGAATTAGGTGCTAATAATATTTATGGTTTTAATGCTTATTATTATAAAGTACCTGAAAATGAATATTTTATGATGGGCGATAACCGTGATCATTCTAGCGATAGTCGATTTTGGGGAAGTGTAGATTATAAATATATAGTTGGACAACCTTGGTTTATTTATTTTTCATGGGATGAAAATAAAAAAGTTAGATGGGAAAGAGTAGGGCGTTTAGTTGAAACTATAGAAAAAGATGAACGCTTTATTCATCATAATGAAAGCGACATAGAAGCTTTAGAATAATTACCCAAAGAAACAAATAAAAATAGTTTGTGTAGAAAATGTATAGTTTCTACACAAAATTTTTTAAAAATATACAATCTTGATTTTACTCGTAGAATTTTTTAAGCTCCAAGTTGTAACAATTACAAAAATTAAAATTAGTATAAGATAAAAGGATAGAAAATGCTAAGCCAAAGATCTCAAAATTTAGGAGAATCCTTAACTTTAGTAATGACTGATATAGCCAAAACTTTAAAAGCAAATGGTGAGAAAGTTATTAGTTTTTCGGCAGGTGAGCCTGATTTTGATACTCCAGAAATCATTAAAAAAGCAGCAATTGAAGCTATTGAAAAAGGTTGTGGAGCTTATACGCCAGTTGTGGGTATAAAAGAAGTTATAGAGGCTATACAATATAAATTTAAAAATGATAATAATTTAGATTATAAAACAAGTGAAATCATTACCAATGTTGGTGCTAAACATTCTTTGTTTATGGCGATTGAGTGTTTAGTTGAAGAAGGTGATGAGGTTATCATTCCAAGTCCTTATTGGGTGAGTTATCCTGAAATGGTAAAATTTGCAGGCGCAACTCCTGTGTTTATAGAAGGTGAAGCAAAAAATGGATTTAAAATCACCCCAGAACAATTAAAACAAGCTATTACTTCAAAAACTAAGGTTTTGATGTTTAATTCTCCATCAAATCCTACAGGAGCTATATATTCTAAAGAAGAAATAAGTGTTTTAGCTAAGGTTTTAGAAGGAACTAAAATAGTAGTTTTAAGTGATGAAATTTATGAAAAATTAGTTTATGATGGAGAATTTTGTGCTTTTGCACAAGTTAGTGAAGATGCTTTAAATAGAACTGTAAGTATTAATGGTCTTAGCAAATGTGGTGCTATGCCAGGGTGGCGTTTTGGATACATTGCAAGTAAAATGAGCGAGTTTAATAATGCTGTTAAAAAACTACAAGGGCAAAGTACATCAAATATTTGTTCAATCATCCAACACGCAGCTTTACCAGCCTTACTTGGAAAAGCAGATAATGATATTGAAATGATGAGACAAGCCTTTTTAAAGCGTAGAGAATTAGCTTGTGAAATTTTAGCCAAAAGCGATAAGTTAAAATTAGAACAAATTCCACAAGGAGCTTTTTATTTATTTATATCTTGCAAAGAAGTTGATAATGATTCTATGAGATTTTGTAAAAGACTGCTAGAAGAGCAAAAAGTAGCTTTGGTGCCAGGTATTGGTTTTGGCATGGAAGGGTATTTTAGGCTCTCTTATGCAACTAATGAAAAAGATATTATTGAAGGTTGTGAAAAAATCGTTGAATTTGTAAAAAACTACTAATTTCTTAAGCCTGTTAAAAACAGGCTTTCTTTCAAAAAAACTTATAAGCAAGTCTTTGGTATGATTATACAAAAAAATACAGGAAAAATAATGGAATTTGAAGTTCAATATAAAAGTGCAAATGCTAGAGCTTGTCGTATAAAAACTACACATAGTGAAATTTTAACTCCTATTTTTATGCCCGTTGGAACTTTGGCTGCGATTAAAAGTTTAGATGCTGTTGATATGAGTGAGATTTTAAATGCAAAAATTATTTTAGCAAATACTTATCATTTGTATTTAAGGCCTGGTTCTAAAGTGATTAAGCAAATGGGTGGCCTGCACGGTTTTAGTAAATTTGAAGGCTCTTTTTTAACAGATAGTGGAGGTTTTCAAGCTTTTTCTTTAAGTAAAAATTCAAAACCTGATGAAAAAGGTATTCAATTTAAAAGTCATATCGATGGAAGTTTGCACTATTTTACCCCGCAAAGTGTTTTAGATGCACAATATGATTTTAATTCAGATATTATGATGATTTTAGATGATTTAGTGGCCTTACCTGCAAGTAAAGAAAGGATAGAACTTTCTCTAAAACGCACTATAAAATGGGCAAAAGAAGCTATTGATTATCATAAGTTAAAACAAAGTCAAGGTGTGGGAATAGGGCAAAATATCTTTGGTATTATCCAAGGTGGGACTGATTTTGAAGCTAGAAAAATTTGCTCTCAAGCACTTTGCGAGATGGATTTTGATGGACTTGCTATAGGTGGATTAAGCGTGGGAGAAGAAAATGAGGCTATGTATGATACGGTTGAAGCTATGATGCCTTATGTGGATAACAATCGCCCTAGATATTTAATGGGAGTTGGCACGCCTGAAGATTTAGTAGAAAATGTAGCAAGAGGTGTGGATATGTTTGATTGTGTGATGCCAACAAGAAATGCAAGAAATGGTACTTTATTTACTAGCTTTGGAAAATTTAATATCAAAAAAGCAGAATTTATCACTGATCATGCTCCTATAGACGGCAAATGTTCTTGCTATACATGTAAGAATTTTTCAAGGGCCTATTTAAATCATTTATTTAAAGCCAAAGAATTAACCTTTTTTAGACTTGCAAGTATTCATAATTTACATTATTATTTAAATTTGGTCAAGCAAATGCGTGAAGCTATTATTAAAGATGAATTTGAAAATTTTAGAAAAGAATTTTATAGGCAAAGAATGTGTTAAATGATACTTTAAAACAAATTATTAGCAATATTAATATATCAAATGCTTATTATGAATTTGATGATTTTGATATTTTCACTCTAGATATAACTAAAAATTCTAAAAGTGTATTTGTTTTTAAAGAAAATCAAATTTTTGAGTATAAAGATGAAAATTTGATTTTATTTTCTAATACGGAATTTATAGCTATATTAAAAGAAATTTTGCAAAATGAAAAAGAAAAAAATAATACCATTAACCTTTCTATAGAAAAAAGAGAGGAGTTGATTTTAGAAAATAAAAAAGTAAAGAATTTCTTGACAAAATATTTTATATTAAAAGTCAAGCTTAGTAAAAGTTATAACATGGTTTCTTCTGTTTTAGAGGCTTGTAAAATTTGTTATAGTAAGCATCATTTTATAAAGAAAAGTTTAAAAACAATTATTTTAAATTTAGCTGTTTTGGAAAAAAATATTAAAGAAAATATATCAAGATTAGAAGGGATTTACACTTATATTAATACCGCAAGAAATGAAAAAATAAATAAAAATATTTATTTTTTAAGTATTATGTCTGCAATTTTTTTACCTTTAAATTTAATCGTTGGATTTTTTGGTATGAATACCAAAAATTTATTTTTATCTGAAAATGAATATGGAACTTACTATGTTTTGGCTGTGATTTTAACGATATTTTTTATTTTATTTTTATGGTATCAATTTAAAGATAAAAAAGAATTAGATTTGGATGAATTTTCTGTAAAAAAGAAGTAAGTGGTACGCCCAAGAGGATTCGAACCTCTGACCTTTTGAACCGCAATCAAATGCTCTATCCAGCTGAGCTATGGGCGCAAAAACAAAGAGTAATTCTATCAAAAAATTCTTAAAATTAGCAAAAATAAATATTTTTATAGAATTTTTATATTTTTATGCTAATCTTCTTTTTAATATTTTAGCTTAAGGCAAAGTCATGATACATAAGATTTTAATAGCCAATAGAGGTGAGATTGCAGTAAGGGTGATCCGTGCTTGTAGAGATTTGCATATACAAAGTGTTGCTGTTTATACTGAACCTGATTATGAGTGTTTGCATGTAAAAGTTGCTGATGAAGCATATAGAATAGGAACTGATGCCATAAGAGGGTATTTAGATGGTAAAAGAATAGTTGAGATTGCTAAAGCTTGTGGAGCTGATGCTATACATCCTGGATATGGTTTTTTAAGTGAAAATTATGAATTTGCAAAAGAATGCGAAGAAGCAGGGATTATCTTTATAGGTCCAAAATCAGATGTTATCCGCAAAATGGGCAATAAAAACATAGCAAGATATTTAATGAAAAAAAATGGAATCCCTGTAGTTCCAGGTACTGAAAAATTAAATCATTGCACATTAGAAGAAATCAAACTTCAAGCTTTAAAAATAGGCTATCCTGTAATTTTAAAAGCTAGTGGTGGTGGCGGCGGTAGAGGCATACGCGTAGTACATAAAGAAGAGGATTTGGAAAAATCTTTTGAAGCATGCAAAAGAGAAGCACTAAGTTTTTTTAAAAATGATGAAGTTTTTATGGAAAAATATGTTATTAATCCAAGGCATATTGAATTTCAAATTTTAGCAGATAATTATGGTAATATCATTCATCTTTGTGAAAGAGATTGCTCAATACAAAGAAGACATCAAAAAATCATTGAAATAGCACCTTGCCCAAGTATTTCAGAAAAACTAAGAAAAACCATAGGAGTTACTGCAGTAGCTGCTGCAAAAGCTGTGGGCTATACGAATGTTGGGACGGTTGAGTTTTTACTTGATGATTATAATAGATTTTATTTTATGGAAATGAATACAAGAATTCAAGTAGAACACCCAATTACTGAAGAAATCACGGGGATTGACCTTATCACAAGACAAATTCGTATAGCAAATGGGGAAATTTTAGATCTTGAGCAAAGCGATATAAAACCAAGAGGTTTTGCGATAGAAGCTAGGATTACAGCAGAAAATGTATGGAAAAATTTCATTCCAAGTCCAGGCAAAATTACAGAGTATTTTCCAGCTTTAGGGCCATCTGTGAGAGTGGATAGTCATTTATATAAAGACTATACTGTACCACCTTATTATGATTCTTTACTTGCAAAATTAATTGTTAAGGGCTCAAGTTATGATAGTGCAGTTAATAGACTTGAGAGAGCTTTGAAAGAATTTGTGATTGATGATATTAGAACAACTGTTCCATTTTTGATTGCAATTACCAAAATAAGAGAATTTAGAAGAGGGTATTTTGATACTTCTTTCATAGAAACACATATGGAAGAGCTTTTGGAAAAGACAGAAGATAGACACCAAGAAAATAAAGAAGAAGTAATTGCTGCTATAGCTGCAGCCTTACAAAAGATAAAAGAAAGTAGGCAATCATGAGTTTTTTAGATGAATTAAAAGATATAAAAAAAGCACTCCAAAAAGAACAAGGTCAAACAAAAAAAGAAAAGGTTAAAGCGAGTAAAAGCGGAGTTAGTATGAAAAATGCTGACTTAGATGCTATACAAAAAGACTTAGCTAAGCAAAATGAAGATAAAAAGCAAGAACAAGAATTTGAAGATATGTTTTTAAAAGAAGAGCGTTTAGCTAATGAATTTATGGAATTTGTAAAAAATAGTGATATTAAAAAGATCCAATGAATAATATTATTGGTTTTTGTACTTTAGAAGAAGAATGTCCTTATCTTGAAAATAGATGTTGTAGAAATGAGTATAATTATATATCTTTTATTAACAAAGCACAAAATCAAGAATTAGTTTCAAGAGGTTGGCGTCGCTTTGGATCATATTTTTCAAGACCAATATGTAATGATTGTAATGAATGTCAAAATTTGCGTATTTTGGTAGAAAATTTCCATTTTAGCAAAAGCTATCGTAGGGTTTTAAAAAAAAATATAGCTACTAAAATAATCTTACAAAAACCTTCTTTAAGTGATGAGCATTTATTGCTTTATGAAAAATACCACCATTATCAAAAAGATAAAAGAAATTGGAAAATTTATGATTTAAATTTTAGAAAATATTACAATCTTTATGTAGATAATGCAGGTACTTTTGGATATGAACTTGATTTTTATATAGATAATAAGTTAGTGTGTGTTGATTTGATTGATATTTTAGAAGATGGAATTTCTAGTATATATTGTTTTTATGATCCTGATTTTTCACATCTAAGTCTTGGAAAATACTCGCTTTTAACAGAAATCAAGCTTGCACAATTAAAAAAATTAAAATATATTTATTTAGGATATTTTGTAAAAGGGTGTCAATCTTTATCGTATAAAGCCGATTATAGTCCAAATGAAATTTTAAAACACACTAGTGCTTTAGATGAACAGGCATTTTTGTGGAGTTAGGTTTATAGAGAGGATTTTATGCAAGTAGTGCAAACTTTAGAATCTGTTAGTGTTAATACTGATGATTTTTTAATGTTTAAATATTTTCAAGATCTTATCCGTAAAAATTTTTCTAAAGTTATAGGTAATAAAAATAAAACCCTATCTTTTTTTGTGGAAAATGAAATTCCTCAAAGAAGATATTTTTTAAAACTTGTTAATCACAAGTATAAAAAAAATACTGGAAACCAAATCGATAATCTTGCTTTTGCGCATTATAAGACCTTTAAATTAAATCTTGCTCAAGCAAATACTTTAAAGCCTGTAATCTTTGCTAAAATAGGTTTTGCACAAAAAAATATCTTAATAACTTTAAGTTCTAATGAAAAAATGTTTGCTGTATATTTAGAGCAATATTTTAAAGATCATAAAAGCATGTATGATGAGAAAAATTGTATTTTTTCAGTAGAATACAAAGATGATAATACTTTAAATCTTTTAGAAATTTTAGCAAGCGTAAATGAGCATTTAAAATATTGTGTGGATTTTACAATCAATGAAACTCAACTTTTAGAATTTAGAAATAAAATGAAAAATAAAGCCAATACTAATTGGAAATTTAATGCTTTGGCTAAACTTTTTGAGAATTATTTCCAAACTTTAGGATGTAATTCTAATGATGATTTTGCTACTATTAGACAAAATTATCTTAATTTGGTTAAAATTTATCATCCTGATCGCCATCAAGGTAAAAGCAAAATCGAACAAGCTTATTGTCGTGAGGAATTTGAAAAAATTCAGCTTGCTTATGAGAGTTTAAAATCTTTATATAAAAACAATACATAATCTCCAAATAACATCATTTTAAGTTGCAATTTATTAAAATTAATTTTTATAAAATTCTAGGAAGAAATTTTGGTTGCTGATAGAAAATTATTTTTTTTAAGTTGCATTCTAATAACTATAGGGATACTTTTTTCATATTCTTTAAGTGCTTTTACTGTGCTTTATTTAGAATATAATGAATTTCATTTTTTTATCAGACAGCTTTTTTTTGGACTTAGTGGTATAGCTATTATTTATTTTGTTTCAAGATTAAATCCTGATAGTAAAATGGCACATTATTTAATGATAAGTGTTTTGTTAATCTCTTTTTTATTTATACTTATTTTGCCTTTTTTACCGACCTTTCTTGCTACTGCAGCAGGTGGTGCTAAAAGGTGGATCAGGCTTGGTCCTTTATCTATTTCTCCTGTTGAATTTTTTAAGATAGGTTTGATTTATTTCCTTGCTTGGTCTTATACAAGAAGAATTGATGATAGCAAAAAAGCAATCAAACACGAAGTTTTAATTTTAATTCCTTATTTTATTTTAGCTGCTTTTGTTATTGGCTATATTTATATGACACAAAATGATTTAGGCCAAAGTGTTATCTCTTTTTTCTTGGTTTTTGCTTTAGCATTTTTTGCAGGAGCTAGTAAAAGACTTTTTGCTTTTGGCGTGGTTATTGTTGGAATGATTGGGGTTTTGGTGATTTTAAGTAATCAAAGAAGAATTCAGCGTATTTCTGCTTGGTGGGGAAATATCCAAGATGCGTTTTTACCTTTTTTTCCTGATTGGCTAGCAAGTGCTTTAAGAGTAAGCCATAACTCAGAACCTTATCAAATTTCACATAGTTTAAATGCTATAGCTCATGGTGGATTTTTTGGAGAAGGGTTGGGTCTTGGAACTTTTAAATTGGGATTTTTAAGTGAGGTGCATACGGATTTTGTTTTATCAGGGATTACTGAGGAAATAGGATTGTTGGGATTGAGCATTATATGTTTGATTTATTTGATGGTCATACTTAGAATTTTTAGAATTGCTGGGCGTTGTGAAAATAAGGTCCATTTTTTATTTTGTTCAGGTGTAGCTTTACTTTTATTGTTTTCATTTTTTATGAATGCTTTTGGAATTATTTCTTTAACTCCATTAAAAGGGGTTGCTGTGCCGCTTTTAAGTTATGGTGGCAGTTCTATGTGGTCTATTTGTCTTGGAATAGGTTATGTTTTAATGATTAGCAAGAAGGTAAAAATTTAAACTCATTAATTAAAATATATAAAAATTAACTTAAATAAAAAATATTCTATAACAACTCTTTACAAAAAACTTTTTTCTGCTATAATTATGCTCACATTTATTATAAAGGAGGCGGATATGAAGAAATACAGGCGTTTAAACACATTATAATCATTTATCAATTTTATTTTAATTTTAACAAAGGAAAAAAATGAAAAAAATATTATATGTTGTTTTAGCGTTATTTGGTATATTAGCTTTAGGTGCTTGTTCAAGCGATAAAAATCAAGCTAGTGCTTCTGGTGAAAAAGTTTATAAAGTAGGTATAGCTGCAAATTATCCTCCTTTTGATTTTATTAAAGATGCAAAAATTACCGGCTTTGATGTTGATTTATTGGAAGAAATTGCTAAAAGAGAAAATTTAAAACTTGAATGGGTAAATATGAGTTTTGATGGTTTAATTCCTGCCTTAAAAGCTGGAAAGATTGATATGATAGCTTCTGCTATGAGTTCAACTCCTCAAAGATTAGCAAGTATGGATTTCAGTGATACTTATTTCAATACTAAAAATTTATATTTAAAATTAAAAACAGATTCTAGTATTAGCGATAAACAAAGTTTGGAAGGTAAAAAAATAGGTGTTCAACTTGGAACTATTCAAGAAAGTGCTGCTAAGACTATTCCAAATGCTCAAGTAGTTGCAAGTGAAGAAATGTTAGCAGCAATTTTAGCTTTAAAAGCTGGCAAAGTAGATGCAGTTTTAACGGATAAAGATATTGGTAAAGGTTATTTAAAAACTAATGAAGAGCTAGAAGCATTTTTAGAAGAAAATGATGGAAGTTCAGGGTTTTGTATAGCTTTTGATAAAGGAAAACAAAGTGAGCTTGTTCAAAAAATTAATGCAGGTTTAGAAAAAGTTAAAGCTGATGGTACTTACCAAAAAATCGTAGAAAAATACGATTTACAATAATTAACTTAAAGCCTTGATACTTATATTCAAGGCTTTAAAAAAATATTCCATATCTTCTTTTGTATGCGTATAATGAAAACCCACTCTTAGCCAACCTGGTTTAGATTTTAATTCTTGATTGTCTTTTAGATTGAGTAAATCATGCCCATAAGGTCCTGCACAAGCACAACCTGCTCTTGTTTCTATCTTATAAGTTTTACTTAGTTTATAAGCTAAATCAAAAGGAGAAATTCCTTCTATATTAAAAGCAAAAATAGGTAATCTATTAGTGATATTTTTTGCATATAAGATCATTTTTGGAAAATTTGTACATTGTTTGAAAAAATATTCACAAAGTTCTTTTTCTTTTTTTTCTATATTTTTTAAACCTATTTCATTGCGTATTTTAAAAGCCAAACTTGCTCTAATAAGCTGAATAATTCCAGGTGTGCCACCTTCTTCTAAATTTTCAACTTCGCATAAATATTGTTGAGATGTTCTTGAAACATAGCCCACGGTTCCACCTGCTGCAAAGCTAGGGGTATTGCCACATAGATTTTTTTTGATAACAAGTAAGCCACAAGATCCTACACCTCCAAGTAGTTTATGAGAGCTAATAAACACTGCATCGTAAAATTTAGGATCTAAATTAGCATAAGGAGCTAAAGTGGAAATATCAAAAGCAACTATACCGTTGTGTTGTTTGATTAAAGTGTAAATTTTTTTATAATCACTTAAAATTCCTGTAACATTAGAAGCTGCATTAAAGCTTGCTATGATTTGTCTGTTTTTGGATTTTTGTAATAATCTTTCTAAAAAATTAAAATCTAATTCTCCATTTTTATCTAAGGGCACTCGAACGCATTCACACAAAGCTTCTCTAAATGAAAGTTCATTAGAATGGTGTTCATAGGGTCCAACTATAACCAAAGGTAAGGTATTTTTGTCTGTATTTTTAAAATATTTTTCTTTAATAAGTGGTGGTATATATAGACCTAAAAGTTCTTGAAATTTTTTTATAGCTGCTGAAGATCCACTCCCACAAGCTATAAGAGCAAAACTATCATCTAATTCAAGGTATTTTTTTAAATTTATTCTTGCGTTTTCATAATGCTGTTGTGTGATAAAAGAATTTAAAGAGCTATCTGAATGTGTATTTGCATAGGTAGTAAGAATTTTTTTAATTTCTTTTTCTATGCTTTTTAGTGCTAAAGCGCTAGCTGTAAAATCAAAATAATATATTCCTTTTTTTAAAATAATATCTTGTTTTAGTTTTTCAATATCCAAAAAAAATCCTCTAATTTTTTGTTAAAATTATAACATACAAAATATTTATTTTAAGGATGTGATTATAAAATTTGGTGATTTTTCAAAACGCTGTGAAACTTTGGAGCTTGAAAGTATTTTTGATTTTTATAGTATTTTTGATGAGTTTGAATTTGATTTGAAATTAAGTTTATATGAAAATATCTTAAATGTTTTTATTTTGAAAGCCTTTGATATTTTAGCTTCTTTAAATTTAGATGAGAATGCTTTAAAAGCTTTGAGTGTTTTAAGTAAAAACGATAGAAAACGCTATTCTATTAATAAATCTATTCCGCATTTTCAGGCTCTAGGACTTATTAATAAACTTTTAGAGAAAAATATTTTGATCTTAGAAAAAAGTCAAGAAAAGCCAATCATAAAAAACAAAAGACAGAAAGTTAAAAAAGAGTTACGCTCTTATAATATACAAGATAAGGTTGTTTTTAAAAATCAAGGATTAAGATTTTTCTTTTATTTTATATATCCTAAACTTAATTTAATCGCGATGAAAAAATATAATGAATTAATGGAACTTATCCAAGAAAATTTGGAAAAATACCAAAGTTTTACTTTTGAACTTTTATGTAAAGAATTTTTAGCAAAAAAACTTAAAGTGGATCAAGTGTATAGTTTTTGGAATTATTATCATGAAATAGACTTGTATTATCATGAAAACAATTTTTGTGTTTTAGGTGAAGTTAAATTTAAAGAAAGAAAAATATGTAAAAATGTTTTAAATATTTTAAAAAGTAAAGCAAAACAGTTGCAAATTCAACCTAATTTATATGTGCTTTTTTCAAAGAGTGGCTTTAGTAAAGAGCTTATTTTAAATAAGGAGCGTAATTTGCTTTTATATACTTTAGAAGATTTTCAATTTTTAATTAAGGATTAAGTGTGGATGAGAATATTTTAAAAAGTTTAGATTCTAGTGAAAAAGAAAACTTACAACAAGGATTAAAAGCCTTAATAGAGCAAACCTATGTTATAGAAAATGAATATAAGCAACTTAATGAAAACTACACTGCATTAAGACAAATGGTAAGTGAGATTATAGAGGTTTTGCCTATGGCTTTGTGGATTTTAGACGCAAATAAAAATATTATTTTGCAAAACAACCTAGCTACACAAAAGCCAAAGCTTTTAGAATGCATTGATCTTGATAAAACACATTATGAGCTTGAGTTTGATCATAAATTTTATCTAATCAAAATCACCTCTCATACTGATAAACTTATAGTAAATGCAACAGATATTAGTGATGAAAAAAGAAATGAAAGGTTAGCTAGCATGGGAACAGTTGCAGCACACCTAGCGCATGAAATACGCAACCCTATAGGTTCTATTTCTTTATTAAGCTCTACTTTGTTTGAAAGAAGTGAGTTAAAAAATAAGCATATAGTTTTAGAAATCCAAAAAGCAATTTCAAGAGTAGAGCGTATTGTAAATTCTACTTTACTTTTTACAAAAGGAGTACATGTTAATTTAAATGAGTTTAATTTACAGGAGTTACAAGATGAGTGTGAGCAAGCTATTGGAGCTTATAATTATCTAGCTAACATCGATTTTAAATTTGATTTTTTAGATTTAAAAATCAATGCAGATAAATCTTTACTTGCTTTAGTTTTGCAAAATTTACTTTATAATGCCATAGATGCTATTGAAGAAAGCGAAAATGATGATGGTTATATAAAGGTTAAGTGCGAACAAAAAGAAGATAGGGTTTTTATTAAAGTTTATGATAATGGCGTAAGTATCAAAGATAAAAAAATGGTTTTTGAGGCTTTTAAAACAACTAAGTTAAAAGGTAATGGTTTAGGTCTTTCTTTATCAAAACAAATTATTGATGCGCATAATGGAGTTTTAGGTTTTGATGAAAATCCAAAATGTTTTTTTATAGAGCTTAAAATTTAAGCTCTATAAAATAAATTTTTTCTTAAAATAATAAAAATATTTGTCCTCATAGCTCAGCTGGATAGAGCGCAGAATTCCTAATTCTGAGGCCGCAAGTTCAAACCTTGCTGGGGACACCATTTCAAGGAAAAAGATGTTTCATATAGTCTTAGTTGAGCCTCGCATACCACAAAATACAGGAAGTATAGGCAGAATGTGTTTTAATGCAGGTTTTGCTTTACATATTATCAATCCGCTTTTTAGTATTGATGAAAAGGCAGTTAAAAGAGCAGGGCTTGATTATTGGAAAAAATTAAATCCTTTTTTATGGGATAATTTAGAAGATTTTTTAAAAGAGTATGAAAAATTTCAAGATAGATTTTTCTTTGCGACAACTAAAACTACTCAAGCTTATTTTGATGTAAATTATCAAAAAGGTGATTTTTTATTTTTTGGAAGTGAAAGTTTTGGTTTGCCTATGGATTTAATGCAAAAAAAATGGGAAAATGCTATTACTATACCGATGAAAGATTGCGGTAGAAGTTTAAATTTAGCTACAAGTGTAGGCATAGTGAGTTATGAGGCTTTGAGGCAAAATTTTGCCTCTTTTGAAAAATTTTAATGATTTAAAACTTGATTTAAAAATTCTTTCAATCTTTCATTTTTTGGATTTTCAAATGCTATTTTAGGACATTCATCTACTGCTATAATGCCTTTATCCATGAAAAAAATTCTATTAGCTACATTTCTTGCAAATCCCATTTCATGTGTAACTACAAGCATAGTTAAACCTTCTTTAGCCACTTCTTTCATGATATTTAAAACCTCACCTATCATTTCAGGATCTAAAGCTGAAGTTGGCTCATCAAATAAAATCACATCAGGATTCATCATTAATGATCTTGCTATGGCAATACGCTGTTTTTGTCCACCTGAAAGCTTATGAGGAAAATAATTTTCTTTATCACTTAGGCCAACTTTTTTGAGTAATTCTCGTGCTTTTTTTACTGCTTCATCTTTACTCATGATTTTTGTTTGTACTGGCACTAGGCATAAATTTTCCAAAACATTTTTATTATTAAAAAGATTAAAATGTTGAAATACCATGCTTACTTTTTGTCGAATTTTATTGATATCTGTTTTTTTATCAAGTATATTGATATTATTGATATAAATATTACCACTATCTGGTGTTTCAAGTTTATTTAAACAGCGTAAAAAAGTACTTTTTCCACCTCCGCTAGGCCCTATAATAGCAATAATATCACCTTTATGTACTTCAATGCTAATATCTTTTAAAACTTCTAAATCTCCATATTTTTTAATCAAATTTTCTATTTTAATCATGTTTGTTTAATCTCATTTCTATAAATCTTGCAATCAGTGTTAAAATTTTAACGCTTACATAATATACAAGCCCTGTAAAAATAATAGGTTTAGGGTTGTAATAAATTGCTTGTAAGCTTTTACTTTGCATGGTAATATCCATAACGCTAATATAGCCCACTATTGAAGTTTCTTTAAATAAAGAAATAAATTCATTCATTAAAGAAGGTAAGATATTTTTAATCGCTTGCGGAAAGATGATTAGTCTCATAGAAGCAGAATAATTAAGCCCCATTGCTCTTGATGCTTCCATTTGTCCTTTGTCTACACTTTGAATTCCACTTCTTACGATTTCAGCTACATAAGCAGAACTATTAAGTCCAAGTGCAATAATAGCTACATAAAAATTATCACTCCAAGTAGCAAAAATCACTACTGAGAAAATCAAAAGCTGTAAAAGCAGAGGGGTTCCGCGTATAATGTCTATGTATTCATCTATGATGAAATTTAAACTTTGAATTTCTAAAAATCTTAAAAATGCTAGGAAAAAACCAAGTGCTATTCCTATTAAAATTCCACCCACTGTTAAGCCAAGTGTTGTGAAGTAACTATGAACATAAGCTTTGGCTTCTATAGTATAAGCATATTCTCCTGTAGCTAAGCCATTTTGATCTTTAACTTGTAAAATTTCAATAGGAAATGAAAAATAAGCCCAAAAAACAATAATGGCAAAAAATACAAAAATTTTCATCGTATTTTGTTTCAATTTAAACACCTTATAAAATTTTAAAAAAACTAAGTGTATAAAAATTAAGTTTTCTTTTTACTTAAAAGCATTTTTATGTGTTTTTTTGGTAAATATCGTGAGTTAAATTTTCACATAGCTGTAAAAAATAAAATAAAATTAATATAAAATTATATTTTTTTGTAGCAAATTCATTTTTTTATGATAAATTTACACTCGATTAAATTATAAAAAGGAGATAAATATGGATTTAATATCCCAATTTGTTGGCTTTGTAAATAATCAGTATTATTCCATTTTGGTTATTTTGCTTATTATTGTAGGGTTTTATTATAGTTATTTGACAGGTTTTGTGCAATTTCGAATGCTTCCTTATGTGTTTGACATTTTGACAGAAAAGCAAGAAAAACATGAAAAACACCATATTACTCCTTTTCAGGCTTTGATGATTTCAACAGCTTCAAGAGTTGGTATAGGAAATATTGCAGGTATTGCAGTAGCGGTTGTTTTGGGCGGACCTGGTGCTTTGTTTTGGATGTGGGCTATGGCATTTTTTGGCGGCGCTTCGGCTTTTGCAGAAAGCACTTTAGCACAAGTTTATAAAAGTCGTGATGGAAAAAGTTTTAAAGGTGGCCCTGCTTATTATATTAGTAAAGCTTTAAATTTAAAATGGCTTGGTGCTATATTTGCGGTGATTTTAATCATTACTTATGCTTATGGATTTAATGGACTTCAAAGTCAAACTATGACTTCAGCATTTGAGTTTTATTATAAAGGTATGGTTGATGCTAGCGAAGTAAGTTTTTCGCAAAGTTGGTGGCCTATTGTAATAGGGGCTATTTTGGCTATTTTTGCTGCTTATATGTTTTTTGGTGATCATACTAAAATAGGTAAAGTAAGCTCGGTCATCGTTCCTATTATGGCGATGATTTATGTTGGTTTATCTATTATAGCGATGTTTATGAATTTTGATAAAATTCCTGAAGTGTTTTCTATGATTTTTAAAAGCGCTTTTGATTTTGAAGCTATTTTTGGTGGATTTGCAGGTTCTGCTTTGGTTATAGGTATAAAAAGAGGATTGTTTTCTAATGAAGCAGGTATGGGTTCAGCACCAAATGCAGCAGCTTCTGCTCTTACAACTCACCCTGCAAAACAAGGGGTTATTCAAGCATTTTCTGTATTAATTGATGTGATTATTTGTACAAGTTCAGGATTTTTAGTGTTATTTTCACTTGCTTATGCTAATAATATTGGTGTAGACGGTAAGCCTATTTTAACAGCACTACCTTTAGTACAAGAATCCATGAAAGAATATTATGGAAATCTAGGTGTACATTTTACTACTGTTAGTATAGTTTTATTTGCTATTACTTCTTTGATAGGAAATTACTATTATGCTCAAGCAAATATTAAATACCTTACTCAAAATCCTATTATTATTAATCTTTTTAAAGCAAGTGCCGTGCTTATGATTTTTATTGGTGCAAATATGGATTTAAAATTTGCATGGGATTTAGCTGATACTACTATGGCGTTTATGGCTACGATTAATATCATTTCTATTTTATTGCTTGGTGGTATAGTGAAAAAGGTATTAAAAGATTTTAGCGAGCAAAAAAGACAAGGTAGAGATCCAGTGTTTAGCGCTTCAAAGCTTGGTATTAAAAACGCAGAGTGTTGGGACTAATGATAGATTATATTATTATTGCTTTGTTTATAGCTTTTATGGTTTTTCTTGTGTTTGGCTTTAACCGCCAAATGCAAGAAAAAGCTAAACAAAGAGAAGAAAAATTAAAAACAAAGAAAGATTTTAAAAAAAATAGGTAAAATACACTAAAAAATTTTTAAAAAAGAGTGTAAAATGAAATTGTTAATAGAAATAGGCACAGAAGAACTTCCTGCTATTCCTTTATTAAAAGAACTTCCAAATATTACTAAAAAATGGGAAAAGATTTTACAAGAGTATCATTTAGAATCTGAATTTAAATTTTTCTATACTCCTAGAAGATTGGTTTTTATCCATGAAAATTTTAAAGAAAAACAAGATGATTCTTTTGTGGAATTTATAGGTGCACCTAAGGCGATAGCTTATAAAGATGGAAAGCTTACTCAAGCAGGATTTAGCTTTTTAGAAAAAAGTGGTTTAAAAGAAGAAGAGCTTGAATTTAAAGAAATTAAGGGTAAAGAAGTATTGTATTGTCAAAAACAAGTACAAGGCTTGCAAAGCAAAGCAGTTTTAGCTCAAATGATCGAGGCTTTTTTAAAAAGCTTGAGTTTTGGTAAAACTATGAGATGGGGTGATGGTAGCTTTGAATTTATTAGAGCTATCCGCTCGCTTTGCTGTATTTTAAATGATGAATTGATTGAGTTTGAAAGTTATGGCGTTAAAAGCGCAAAAAGTACTTTTGTTCATAGAAGTGTTAGTTATGATTTAATACCTTTTTCAAATATTGATGAGTATCTTAAAACTCTAGAGCAAAATTATATTATTTTAGATCAAGAACAAAGAAAAAAACTTATTATTGAGCAGTTAAAAATACTCGAAAAAGAAAATGATATTACTATTGCAAAAGATGATGAGCTTTTAGCCGAAGTTGTAGCTATCACAGAGTATCCAAAAGCATTATTAGGGTATTTTGAGAAAGAGTATTTAGAAATCCCAAGCGAAGTGATAATTACTTCTATGAGAGAAAATCAACGCTATTTTGCAGTATTTAAAAACAACACTTTAAGCAATCATTTTATTGTAGTTTCTAATGCGGTTTGTGAGGATTATTCTAAAATCATTAATGGAAATGAAAGAGTTTTAAGGGCAAGATTAAGTGATGCGATGTTTTTTTGGAAAAATGACTTAGCACAGGGCTTAAATAATGATAAAATAAGCCAAATGGTATATCTTGAAGGACTTGGAACCTTAAAAGATAAAATTATTAGAGAGCAAAAAATCGCTACTAAGCTTTGTGAAGTTTTTGCTAATACTCAAAAAGATGAAATCTTAAAAGCCATAGAATACTCAAAAGCTGATCTAAGCACTCAAATGGTGTATGAATTTACTGATCTTCAAGGTATTATGGGATCTTATTATGCTAAAGCTATGGGTATGAGTGATGAGCTTGCTTTAGCGATTAAAGAACAATATCTTCCAAATGGCGATAATTCAGCTATGCCAAGTAATGAATTTAGTTCTATTGTAGCTTTAGCTTATAAATTTGATACACTCTTGGGGCTTTTTTCAATGGGGAAAATACCAAGTGGTACAAAAGATCCTTATGCTTTAAGAAGAGCAGCAAATGGTGTTTTAAAAATTATTCTAGCTTTAAATAAAAATTTTGATCTTAAGATATTTTTAGACACAATAGCTAGTGAGTATAAAAGCTTTGATTTGAAAATTTTACTAGACTTTATCTTAGAGCGTTTATATACTTTTTATGAAGTAAATGCTTCTTTTGTTAAAGCTGTGCTTAGCTCTAAAACTTATGATGTTATTTATATTGATTCTTGTATTAAAGCTTTAATACAAAGTGCAAATAAGGCAGATTTTGGTCAAAATTTTGCTACTTTTAAGCGTTTGGCAAATATTGCAATATTAAGCGAAGTTCAAATTAATGAAAATTTGTTTAACACTCAAGAGGAAAAAGATTTATACCAAGCTTTTATGCAGTGTAAAACAAAAGAAAATAACACCCAAGAGCTTTTAGAAAGCCTTTTTGCACTAAAACCACAAATTGATGCTTTTTTTGATAAAGTAATGATTAATGACAAAGATGAAAATATTAAAAACAATCGTCAAGCTTTAGTATGTGCAATTTATCGTGAGTTTTTAAAAATAGCTGATATTAAAGAGCTTAGTATATGAGAAAAATTCTTTTTTTACTTTGTTTTTTGGTATTTGCATTAGAAGCTAGAGAGATTGAGCTTGTAAAAGGGCAAGTAGTTTTTTTAGAATTTGATAAAAATAATTTTTTACAAATTAGCTCAAATTCTAAAAAACTTCCTTTTTTTGAGTATAAAAATAAAGTCATTGTTAGTATAGCCATACCTTATAAAAATCCTAAAGATAGAAAATTAATAGCTGAATTTAAAGATAATTCTAAAGAAGAAATTAACATAAAATTTAGCGAAGGAAACTATAAAAAAGAATTTTTAAAAGTTAGTGCTTCTAAGGTTAATCCACCTAAAGAAACACTTGATCGCATTAGCAAAGAATATCAAGAAGCTATTAAGGTTTATAATACTTATACTAATATGGCTTTATTTGAAGGCAATTTTGCATATCCTTTAGAAAGTAAAATTACAAGTGATTTTGGAAAGGCAAGATTGTTTAATGATACTCTTAAAAGTTATCATAGTGGAACTGATTTTAGAGCAGCAAGTGGGACAAAAATTTATGCTAGCAATGATGGTATTGTAAGGATTGCTTCAAATCGTTATTATGCAGGAAATTCAGTGGTAATTGATCATGGATATGGGATTTATTCTCAGTATTATCATCTATCAAAACTTAATGTAAAAGTAGGACAAAAGGTAAAAAAGGGTGAGCTTATAGGTTTGAGTGGAGCTAGCGGTAGAGTTACAGGGCCACATTTGCATTTTGGAATTTTAGTTAATGGTGTGCAAGTTGATCCACTTGATTTTATAGCTAAATTTAATGCTTTATAATGATAGCTTTTAGTGAGTTTTTTCAAAATTGGATTGATAAATATTACTCCCAAGCTGTGAGTGTTGGTAAAAATGGAGATTTTTATACCGCAGTTAGCGTGGGAAATCTGTTTGGAACACTTTTAGCTAATCATTTTTTAAAACTTATAGATGATAAAAAGCTAATTTTACCGGTTGAAGTTGTAGAAATAGGGGCAAATGAAGGGCATTTAATGCTTGATTTTATACAAGCTCTATACACTCTTAGGGCTGATATTTTAGAGCAGATTGAGTGTTTTATCATAGAGCCACATGAAAAATTAAAATGTGTTCAAAAAAAACTTTTTGATGAGTATGATTTGGATGTAAAAATTTATAATTCTTTGGAAGAATGTCATTTTAAAAACGCCTTTTTTTACGCTAATGAATTATTTGATTGTTTTGCGTGTGAGCTTATAAAAGATAGAACAATGGCATATGTTGATGATGATTTAAACATTGTTTTTAAAGCTATGAATGAGGATCTTTTAAAAGAATGTGAAAAATATTCTATCACTAATAGCGAGCTTTGTATTTCTTATAAACCCTTTTTATCCAAATTAAAACAAACCTGTGAAAAACTAACTTTTGCATGTTTTGATTATGCAAAAAAAGAAGAAAAAATTAGTATTAGAATGTATAAAAATCACCAAGTGTATAATCTTTTTGAAGAAAACTTAAAAGATTTTTTTGCTAAAAGCGATATTACATATAATGTAAATTTTGATCATTTTTTACAAGTTTTAAAAGAAGAGGGCTTTGAGGTGTTAGAATATAAAAATCAAAATCAAGCCTTAATTGACTTTGGTTTGGAAGAAATTATCGAGCAAGCTAAAAATGCTAATCTCCAAATTTATAGAAACTTTATCAACCAAAGTAAAAATTTGATGTTTAACTTTGGTGATAAGTTTAAGTTTTTAGAATTTAAGCTTTAAAATTACTGCTTGTAATATCAAGCCCAAAGCCTTTTAAGCCTATAAATTCTTTATCGGTATTTTGACTTAGAAGTTTGATTTTTGAAATTTTTAAATACCTTAAAATTTGCGCTCCTATGCCATAATTTTTAAATTGTATGTTTTCTTGTTTTTCATTTTTCATGAAAATGATTACACCACCTTTTTGACTTAAAAATTCAATTTGTTTTAATAATTCATTAAATTTATTAGAAGTTAGAAGCTCAAAGTCGCTTCCACTAAGATAAAATTTAACATTCTCGCATTCTTTCAAAGTGCCAAAACTAAAAGCTATGTGTTCATTTTCATTGTGATCTTTAAAAGTCATTTTTTTAGCTTTAAAACCTGCTAAAATACTTTCTTCTTCTTTAATTAAAGAAATCAAACTTTCATTTTTTAAACGATACTCGATTAAATCTGAAATAGTAATCATATTAATATCATGTTTTTTGCAAAACTCAAGCAAATCGCTTCTTCTAGCCATATCTCCATTATCTTTAACAATTTCACATATTACGCATGCTTCTTTTAATCCTGCCAAACGACATAAATCCACTGTTCCTTCTGTATGGCCCGTTCTTTCTAAAACTCCACCTTTTTTTGCTATCAAAGGATTAATATGTCCAGGACGCACAAAATCACTCGCCTTTGCATTATCATCAGCAAAAATTTGTATAGTCATATCTCTTTCGTAGGCACTTACTCCTGTTGTTGCATTTTTTGCATCGACAGTGATGGTAAAAGCTGTTTCGTGATTTGATGTGTTTTTAGGTACCATTAAAGGTAGTTCAAATTTTTTAGCTAAGTTCTCACTTAATGCTACACATACCACACCTCTTGCGTGAGTGATGGTAAAATTTACTTTTTCTTGTGAGCTAAATTGTGCAGGGAAAATCAAATCCCCTTCATTTTCCCTATCTTCTGCATCCACCATTACCAACATCTTACCATCTTGAAGTTCTTTTATAGCTTGTTCTATACTTATATATCCCATAAAATCATTCCTTGAAAATATTTTAAAAATATTATAGCATTTTTCTTGACATTGTATAAAAAATAATATATAATATCACTTTTAATTTAAATAAAAAATTTCTATTGGGGTATCGCCAAGCGGTAAGGCAACAGGTTTTGGTCCTGTCATTCAGGGGTTCGAATCCCTTTACCCCATCCACTTCATATGATGCCGCGAAGTAGAGCAGTGGTTAGCTCGTCGGGCTCATAACCCGAAGGTCGGGAGTTCAAATCTCCCCTTCGCAACCATTATATAAAAATAACTTATAATCTATTTCAACAGATGTTTTTTAGCAATATTGAAATCAAATTAATTTAAAATTTCTAAAATTATTGAAATTTTAAAAATACAATACAAAGAATAAAATAGATAAAATAATATTTAACAAGAATAAATGGCGAGTTTAATAGGCGTATGATTTATTAATTAAATTATTGCACATGCTTTGTATTTTATTGTAAAAATGTAAAAAAATGATATTTTTTGCTAAATAGGTAATGTATTAAAATTTTTAGAGTGCAAGAAAAAAACAATATTGATTTAAAGTCTAACAAATAAAAATATTTCTTAATTGATGAAGTGCAAATGAGGAGACTTTATATTTTAAAGCCGGATATAACAAGATAGTATTATAAGCTGCTAACTACTTAATCATTTCTTGATTAAATTTTTTAAGATCTATAAATAATAAATCTTTATAATGATTAGCAAATGCTTCTTTTAAGGTTTTATTAAATATTTCATTATGAATATTCATTCTAAGATTCTTTAGATAAGTATAATAACGAGTAGTGTTAAGTTCTTTAATAAAACATTCATAGTTTTTTAAATTCACAGCCATTATCTGTGAGTATGCTAAATTCTTTTATGAGTATTATTAGTTTTTAAGATAATAACAAAACTTTTAAGATATGCTAGTATATCTTGTCTTTTTAGGAGATAAAGCTACAGTATAATCAATTCTTGTAACTAAATTTATCATAGTAAGTATATATTTTTATTTTATTATCGACATATTTTATAGTATCTATTGCCCAAGTATTCATAGGAGTTGTTTTAAGATTTTTTTAGTTATCTATTTTTAACTCTCTCTTGTAGCTTTTATTTTGGCCTAGATAATTAATTCTTGTAAGTGTTATTCTCATTTTATCTTTAGAGATGATTCTTCTTATGGTGGAAACACTAGGAGGTAGGCTTTAAAAAATAATACAATCTTTTTTTATCTAAATTTATATAAATATGCCTAAGTCTTTTAATCTTTAAAGTAATTTCCAAACTAAAAGAGCTTTTCTTATATTTTTTACTTTAGTGTATTTTGTATTTAGGGTATTTAAATTATCATTATTTTTTGTGATAAATTTCTTGTTTTCTAAAGTATCTTTTTATCTATATTAAAAGCTTCTAAAGTAGCTTTTAAATTTTTATTTTTTGTTCTATTATTTTATGTTTTATTTCAAAAATATAACTATATTCTCTTAATTTAGCAAATCCTTTTATACATCTAAATAAATAATCTGTTTGGATAAATATTCCTTAGTTAGTTTTATTAATCAAATATTTCTTGATTGGTAAATAAAAGATAGTAGTTTTATTAACTAAGAAAGTGCCAAATGTGTTCGAACTTGTGTGATAATATTTTATCTTGATGTTTTTAATCTTCACATTGAAGCAATACAAAATAAGTATAAGAAATTAATTTTAAAATATTTTGTATAATTATTCTAAGGTATATTGTAGCAATTATTATGTTATTGTAATAATAATCAAGATTTATTTAATGATTACTCTCTCTTTTTTTATGAGTCATTAAATGATATAAGAATAAATTATACTCTTGTTTTCTAAGTTGATAACATGAAATAAAATTTATTTTATACTCTTCTTGAATATTAAAGATAATAAACATCTAACCACTGCAATAATCTTTAAAAAATATTGATTAAGTTTGATGTTGAAATAATGTATGCCGTACTGCCTTCTATATAGTATGAACTACAAGTAAAATTCTTTCTTTTTTAAAAAATATAATCTTCTTCATTGCTTGATTGATATAACTAAGCCATATTTATATGTAAATCACTGATTTGATCTTGTTAAAACCAACTACAATGAAGCTTAAAATAAATATAGCAGTTTTGATTTTTAAACATTTGAAGAAATGGAATAAAAATCCTGAAAAAATTATCAATTATTTTAAAATAATTATAGATAAACATGACAATGAGATAAATATATAGTATTAATTTTAAAATCCAATTTTATACAAATCCAACATAATAAAGATTTTCATCACTTAGTTATTTTAAGCAAACAATTGCGTTAAAAAATGAAATCATAAATAATGCTATGAAAAATATATCAAACTTATAGGATAAAATTTTTAAGTAAAAAACTATAAATGGAGTGCGGTTGTAAATATCAAAGAAACTACACCAATGAATGATTTAGAAAATCTTTTTTAAACACTTTTAAAAATACGGCTTTTAATGCCATTAAATAGCAATCACCGTGATGAAGAAGAGAAGAAGCAAGATAAGGTTTTCAAAAGAAGCACCTTTTCTTCTCTAAATAAAATACACCTTATAGGTGCCATATGTTTTGTGCTAAAATGGGTGCTAGGGTTGTCTAAGTGTGTAGTACGGAAAGCGGATAAAGTCTGCCGCTTAATATTGAGATTAAACAGATATATCTAAAAGCTGATCTTTTTTATTGTCTGCTTTATCTGTATTTGTAGAATTACTTTGTTCTTCTTTTTTAGCTTCAGCTTCTACTTTTTTTGTATTATCATTCTCAGCTTTTTTTTCTTGTTCAAATTTAGCTTCTTCAAGTTTTAATAGTGGTTTTGCTGTATAACGCAAGCTTGTATCAATAACTTGATTACAACATTGAGAATATACTAATCCCATCATTATCCTTTAGTGATTTATACAAATACCTAATTTAGCACAAGCTTGATGCTGA